>NZ_JAIUIB010000019.1:0-25087 GCF_020165375.1 Mesorhizobium sp. BR1-1-4 | reverse complement strand
GCGCCAGCCGCACCCGTTGAACCTGTGGCGCCGGTGTCCCCAGTCGCACCGGTGTCGCCCGTAGCGCCGGTGGCACCCGTAGCGCCGGTGGCACCCGTTGAGCCGGGATCCCCGGTCGCACCCGTGGCTCCGGTATCGCCGGTTGCACCCGAGGCTCCGGTATCACCCGTTGCACCCGTGGCTCCGGTTGCACCAGTATCACCGGTGACGCCAGCGGCGCCGGTCGCTCCAGTCGAACCCACCGGGCCGGTCGCACCAGTAGAACCCGTGGCTCCACTCGAACCTGTGGCGCCTGTGGCGCCAGTCGAACCTGTAGCTCCAGTCGCACCGGTGGCGCCTGCGTTGCTGCTAGAAGAAACAGCTGTGAGCCTGAAGACACCATTTGAATTACTGGTGTCTGGGCTCGCAATCGTTCCCGCCCCTGAGGATGCAATTGTGAAGGTGCCCGCGGCTACAACGGTATAGCTCGAATTATTGTCATCGCTGTTGGTAGGAACCAGAGCTATAATATTATAATTTCCGCTTACCGGCACGTCTGCAATCATCTGAACAGAAGAAAAATTACCTGTTGATGTTCTAGAAGGTAACGTAAAACTGCCTACAATAACGTCAGATGAATTTGTTATATAATATTGCACAGGGAACACGCCTGACACCCCCATGGATGTGTCAAGCGAACCGGTAAGGGTGACCTCAAGACTTAGAATGGCGGCGAACCTTCTCACCCCCATTTCAGTTAAAGGCGGCATCACCCGTTCACCATCAGACACAAGGTCCCACGCTCCGTTCAGCGCCTCGGCGCCCACGAGCCCTGCCGCGGCCATGACCTCCGCGCCGGTCGCATCATGCAGCGCCTCGACAAACGTCTCGCCTGTCTGGCCCTTGCCCGTCTCGCAGCTCCACAGCCTGAAATCGCCGTCGATGCTCAGCGCCCTGCCGATAGCCGCGAAGTCATCCGCCGCATCCTCCAACATGTCGACTGACCAGTCGCCCGAGCTGAAATGCATTCGGCCTGGCGAGCCGTGGGCGACCACGTGCACGGCGACCAACCCGCTGCGCCCTTCCAGTGTCTCGGCAATCTGGCGCGCCACCTGTCGGTGGCCGTCCAGCATGATCGCTTCTACCTCCGGCCGCAGGTTGGTCAGGATTGTCCCCAGATCCGGCGCGGAGGGGTCGACAAAGAGAATTTCAGAAACGCGGGCCATGGCGAGGTCCTTTTGACTCGAAGTCAGCTCACGAGAACGACAAAGGCCGGCAGTGCCGGCACTGCGAAATGGGAGGTCTGGAGGATCAGCGATCATCTGCTAGACGGCCCAAGCGCTCCGGTTGGCTCCGCGGAGGCGCTCACGCCCAGGATGCTGGAACGCTGGAAGTCGCCGGCGGCGTCGAATGTGCCGATGGCTAGCGAGGCTGTTGCGTTCGGCACCTTGACCGCCATGGACACGGGCATTGCCTTCGGCATCGCACTGGGCAACATGACCTGACCGACGATGGCCTTCTGGTTCATGTCGACGATGTAGTAGGTGACCGACCCGGCCATATTGCCGACCGGCAAGGTACCGGTAACCATCACCTCGGCGATCAGAATTCCCGCATAGATTCCCATGCCCACCTCCGTTAGCGGCGGCTGCGCCTCGGCGCCCTCCGTCCGCACGTTCAGTTCCCAGAATCCGCCGAGCACATGCGCACCGACGTTGTGCGACGCTGCCGCGACCGGCCTGCCGGCCGCCCGAGACAGCGAAACGATGAAATCAGATCCCTCAGCGCCGGCGCCCGCCTGGCAGCTCCACAGCCCGAGAGCGCCGCCTTCGTCGAGCGAGCCGCCGATCGTGGCGAGGTCGCCCGCCTCATCTGCCGGCGTCTGGGACGACCAGTCGCCAGCAGCAAAGGCGACCCGGCCAGGCGCGCCGTGCGCGATGATGTGGATCGCGCGCAGTTCCGAACGGTCTACCAGCGCCGCCGCCATCTGACGCGCCGCTGGCCTCCAGGCGTCGAGAACGATCGCCCCGATCTCCGGCCTCAGATGCCGGATGATTGCGCCGAGATCGGATACGTTGGGATCAACGAAGAGGATTTCGGAGACGCCGTGGAGGGCCACGCCGGGGTCTCGAACAGGAGGCGGTCCGGCCTTGATCGAGGCAGTGGCCTGTTGAGGCACCTGGCGCCCAAGCTCCAATGCAGTGGAAGAACTCTCTCCAGCGCCGGACCGCCGGTTGACCCGACGCTTGTCCGAGCCGCGGGTTTCATTGCCCTGACTCTCGTGAGATCCGATGCGATACAAAACGCCCCCCATCCCGGTGGCACTGCTTTGCCAGCGACAACTTGCGAGGGACCCGAACTACATGCGAGGAACATCAATTTCGGAAAGACGTCGCCCGGGTGAAGTCGGCACGACGCCATGGTGGCAAGCAAACACCCTGTGCCTCTGACGCACAAAGTGGCCTCCCTCCCGACATTCTCCTAGCTTTGCAGATCTCCACGACCCGGCCGCCCTTCGGCTAGTCAGTGGCCCACTCTCGTTACCTAAACGTCTAGTAAATTGGAAATAATCTGGTTGTAAATGGATCAATTTATAATGGTAACTGCGAGTGGTAGATTTAATTTGTTACGAAAGACAATTGGAATCCGTGACTTAGACACCTTACGTTGACACCACGGCAATCTCGTATACTCCAAAAGTTTGATGCCGACGATGGCTGGTATGAGCAAGCTCCTCCAAAAAGAGTATCCCTCTACGCCGGCGCAAACATTGGCTAACACGGCACGCGCCGGCATTTTCCAACGAGTCGATTGCGACCGAAGTAGAAGAGCAGGCGATGAAATGAGTGATCATGCAAGAAGTTGAGACACCCAAAGCTTGGCGGGGCATAGTCCGCATCCGATTGCGCCTGCGGCTAGCTAGATTCAACAGCTGCTAGTCCATGGCCAGCCGGGACAATCGAGGGCCCCTTATACAGCCGCAATGCAAATATGGCGGCCTCTGTGCGCAATTATCCAAGGAGCGGGCAGTCGGAAAATGACAAACGGCGGGCGAATTTGTCTGAACATGATCGTCAAGAATGAGATGGCTAATCTCGAGCGCTGTCTTGGCGCGGTTGCGGAGCACATCAATTGCTGGGTCATTGGCGATACCGGCTCGACCGATGGAACCCAGGATTTCATCCGCAACTTCTTCGCCGCACGCAATCTGCCGGGCGAACTGCATGAGTTTCCTTTCTACAATTTCGGGCAAGCGCGCAATGCAGCACTCGACCACGCCTATGCCTCGCCACTTGCGTACGACTATCTCCTGTTCGACGATGCGGACATGCAGCTTGTTGTTGAAAACAAGGCATTTCGCGAGCGGCTCGATGCACCGGGCTATCGGTTCCTGCAACGGGCAGATTCGGGCCTTACCTATTGGAACACGCGCTTGGTCAAGCGCGATGTCGGCGCGCGCTACCATGGCGTAACCCACGAATATATCGACATACCCGGTGGCGCGAAGGAGCTTCGGGGGGTTTGGTATAAAGATCACGCCACAGGCTCGAACCGGGTCGACAAGTTCGAGCGGGACATCAAACTCCTGCTGGGTGCCCTCGAAAAGGATCCAGAGAACCATCGCTCCTGGTTCTATTTGGCGCAATCCTACCGCGACGCCGGGCGTACAGCCGAGGCTGCGGTCGCCTATGCCAAGCGTGCCGCGATGGGTGGCTGGGATGAGGAGGCGTGGAACGCCAGGCTGCAGGAGGCTCGCTGCCTGAAGAAGATGGGCGACGATGCCGGCTTCGTCCGACAGGCACTCGCCGCGTTCAACCAGCGACCGCATCGCGCCGAGCCCCTTTACGACCTTGCCCGTTATTATCGCGAAAAGGGTATGAACGATGCCAGCGTGCTTTTCTGTGAGGCCGGGCTGGCAATCGCGCGGCCTGAACAGGATATCCTTTTCATAGAGGATTCTGTCTATGCCACCGGCCTCCAGGAGGAATATTCGATCGTCGCGAATTACGCCCGCGATCCCGCTCGGAAGGATCGCGGCCGCGCGGCCTGCAACTGGCTTGCTCTGAACAGAGGGGCTGGCGACGGTCCCAGAGACCAGGCGTGGTCCAACACCTTCTTTTATGTGCAGCCCGCCCTGGCCCTGATGCCGTCCTTCAGTGCCCGTCCGCTGGGCTTCACGGCGCCGGACGGCTACCGGCCAACTAATCCGTCGGTGGCGAGAATAGGCAAGCAAATTGTGCTCGCCCAGCGGACCGTGAACTACACGATGACGGAAGATGAGCTGCAGTATGAAACAAACGGCGATGCAATCCGCACCCGGAATTTTCTGCTCCGATTGAGCGACGATTTGGACATTCAATCAGCAAGCGAGATTTTGCCGCCGGTCGACATGCCGGACCCTGTCTACAAAGGCGTACTTGGTTTCGAGGACCTGCGTCTGTTCGCGATAAATGGTGAACTCTGGGGCTCGGCGTGTGTGCGCGAGTTTTCGCAAGACGCGCTGTGCCAACAGGTTATAGCGCGGATCGAGGAAAGTGGTTCCTGCCACCTTACTGACTGGCGCATTCTACATCCGGCGGGGCAGCGGATTCATCAGAAAAACTGGATGCCGCAAGTGGTGGCCAATCCGTCGGATATAGGCGGAGACGAGCTTCGCTTTATGTACCTATGCGATCCAACCCGAACCATCGACGATCAGGCCCGCACTCTCAGCGAAACCTTGCCCCCGATTGCGGCGCAACGATTCAGAGGTGGCAGCCAGCTCATAGCGTTCGACGGAGGATGGCTGTGCCTGATCCACGAGGTGCAATGGAGGCAACCGGAAAATCGACGTTACTATCTTCACCGCTTCGTATGGTTCGACAAACAGAACTCTCTACAGAAAGTGACCCGCCCGTTTTTCTTCAACAAAAAGGGCATCGAATTCGCAGCCGGCCTGGCCTGGCATCCTGATGAAAGTCGTTTGTTGATTTCGTACGGCGTAACCGACAGAGAGGCCTGGCTGGCAACCGTCGATGAGGCGGAAGTACGATTTGTGCTGGAGGACGTAAATATGCTGCGGTCCGGCGTCACCGACTTGCCCCAGATCTGATCAAGTACCGCCAACGGTAGAAGCGACATGCCGGAAGGTGTCAAAGTGTCTCTGACGATCGGCGCCAAGGTTGGATGATGAACCCGGCAAAGGGCCAACTTTATTTACGCGGCGGCAATTGGTACTTGGCACCGTTGTGGCGGGATCAATCGCGGCGATGCCCAGGATCAACTCGGAGACCAGTCACGCCGCCATGCCGATAAACCCAAACGCCTCTTCTGCGACCCTTCTTAACGCTCCGATCGAGCTTGCCGGTGACTGGGGCCGCATGTTGGAGGGCGCGGCCACTCAGGTCATCAAACGTATGCGGCGCTCCTGCCTGACTGACGTCCGGCTTGTCTCCGATCGACAGCCAGCGCGCGTGCGCGTCGACTCGCATACCTCCGGCCAACCCGCGATCTGGCTGCACCCGGACGGAAGCAGCGTGGCATGGATCATCGTCGATATCGGCGAGCGAGACTGGTCGAAGCTCGCGTATCAGTTTGGCCATGAACTCGGCCATGTGTTTGCCAACAGTTGGCAAGCCGACGCCAAGCCCGCCGCACCCTGTCAATGGCTTGAGGAAGCCATGGTCGAAGCATTCTCATTGCGCGGCCTCGGACGTCTGGCGGAGGACTGGAGAAAACATCCCCCGTTCGTCGGCGATAACGCTTTCGGTGACGCCATCGCCCAATATTGCCAGAACATTGTTCGCGCCTACGCGACCCTTGCCGATGGTCAGGATCTCACCCGTGACGCCGCCGCTTGGTTCGCCGACAACCGGGGGGCGATCGAAATTCCCGGTCTTAATCCGTTCGCGCAGGCAATGAGCGTGACGATCCTCGCCGAATACGACCAGAACCCCGATTGCATAGAAGCGCTCGGCGCTCTCAACCGCTGGCGTGGCCGCAGCGGAATTCCCGTCGCTGAATATCTGCAGCGATGGAAAGAGAGCTGCGCGGAATTGCAAACCTCTCCGCATTTACCGCTCCGCTTAGGCGAGCTATTGGGGGTTGTTACGCCCTAGTAAATAGATGGAGCACAAACCGCCATCAGCCCGGTTGGTTGGCAATATGGCCTGCATGTCCGACCTTTCCTGTTTTTAATTCGGGTAGGCCAGGTGCCAATCACGCTTCGCCTTCTACTCCTTCGTTATTCGTTTGGATGAATTCTACTCATATAATCAATAGCATATATGTCGACGTCGCCGGCGCGCAAATTTGAGGATCCTGCCGGTCAAGGCCCGGCGCCATAACCCCCAACCCCGCAGGCGCCGGGCCGCGCGCACTCACATAAGGCAGTCTGCGCAAGCGGCCCGACAGCCTGTTGGGGTACAATTTGTCCGACCGTCGGGCCTGACCGGCTCCGTGGGTGGCGTTGCCGGCTGGACGCAACAATAATATTAGCATCTTCGAATTAATACCTCACAAAGCCGTTTTCCCCGGCTTTGTGCCTCAGCGGCGAAGTGACTGCTCTCGCCCAGGCGATCACCGCGGTGGGTCGGCCGTCGTCCCCGGTCTTGCAGAGTTCGAGCCGGTTCGCTCGATTGGGTAAATGTCGCTGCGCTATCAAACAAAAAAGAATTCACCCAGCGAAGTCACAGGAGTCCGAGCCGATACAGCGCGCTAACCGCACGCGGGCGAAAGATGGCACCGTAACGACCGGCCACCGGCTCACCCCAACTCTGCTTGTAGTCTTGCCCGGAGCCGAGATCGAACTGGCGATGCCCAACGCGTGCGGCCCATTCGATCGAAGCCTCCATTATGCGGACACCGACCCAAAAGCGGTCGTATTCGGGATCGCGGACGATGCATTGGCCGAGCACGACGCCGTCCTGACACATCAGGACGACGCCGGCTGTGCGCCGATCACCATCGAGCAGGTGCAAGGTGTGGAACTGGATTGGGCTGCCGGCGGTCTGCCGCTTCATGAAGGCGCGCCAGAACCGCAGACGATCCTCGGCAGCGACCGTCTCCTCGGCATCGTTGCCTTCCCACATGCGGCCCCATTGAGCGCAGCACCATTCCAGGTCGGTCTCGTCGTCGATGCGAAGCCGCATGAATTCGTCGCAGCGCTGGCGGGCCCGGCGCACATTCTTGCGATGATTGCGGCTCCAGCGCGCCTCATAGTCGCCCCGCAGATTGACGCTGTAGTTGTCCGGGGACCAGTAGGATCGCGGATTTAGCTCCACGACGCTCTTGTCGAGCCCCGCCTCAACCCGCACCTCGACGCCCAAGGCGTGCAGCGCCCGAGCAAGGGCGGCGGGAGAGGACGCAGGCGCGATCACGCCGGAAAGCGATTGATAGGCGACGGGCTCCCAGTATCGGCGGCGGCGACGCAGGGAAATGAGCGCGGTCGGGTGGCCATTCTCCGTCGCCAGGGCGTGGCGCTTGCGGGCGCTCGTGGGTCGGGTGAGCTCGCGATAAAGGTCGCGGTCGCAGCCGGGAATGGCCGGCAAGAAGCCCAGGGCCTGGTCGAGGGTCGAGTTCCAGGCGTCGAACCAGGCGATATGAACGCCCCGCGTCGTGAAGCGGGTGACTATGCGGGCAGTGGCGATCACAGCGGGCGCGGCGACATGGGTCATCGCGCGCTTCAAGCCCGAGCCGGCGGGGTTCGCCCGGGCGGTATCTGTGGCGTCAGAGCGACTCATCCCCGATTTCCCTGTGCCGTCCTTGCTTGTCGGCCATCCAAGCAATTGTTGAAAGAGGGCGGCCCGTCCCCCGTTGGCGGCAGATTACACAGCTTGCACCCCGCCCGGACGGCCCGCAATATTGCGTCCTTATGTTTCAACCATTGCGCGCCAAAATGTAGCGGGCGCGACCTTGTTGACGTGGCCGGGCGGATCACGTTTCGCCGACCGCGGGGCCTGGCGCGGCCGCCCGTCCCTGTTCGGCTTCTTCGCCCAGGAAGCCCCGGATGAGGAGGAGGGGGACGTGTAGGTGCACAGGCACCAAGGCCTGGGTCTTATTCAGCAGGTAGGCCAGTTCGGCGGCGAAGGGATGACGGGTCAAACCCATCGCCAGGAACCAGAACATTGCGCCAAGCCCGCCGCCCAGAACCGCCTGCAAGACCGATATGTTCATGTCGAAGCCATTCAGCACGATAACGACGAGCGGGCCCAGCGCCGTGGCCAGTGTGGCGGTGGCGCTCGGCACCAGGGCCCACAGATATTCGCCAACGCTCAACTTCAGTCGCCGCATCAGGAACCAAAGGCCAGCGCCCACCTGGATCGGCGTGGTGGCGAAGATCGAGAGCGCCAGCGCGAAGGGGCCATGCTGGGCCGCCAGGATCATGATCAGGCTGGTCATCGGCAGGGAAATGATCCAGGCCTTGGCCGTGTCGCGGATCCCGCCGGCGGCGACCAAGGCCGGGAACATCAATGGGACGGGGAAGTAGAGCATCGTGGCCGCGGCCATCACCTGCACCAGCGGGATGGAGGTGTACCATTGCGGTCCCAGTATGGTGTGCACCAGGGGATGAGCGAAGAGGATGACCATCGCCAGGCCCGGCCAGTGGAACGCCGTCAGGCTGGCCGCGGCTCTGAGATAGGGCCCCTTGAGGGGATGACCCGTGCGCGCAAGGGCGGCGAACCCCGGCAGTGCCACCGCCGAGATCGCCGATATGACGAGACGGCTGGGCATTTCCGTGACCTGCTGGCCTCGGCTGTAGAGGCCGACATCCGTGGTGCCGCTGGCCCGACCCAGCATGAAGGTCGGAATGACCTCGCCGAGGCCGGTCAGGAGGCCGGTCGCGGTGTTGAATCCACCGAACGCCAGAATGTCGCGCCATTTGGTGAACTGGATGCGGAAGATGGACAGGTCCGGACGTATGAGAACGGCGAAGACGAAGGTGGAGAGCGGATAGCTCAGCGAGCCCCAGGCGAAGCTCATATAGCCGACACCCGTCATCACCAGAGCGGTGGTGGTGATGTTGCCGACCAGGGCCGAGCCGAGGTTTATGGCCGCGATACTCCAGAATTTCAGGTCGCGGCGAAGCAGAGCCACGATCGGCGAACCGATGCTGGAGAACAGATACCCAAAGGCCACGGTGCGGACAAAATTCTCCAGACGCGGTTCGTGCGCGAAGTCGGCGTAGAAGCCCGCCGTCACGACGAAGGCCGTTGTAAGGACGATGGCGACCACCAGCATCATGGTGAAGGAGGTGCGTATTTCCTCCTTGGAAAGCGTTTCGGCGTTGACGATGTAGTTGGTCACGCCGAAGTCACGAAGCCCCTCGGCGAGCGCGAGGATGCTGGCGCCAAGGAAGGCAGCGCCGATGTCGTTGGGGGTCAAAAGCCGCGACGAGACGTAGAGCGTCGCGAAATTGAGGATGAGGGTGGCGTACTTCTCGAAATAGACCGCGACCACCGCGCGCCGAACGTTTGCCATTTCTATCGCTCACCTTCGATGAGACTGGCCCGATGCAGGATCGCCACCATATCGCGCCCTTAAAACCGTGTGGCCTCGATCAGGGTCGAGGCGACCTTCTGTTGATCCTCGTCGGTCATCTGGGGGTAAAGCGGAAGGACGATGGCATGATCCTGGGCTGCCTCCGACTCCTGCAGAGACATGCGCAACGGTCGGGAGGCATAGACGTCCTCGCGGTGGGCACACATGATGCCGCGCCGTGTGGCGATACCGGCATCCAGCATAGCCTGCATGACGGTGTGCTGGTCGGCGGACTCCGGCAGACGGACGCAGAAGCTCTGCCAATTGGTTCGCACGTAGGAGGGTTCGCGCACCAGGCCCAGCCATTGCGCCTCGCCAAGCAATTCGGCGTAGCGAGCGGCCAGCGCGCGGCGGCGGACCACGATTCCGGGCAGGCGCTTAAGTTGCTCGCGGCCGACAGCGGCCTGGATGTCGGTCATGCGATAGTTGTAGCCGAGCACTGGGTGGCTCTCGAAGATCACCTGGGCCGAGCCGTGGCGGACTGTGTCGGGCACGCTCATTCCGTGCTGGCGCAACAGCTTGAATTTGGCGGCCCAGTCAGCGTGCTTCGTGGTCAACATACCGCCGTCGCCGGTGCTCATGATCTTGCGCGGGTGGAAGGAGAAGCACGCCACGTCGCCGTGCACTTTGCCGACCTTCTCCCACCGCCCGTTCCAGAAGATCTCGCTGCCGCTGGCGCAGGCCGCATCCTCGATCACGGGCAAGCCCTTGGACTTGGCGATATCGACGACCGCGGCCATGTCGCAGGGCAAGCCCATCTGGTGGACGATCAGAATCGCCCTAGTCTTGGCCGAAAGCGCTCGCTCGATCAGGGCCGGGTCGATGTTGTAAGTGGCCGGATCGATGTCGACGAAGACCGGGATCGCGCCGCAATAGGCAACGGAATTAGCCGTGGCGATGTAGGAGTGGCTAACCGTGACCACCTCATGGCCGGGCATCACCCCGGCGGCCAGCAGGGCCAGATGCAGCGCTGTGGTGCAGTTCGAGACGGCCGCGGCGTGCGGCGCGCCGGTGAAGGTGGCGAACTCCGTCTCGAAGGCCGCGACCTCCGGGCCCTGCGTGACCCAGCCGGACAGGATGACGCGGCGCGCCGCCTCGGCCTCGGCCCCATCCATCGTGGGCTTGATGATCGGAATCATGTGAGGACCTCAGCTGAAGGAAGTTGTATCTCGGCGTGAGAAGTTGCAGTCGTCGTATCACGATAAAGCCGGTCGCTCACCTTCTCCTATTGTGGGATACGGCAGGAACGGCCAACGAGCCGGGCGTAGTGGAATAAGTGACGTCGCCGTTCTAACTCGGCTGGCAGCTCCGCCTGAATCTGTCGTGCAGAGCGCAGGAACCGTAGGGAACGCGCCCTTCCTGACTACCAGGCCGAGCATGAGGACACTTAACTGCAGGGGGTCGACGGCACGACGCCCGCAGAGGGGTCTAAGCCGGGCCGATCACCTCAAGGCAGAGCTGTAGGAGACGAGGTCCCGGTGCCCTCTGGGAGTTTCGCAAAAACAAAGAGATAGAGCTTTTCGCCGTTGCGGTGAAACGCTCAACGCCCGCCGCCTCGCGCGACATTGGAGCTGGATCTGCGGAGTCCGGCACCATTGCGCTGGGGCAGGCAATATTGGACCCAACGCTTTGACGGGTGACCCCAAATGTGTAGGGCCTCCCGGTAGCTCAATGTATGGCCAGAGCACCGTCCCTTAGACGTATAGGTTAACGCTGACAGCGAGGGGTTCAGCAATATGACCTAGCCGTGAGTGGCTCCACAGGGATCTGGCATGAATACTGCTTGAACCAGCTTACTAGGCAATAATTGGGGATTTTCCAAATGCGGGTAAACACTCAGCCAAGCCGAAGAGCAGGCTTGTCAAAATGCATATTTTGCGAGCCAATCCATGTCAGGGATGTGCAGACCAACCAAAATGGAGACATTATAATCTCCATAACGGCCGATGATATTTACACGAAGAACTCAAAGCAGCGCTACGAGATAATATTGACCGACGAAGAAGTCGGCATTCTTAACGCTGCTACGCGGTGACTCGCCGTCTGCAGATAGGATCCACGGACGGGCCGACTGATACGCCGGAGCCGGCGGCGCTGCCAATGTGGCACAGGCCCCGCTGCTCCATTTTGGGACGGCGCGGCATCATCAATGAAGCCTAACTAGGCGCTGCCGCTATGACGTCAGCGGGCCTTCGTTGTGGCCTTGCCCCTTGCTGGGGCGCTAGTTCGGCAGACTCTAACGCGCGCTTTGGCCTCTGGACAACACGTGCCCGGCAGCGCCCGGCGCTAGAAGGGCTCGCCACGTCGGCCCGATCAGGGGCGGCCGCCTAAAGAAGATCAATCTAAAGTTGGCGCGATGGAGCCCTGGAAGGTAGCGCGTTCAAAGCCTACGCCTTCTAGTCGAATTGATGTGACGAACAGTTAGGCGTCTATAATCGCGAAAGTCCGACCGCCCCAGGCGTGGGCATGGCTGGGTTGCGGAGCATCGGCTCGAGTATTGATCTATGGCAACGATATATCAGGGTGCGATTTTCGCCGTTCAGCCGTCGCGGACCATGGTCCGGCCGGCGGAAGACCGTATCGCCGGCTTCGACGGCGTGCGCGCGATCGCGGTGCTGATGGTCTTCATCAGCCACAAGACGACGCTGCCCCATCACGATTCCTATGGCTCCGTCGGCGTCTGGCTCTTTCTTGTGCTCAGCGGCATGCTCATCTCCTCAATCCTGTCGGAGATGCGCGGAAAGGTCGAAGCCGGGACGCAGTCGAAATGGCGCTCGATGGGTGACTTCTATCTGCGCCGCAGCCTGCGCATTTTCCCGCTCTATTATGCCTGTCTGGGTGTTTTCGCGCTGGCTTCGCTGTTCACCTCATTCGTTGGATTCTCGCGCATGGAAGCGACGATCTACGCCCTCTACGGCACCAACATCTATATCGCGATGACGCCGACTGGGGACCACGGCCATTTCGGTCACCTCTGGTCGCTGTCGGCGGAAGAACAGTTCTATCTGCTCTTCGCGCCGATCCTGCTGTTCACCCCGCGCAAATACCTGCTTCGGATTTGCGTCGGATTCATGCTCGCCGGCGCGGCCATGCTGGCTTGGCTAGTGTCCGTGCGGACCCACCCGAACGCCATCCACGTCGATCCGCTGATCGCTTTCGGCATGCTCGGCGTCGGCGGCTTCGTCGCCTCCTTGAATAACCTCAAGCCGCGCGCCTGGCTGGTGAGTGCGCAAGCCCAGGCGGCGGCTGGCCTGACCCTGATCGCGATCCCGCTGGTGTTCGGCTATTACCGAGACACATGGAACGTCTGGGGACCATTGACCTGCACGGTTGCCGGCCTGTTTCTGTTCCAGATCGCCCGCAACCAGCAGACTCCAGTCGTGGCTTTCCTCAACTTATGGCCTCTGCGCTCGCTCGGCCGGGTGAGCTATGCCTTCTACATCCTGCACCAGTTCGTCCATTTTTACGAAGTCCAAGCGGTGTTCCATAAGCTGCACATGAACATTGACGGGCCGCCTATCGTGCAACTGGCCGTGGAGCTGTTCATCACGGTCGCGCTGGCGACGCTCTCCTGGCATTTCTTCGAACGGCCGCTCCTACGGTTGGGGGCTAGATTGACCGCGCGGGAGGGCGCCGAGGCCAGCAGCGCAGCCGCCGCCTTGTCCCCGGGACGGCAAGCGGCCACGCGGTAGAGGCGGGCGGAGCTACGGCCAATGCGACTCGACAACGAACGCCGCATCAGGGGTTTCGATGGCCTGCGTGCGATCGCCTTCATCTTCGTGTTCATAAGTCACAAATTCCATCAAGGGACGTATGCATCCCTTGGCGGCGACGGGGTAATGCTCTTCTTCGCACTCAGCGGCCTCTTGATCACCCGTATCCTGGCTCGCACGCGGGTGGCGGTCGAGGCGGGCGAGACGACGAAGCTGGCAGGTCTTGGGCGCTTCTATCTTCGGCGTTCGGCCAGGATATTCCCCGTCTACTACGCGACGATCGGCTTCTTCCTGATCGCGTCGCTGTTCGTTCATTTCGACGGCTTCGAAGGCGGCGCGCGCCTGGCCATGCTGCTCTACGCCACAAACATCTATGTGTTGACGACCGGCCACTGGGTGGGCCACTTCAACCACTTCTGGACGCTGGCGATCGAAGAGCAATTTTATCTATTGTTTGCACCGTTGCTGCTGTTCACCCACAGCAAGGCCGCCGGACACATCTGCGTTGCATTCGTAGTTGTGGGTCTCTTCACTCAGGCGGGCCTCGAATGGGCCGGAGTGTCGGCGAAGGTCATCGGCCTGAATCCCATGACCGGCTTTGGTTATCTTGCTTCGGGCGGTCTGGCAGGACTGAACCTCGACCGGCGAGTGCCGGCATGGCTGGTTGCCACGCCGGCCCAGGCCATCGCCGCGCTCACCCTTCTCATCGTGCCCCTCACTATCCTTAAGGACGAGATCATCTGGCGCGTCTATGCGCCGGCAGTCGCAGCTACAGCCGCGCTTCTGGTCCTCCAGATAGCGGGGAACCAGGCCTCGCGTTTCGTCGCCCTTTTGGAGACCTGGCCCCTGCGCAACCTGGGACGCATCAGCTACGGTTGTTACGTTTTCCACGAGTTTATTCATTTCTACAACGTCGAGGCAGCGGCCCGGAAGTTCGGCGTCGTATTCCAAGCGCCGGATTGGATCTCGGCTCCCATCGAGCTTGTTTTGACCATAGGCCTGGCGACCTTTTCCTGGCAATTCTTTGAACGACCCATCATGGCCTGGGCCCATCGGCCGACGCAGAAAGCCGCGCCTGCCGCTGCCTGAGCCCCTCAGCTCGCCCAGCCGAGCACCCTTCGCAGCAGGCCAAGGTTGTGGTTCAGGCGAAGGTAATACTCGCGTTCCGGCCGGTCGCGGATCTGGAGCACGGCCAGTGGCGGGGTTGCGATCAGCATTTTGAGCGCGCGCGCGATTCTCTGGCTCCGCGTTTTCAAGCTCCTCAGTTCCACCTCGCCTTCCTTGCGGGCACGCTCGGTGAGCCATGCGCGCGTAAGACGGCCAGCATGGACCTTGTGGTCCACCACGAAGGCGTCCGAGTACCAGCAGCGATAGCCGGCCGCAATCAGGTCGGTCATCATCTGGGCCTCTTCCCCGCTGGCGAGGTTCGAGCCGACCCGACCCGTCGTGACGTCGAACCCGCCGAGCGCGTCCAGCGCGCTGCGGCGGAACAACATGTTGGCGCCGACGCCAATGGGATGATGGGTCGTGTCCACGAAGCCGTCCTCATCGACCACCGACAATAACAGGCGCGCCCGCGGCCCGAGGCTGCTCGGGGGCATTTCAAGGCTGCCGGCGTTGTCGGGCCAGTGTGGGATCACCCGCCCAGCCAGGATGGCGGTGTGGACGTCACAGCGGGCCGCGCAGGTGATCGCCGCCTCTACCCAGCCTGCGCGCGGCACAGCGTCGTCGTCCAGCAGCGCAATCCATTCGCCCCTACCGGCCTCGAAACCCGCGTTGCGGGCCAGGGCAACGCCGGGCTTGTCGAGCCGGATGAGGCTCAGTCCATCGCGTCCCCTCAGGTCCTCCAGCACCTCGGCATGCGCCGGCGCCGAGGCGCTGTCGATGACGATGACCTCCACCGGCTGGCCCACGCACTGCGGCAGCAGGGCATTGACGTTCTCCAGAACGTCGTGGCTGCGATTGTGCGTGGCGATGACGATGCTGATGACCGGGGCACCGGCGCTGATATTCGGCGCGTCGTTGGCGTCGCTAGTGCCAATTCGACGGTTAAATTCCATCCCCATTCAGTCCAACGCCGCGTCCTGGGCGGCCGGCGGGCGCGCACCCAGGCCGATCGACCAAAAGAATGCGGCGCGCAACGGCGTCGGCGTCACGAGCTGCCTTACCGCCCGGAACGGAAATACCAGCAGCGCATGACGCACCGCGAATCGCACGCCTTTGGCATCCCCCCTGGCCGCCCGCTCCACCGCTGCATCGGCGAAATAGGTGTAGAACCCCAAGAGCGTGGCGAAATAGGAATGCAGCCACTCTTTCGGCGAGCGCCACTTGCGCCACACCGGCATGGCATGCCGCATGAACACCTTGCGCGTATAGGGAATCCGGCTCAGGACCAAGGCATCATAAGATCCCGACGGACGCTGGCGGAACAAGACGCAAGGCACGGTCACATGCTCCATATGCCCTCCTCGGGCGAGGCGCAATTGCCAGTCCCAGTCCTGGTCGGCCAGCAGGGTCTCGTCAAAATAACCGTACACGTCGCGTACCCCGACACGCGCCATCGTGGCGCCGATCTGCGGGAAATAGCCGTCGAGCATCATCTTCAGATGGTCGCCGTCGAGGCGGACGTCATAGGGAATTGGGGCGGCTATGGGCCGCAGATTAGGATCGGTCATCACGACCTGACCGAAGACCGCCTCGACTTCCGGCTGGCAGTCGAAGATTTGCAAGTGCGACCGTACATGTTGCTCGGTCCAGACGTCGTCGTCGTCCAGAAAGGCTAGAAACTCGCCTGTGGCCGCCCGCATCGCCGCGTTACGCGCGGCCCCGGCGCCAGCAGTTGTCACGATGAGGTGCTGCGCGCCGTGGGCTTGCGTCACCTTGGCGGTGGCGTCGTGGTTGGAGCCGTTGTCGCCAACCAGAATCTCGAACGTCAGGTCGGGGCCTTCCAGCGCGCGGATGCTCGCCAGCGCCGGGTCCAGGAACTGCGGACGGTCGCGGGTCGGGACGACCACAGAAACGATGCGCACCTTATTCACCCCCACTCCTCCCACCGATCGAAGACGCCCGACAGGGCGGCCGAAAATACTCGGATGCTGTCGAAGCGCGTGATGAAGGTCCGCGCGATGGTGCCGGCCGAACGCGTCTCCTCGGCCTGCGCGTAGACCAGATCATAGCCAGCTGCCTTGGCCTCCCGCATAGCAACCGCCGTCCAGTTGGCCGACTGGCCAAGCGGGATTGCGAACGACGTCGTCGCAAAGCCGAGCCGAGCCTCAATCATAGCGCGCGAACGGTCCAATTCCTCGCGCGCGGCGGGGCCGTCCAGTTGCCCAAAATCGGGATGGGTCGCGGAGTGGCTGCCGATTTCGGCGCCGTCGGCGACGAGGCGCTCCAGATCGCGCCAGCCCAGAACCTCGTCGGTCGCCCAGGGCGAGCCACCTTCGCTCCAGTCGGTGACCACGAAAAGGCTCCATGGTACCGCGAAGTCTTTCAGGATCGGCGCAGCCACGGTCATCACGCTGCGGAGGCCGTCATCGAACGTGATGGCGAGGTCCATTGGGTCGCCCCCCGTCCGCGCGATCTCCGAGGCTGGCACGAACCGGTAGCCCCGCGCCGCAGCCCACTCCAACTGGCGACGGAACAGCTTCGGCGGCACATCGTTGTGGTCCATCAGCGGCTGGCCGACCGAGTGGTAGGCCAGGATCCGGCCTCCTGAACGGGGTACGCGTCGGCCTAGAATGGACAAACCTTGACGTTCGATGGCCATACGTGGCCCGACCACATGACGCCTTTCGACACCGAACGCGCGCACAGCGCGCTTCAGAACCTTCGGTGCTCGCCCAAGCATACCCACTTTCGCCCTCTTTCCTTTACCCGAGTCGAATAACAAGCCTGAGACAGCTATGGCTTCTGACGAACCCGAGGCGCCTAAAGCCCCATCCCGTCGAACGGCACCCCTCTATCGGGAGAAAGAGCAAGGCTCTGACAGGCTGTCGAAACTGTTTTGGTCGAGGAGCGTATCAGATTCAAACCATGCACAGACCAGAGTCAAAAAGGGTATCTCCGCCACTTTTTGGGCAGCCTGCTAAATCAAAAGTGTAAATCACGATGGCTGCCGGAACTGGAAGCCCCCTTCGTGCGGGTCGCTCCTGAAGGCCGGTCAGTCTGCGTCCTGGCATCGCACACGCGGCCGCCGAAGTGCCGGCCGGCAAACTTTACAATTGAACCCAAAAATTAACTGCCGCTCCTTAGCCGGCCACCAACCGGGGCAGCCATTCAGGCAGCAGGTTTCGGATGGCGTCCCAGGGCCCGTCGAAGGTCCTGGTCCGCGCCAGGCGCCCCCATACCCGTAGCCGTTCGGGCAGCGACATCAGGCGCACAGAACGTTTCAGGATCGCCTCGACCGTGTCGAACTCGCCGAACACCCCATTGAGCAGGATGTCGGGATAACCGTCATAGAATTCCTCGTCCGCGGGCGCGCGCTGCCCACGAAGCGGCGTGACTGGCGGGATCGCCAGGGCCTTGGCGTAGAGCGCCTCCAGGCTTGCGAGCCAATTGGGCGCGGTGTGCAGCCGCTTGACGTTGGACGCCGTCTCATCGCCCCGCTGACGCAGGGCCTCTGGGGCAGCGAGCCAGTCCGCCAGGATGCGGTTGTAGTCCGCCATGGAGGTGGCAAAGCCAATGGTTGGCGCCAGCCCGGGCATATCGGTGCTCATGACGTTCGCATCCGACGGATAGGGAAACAGCGTCACGCAGGGCGCGCCCAGCCCGCCGGCTTCCAGCATCGAGGTAATCGAAACAAAGGGGTACGAGTCAAGGTAGATGTCCGCCGCCTCGAAGGCGAGCGACGGATCGGGCGTCTCCGGCCGTCCCATGATCCGCCCGCCAGTCGCCGCTATGGCCTGTTGCCAGTCGACCGGCTCCCCCGGCCCTACGACCAACAATCGCGCATCGGGACGAGCCAGGAGCGCCTCGACATGCATATCGGCGAACGAGACCCCGCCCATCGTGCGGTATTTCACGCCTCGCGCCACGGACACCAGGAGCGGTCCGCCGGCCGGAATGCCGAGCCTCTGCCGCGCCTCGGCCCGGCTGTACTTGCGTACCGGCAAATCGATCTGGATCGGCAGGATGGCGTGACGCTCCGCTGGGATCGCACGCCGTTCCACCACCAGCCGCTCGCCCGACACCCGCGAACTGGCGATCAGGTCGCACACCGATAGCCCGACCCAGAACGCGTGGTCGGCGTGGTTGATCAGGACCACGGGCGGTCGGTTGCGCTCGTCAGCAAAGGCTATGCCCGGCGTCGGGTCCTCGTTGCTGACGTGCAGGACGACGAGGTCGAAATCGAGCGACAACTTGCGGAGCGCACGGGCCCATTCCACCGGTCCGCCGCGCGTCGCGCCGATCATATGGATGTGTCCGCCACGAGCCTCCACGGCCTCGCGCACCGACGGCGGCGGCTCGCCGGGATGGCGCAACAGGGCCAACGAGTGATGACGTGCCTCATCGGCGGCGATCCAGCGGCGCATCATCCGCGTGAGGCCGCCGACCTCGTTCAGAGTGGTGGCCACATGCAGCACGCGGCCGATCTGCGTCCGCGCCGGTCGCGCAGCTTCGGCCTTTGCGGAGAGCGTCCGTCGCGCGATCTCGATCAGTATTTGCTCAAGCGGCTCTGACCGATAGAAGCCGCAGTGCCGCTTCCGTGCAAGCGTGACGGCCGCCTCTACATAGGCGGCCGCGGAGTTGAGGTCATCAGCCTCCAGGCAGCGCTCAGCCTCACTGCGAAGGCTTTGGAACTCTGCGTAGTTGTGACGCATACGCGCCACCTCTGGCTCGCAGGGCACGCTTTCAGATCGCATCGTTTCCGGCATCCTTCCCCCAAGGTCGCAGCCTGCCTTAAAACTTGTTATACCGAGTGGCCAAGGCTTGCCAAGCGACAAGGCAGGTTACATAGAAATGGTCACCGACGCTGCCGATCCGATCTTTGAGCGCGCGCCAAGGCTCGCATCCGATTTGCAGGAGATGGCGCGACAGACAGCTCCAGAGGGGAAGCGATGCCGATTTCCGACAGTGTGGTTCTGCGTGGCGAGGTCGTCGTCCATCACCCCAATCTGGTGAACCTCTACGGCTGCGAGGTCGGTAACGGCTCGCGCATCGGCGCCTTCGTCGAGATTCAGAAAAATTCCTGTATCGGCGAGCGCTGCAAGATCTCCTCGCACACATTCATCTGCGAGGGCGTGACCATCGAGGACGAGGTCTTCATCGGTCATGGGGTGATGTTCACCAACGATCGCCTTCCCCGAGCCACCAACCTGGACGGGAGCGCCCAGAGTGATGCCGACTGGAAGGTCGAGCCGACCCTGGTCAAGAAGGGCGCCTCCATCGGCTCCAACGCCACTATCACCCCGGGCGTGACCATCGGAGAGCGGGCACTGATCGGCGCCGGCGCCGTCGTCACCCGTGATATCCCCGCCTTCGCCATTGCCGCCGGCGTTCCAGCCCGCGTGGTCGGAGACGTAAGGACCGCAAAGCCTGGCTGACTCCCCTGCGGCAGGGTTTCTATACACCGAATTGCGATCTTTGGTGGATTTAGAGAGATCGTTTGAGGTACTTCCAGGGCCCGCCCTCGCCTGGCTGGATGATGCTGGTTAGGTCTTGATGACCCAACGGCCATAGTGACCGCACGGCTTTGCCGCTTCAAACTACGAGTTGAAGAGGTCGAGATGGCACGACATTGGACGATCAATTGGCGACTTCCTTTCTCAACCGACGACAGGCTTCAACGGGCCTCCAAGACTCCGGCGGGCCGGGGGTGGAGTGAAGGGTAGGTCAAAATGATCAATATCGGCATCATCGGTTACGGCTACTGGGGGCCGAACCTCCTGCGCAACTTCATGGAGTTTCCCGATGCCCGGGTCCGCATAGTCGCCGACCTGGATCCCAAGAAGCGCGAGTTGGTGGAGCGTCGCTATCCGGGTGTCCAGACCACCAGGGACGTCCAGGCGCTATTCCGCGATCCCGAGATCGACGCCATCGCCGTGGCGACGCCGGTCAATAGCCACTTCGAACTGGGCATGTCGGCGCTGAAGGCCGGCAAGCATCTCTGGCTCGAGAAGCCGATGACCGAAACCTCGCTACAGGCCAGGATGCTGGTCAATGAGGCCGACAAGCGCGGATTGACCCTGATCGTCGACCACACCTTCATTTATACCGGTGCAGTCCGGAAGATGCGCGAGATCGTCGCCGCCGGCGACCTCGGCCAGATTTATTATTACGACGCGACCCGGGTGAACCTGGGCCTCTTCCAGAAGGACGTGAACGTCATCTCCGACCTGGCGGTCCACGATTTCGCGATCATCGACCGTCTGTTCGAAGAGCATCCGACCGCGGTTTCGGCCAGCGGCATCAACCATTTCCCCGGCACGCCGGAAAATCTGGCCTATATCTCGCTGTTTTACGACTCCGGCATGATGGCGCACATTAATGTGAGTTGGCTGGCTCCGGTGAAGGTGCGCAACATCCTGGTGGGCGGCTCCAACAAGATGATCACCTATGACGATCTGGAGCCGTCCGAGAAGGTCAAGGTCTACGACAAGGGCGTGTCCTTCACCGACGACCCGGCCAAGATCCACGAGATGCGCGTGGGCTACCGGACGGGCGACATGTGGGCGCCCAAGCTCGACTCCACGGAGGCCCTGCGCATCGCTGGCCAGGAGTGGATCGACTGCATTATCGAAAAGAAGGTTCCGACCGCTGATGGTCGGCTTGGCCTGCGCGTGGTGGAAATCATCGAAGCCGCCACCAGTTCCATGCGCGGGCGTGGCGAAACCGTTCACCTGCGACGCAAAGACGCCGCCTGATATGATCCCGTTCGTCGATCTCACTACCCAGTATGTCTCGATCAAGTCCGAGGTAGATGCCGCCATTCAGCGCACCCTGGAGACCTCTCAGTTCATCCTGGGCGCCGATGTCGCTCAATTCGAAAAGGAATTCGCCGCCTATTCGCAAGCGGCCTTCGGCGCCGGCGTCAATACCGGCACCAGCGCCCTGCACCTGGGCCTGCTGGCCGCCGGGATTGGGCCCGGCGACGAGGTGATCACCTCCCCCTTCACCTTCGTGGCGACAGTGGCGGCCATCTACTACACAGGCGCGACCCCCGTGCTCGTCGATATCGATCCTGCAACCTACACCATCGACCCGGCTCAGATCGAGGCCGCGGTCACGCCGGCCACCAAGGCGATTATCCCGGTCCACCTCTACGGCCAGCCGGCCGACATGGACCCGATCATGGCCATCGCCCGGAAGCACGGCCTGATGGTGCTGGAAGACGCCTGCCAGGCTCACGGCGCGGAATACAAAGGCAAGCGCGTCGGCGCCATCGGCGATATGGCGGCTTTCAGCTTCTATCCCGGCAAGAACCTTGGCGCCTATGGCGAAGGCGGTATGCTGACGACCGACAACGCCGACCACAACCGCGCCGTACGCATGCTGCGCGACTGGGGCGCCGAGCGGAAGTACCACCACGAAGTCAAGGGCTACAACTACCGACTGGAAGGCCTTCAGGGCTCTATCCTGCGCGTGAAGCTCAAGTACCTGGACCGGTGGACCGAGCAGCGCCGCGCCACTGCCGCCCGCTATGACGCCATGTTCGCCGGCACCGGGCTGCCGACCCCCTTCGTGCGCGATGATGTGCGCCACGTCTACCACATCTACGCCATCCGCACGCCCGACCGCGCCGGCTGGCAGGAGGCGCTGAACGCCCAGGGGATCCAGTCGGGCATCCACTATCCCATTCCGGTGCACCTGCTGCCCGCCTACGCCGACCTCGGCTACAAGCAGAGCCAGTTCCCGCACTCCGAAAAGGCCGCCGCCGAGGTTCTGTCCCTACCGATGTTTCCGGAGTTCACGGAGCAGCAGCAGGACGTGGTGGTGGCCGCAGTCAAGGAATTGCAAGCAAGCGTATGACGAGCGGGTCCCCGCTCAGCCGGAAACAGGCCTACCAAGGCGCCTCCAAACCGATGACAGGGAAATACGATGAAACTTGAAGGCTCTCGCATCCTGGTGACCGGCGGCTGCGGTCTGATCGGCTCGACCACCATCGACCTGCTACTGAAGGAGCACGCGCCGGAAAAGATCGTGATCCTCGACAACCTGGTCCGTGGCAGCCTGCAAAACGTCCAGGACGCCCTGCAAGACCCGCGCGTCGAACTCGTCGAAGGTGACATTCGCGACGTGGCGGCTGTCCACAGGGCCACTGACGGGATGGACGCCGTCATCCACATGGCAACCTTGAGGGTCATCGCCTGCGCCGCCGAGCCTCGCGAAGCCCTCGGCGTCATGTGCGATGGCAGCTACAACGTCATTGAGGCCGCCCAGGCCAAAGGCGTGAAAAAGATCTGCGCGGCCTCCTCGGCCTCGGTCTACGGCCTTGCCGACCTCTTCCCGACCGATGAGAGCCACCATCCCTACAACAACCGCACCTGGTACGGCGCCAGCAAGATCATGCTGGAAGGCCTGTTGCGCTCGTTCAACGACATGTACGGCCTGCCCTACGTGGCCTTGCGCTATTTCAACGTGTACGGCCCGCGCATGGACCTGCACGGTAAGTATACCGAGGTTCTGATCCGCTGGATGGACCGCATCGACGCCGGCCAGCCCCCGCTGATCCTCGGCGACGGGTCCACCACCATGGACTTCGTCTATATCGAGGACATCGCCCGAGCCAACATCCTTTCCCTGCTGTCGGACGTGGAGGACGACGTGTTCAACATCGCCAGCGGCGTGGAGACTAGCCTGAACGACCTGGCCGCCTCGCTCCTGCGCGTGATGGGCTCCAAACTCCAGCCGGAGTACGGGCCCGAGCGCAAGGTGAACCCCGTCTCGCGGCGCCTGGCCGACACGTCGAAGGCAGAGAAGATGCTGGGCTTCAAGGCGACCATTGACCTGGACCAGGGCCTCACCCGCCTGGTCGAATGGTGGCGCGCCAATCGCGAGCAGGTGACTGACGGCCCACTCGGGCGGCGAAGCTCTCCTGATAGGCTTCGCACGCCGCCTGCGCGCGACGCTGAGTTTTCCCTGATAGGGATTGCGCGGGCCAGATAGCGCCACAAGCTTGCCGCTGCGGCTAGCGCCATGCACTTCACCTGGGTGCGATCGGACCAGCACACAACTTGGCAAGCGGACCAGCGTCAAGGAAGTCACTGCAGAAGTGACGTGCTGCAGCTCGTGTGGTTGGGTCCCTCGGCGTAACTGGAATGGCGGCGGCTCTGCCTTCCTGATTACCGCCGACTGGCCCGACATCTGGCGCGTATTTCGGGGCGGCTGATCACGCGCCACATTAAGGATCAGCCGTTGCCTCCGACCGTGATGCCAATTGTTTTCACATTGCACGCGGCCACTGATAGCGACCATCGTCTGAAACAACGTGTCGAGTGTGTTCGTCCACTGGGCTCTAATTTGCAGATTTGCAGCGCCTGCAAATCGGCTGGCGCTCCGAGAGCCAAGTACAAGATTTTGAAGCAATTCTGGATCGTAAACTCCCCGGGGGCACGGCGACCAGGGGGGCAGCTACCCGCCTCTCGTTCATGTGATCGGTGGGGAAGACGACACTGGTCGACAAGCCGACGTAGGCTGCCTGGAGCGTATCAGTTCAGCCAAGGACCATTCCAGCGAATACCACAGTGAGAAGCAGTGACACTGGCACGGCTAGAAGGCAGCACATCTCGATGGTTCTGGTATCTTGCTGCTTGTCCATCTTCGCCGTCTCGCATTGTTCGCTGTCATTTTGACGCTAGCGGGTCGCCGATGGAAGCCGGTCCGAGCGAGGCCGCTCGAGAAGCAGCCGGGGTGCTGTATATTAGCAACACCTTGGCCGATCCCAGGAAGCCGCCATCTCCGGCATTGCCTCCAACGATCACGGCACGGCCTCGAACAGCGCCGCCGAGAAAACAGGGTGCGAGCATTCAGAAAGGCAGGCCAACGCCAACACGATGTCGCATGAGGCAAGTTCCGGCATCACGCCCCCCTTGGATCTGCGTCGGCCACGAGTATGCGATTGTTCAGGCCGGCCAGTCTGCGGCTTACCCGAGGCGCCAGGAAGACGACTTCTTTCCCGATCCTTTTCCCACCGGGAGTTTGTCATCGTCGGCGAGGTTGCTGAGGAAGCCGACGAGCATCTTCGCCTGCTCGGACGTGCAGGAATATAACCGCCGTTGGGCTTCGGTTCGCGATTTGACAATTCCGAGTTTGGCCATATCGATCAAATGCTGTGAAAGGGCGGACTGTGTCCCACCGACCAAAGAGACCAGCTCCGACACCGATCTCTCACCATCCATCAGATGAACAAGGATCAGCAACCGCTTGCTGAAACCCAGGACCGCGAGTAGCCGCGAGGCAGCGGAGAGCTGCCTTAGCGAAGGCCGGCCCTTAGCTCGCGAGGGATCATCTTTGATTTCAGCCATACGCTGTCTCACGTAGGTACTCAAATCCACCTCGCCGCGGCTAAACACACTAAAGCCCGCCACTGAGGGAACGGTGGCGGGCCTTGTTTGAAAACTGTCCGAACAACTCTCGGGCGCCTCTGTCGGGGGCGTCGAGTAGTGAACTTGGGCCGACAGGATCGGTTCCCGGCCGGAAGCAAAAAATCCCGCCGGCGGAACCCAGCGGGCGGTGGTAACGGCAGATCTTTCGGTCAGCTGGTCGGGCCTGTGACCGTGATCGACGAAGAAGTTCCGGCCGCAACAGCGGACAGTGAGATCGGCAAAAGAATTGAAAAAACCGGCCCGCGGGGAAGGAATACATAAACTTTGATGGGTCACATTAGAGCTTGGTTCGCCGGCTCGTGGTAATTGCACGCTCGCTAATGTCTGTCGGGG
>NZ_JAIUIB010000018.1:0-54470 GCF_020165375.1 Mesorhizobium sp. BR1-1-4 | reverse complement strand
GGTGGGGACTCGACCGGGTTTCTCGTTAAGCGCGTCGTGCAACGCGCCTGATCTCATTGGCGTCCTCAGCGGACGCTGGCGACCGCGTCGGAACGGCCGTCGTTGATCGTCACCCAAACGCCGGAATTCTCCGTGGATTGACGCTTGAGATAGGTGTAGTCGGTGTCCGT
This sequence comes from Mesorhizobium sp. BR1-1-4, assembly GCF_020165375.1. NCBI lineage: Bacteria > Pseudomonadati > Pseudomonadota > Alphaproteobacteria > Hyphomicrobiales > Phyllobacteriaceae > Mesorhizobium > Mesorhizobium sp. BR1-1-4. Next base: position 54,300 of record NZ_JAIUIB010000018.1, on the reverse strand, counting down.
CCAGGACAGCACCTTGGTTTCAAGATTGTCGAGGATGAACTCGCCGAGGCTGGTGCGCACGGTCAGCACCGCGTGGCCGTCGCCATTCGGCTGGCGCGCAACCGTCATCAAGAGGTCACCGGCCGGCACGCCCGCATCCATCAACTCGCGGCGCTTTTCCAGCGCGTAGTCCTCGCAATCGCCATAGCCATTGTCCGGGTAGGCCCAGTATTCCTCGGCACCGTAGTTTTCCATGTCGGTGCGCGGCTTGATGCGGGTGTTGACCGAATTGTTGATGCTCACGATCGTCGCCCAGAGCTTGCGGCTCAGGTCGACAGGCGCCCCCTTGGCGGTCTTCTCGTTGCATTCGCCGGGGATGCGTTGGCAGAATTCATAGTGGCCAACAGGCTGCGTCGTGCGTCCGCCGGTATGCATATAGGCCGGTCCCGCGGCATATGCTGATCCCCAGGCGGAAAGCTGCATCGCCATTGCCATCAGCAATAGCTTGCCCCTCGTTTTTTTCATTGTTCAGTCTCCCCGTTCGAAGGAGACAGTGCCACATCTGGATTTATTCGACGCAAAGGTCCGAAGTAGATTTTAAGTAAAACGTCTATAGAATAAACATAAAATTTGAATCATTTTAGTATTGAGTTGGTTGGATTGCTGCGCTGGGGTTTCGGCAAATTCGGCCTCCCGCGGACCATTTCCGACTATGGCGACCTGCCATCCAAGACCTATCAATCGCCGCACCCCGAAATCGAAAAAGCCGGCCGCGAGGCCGGCTTGACGGGCATGCTTTGCGGCCCGATCAGGCGCGCGGCGTGTTGAATTCGGAATCGAGCGTCTCGGGGCGCTGGATGACGGCGAATTCGATGGCGACGCCATCTTCGAAATGCCGGACGATCTGACCCCGCATCGTGCCGAGCATGACCTGGACGCCGATCGCCGGTTTCACGTCGATCTCGATCGCGGCGCCCGACAGCGACAGATCGATGATCCGGCACTGATACTGGCGGCCGTCGGTGAGCTGCAGCACGCTCGTCGGGTTGCGGGGCGAGACGCGCTCGTGGCGGCGGTCTTCCGGCAGGTCGAGTTCGTGCTTGTTGGCAAGCCATGTCAACTGCGCGGCGAGTTTGTCCTTCTTGCGGTCGGACGCGATCACCGTCATTGCGAAGCCATCCGGCAGCGTGCGTGTCAGCACACCCTCGATGCGGCCGATATGGTCGATATAGGCGATGACTTTCTCGCCGGGCATGCCAATGCGGTCGGTGCGAAGCGCCACGTTGCCGGGCGACATGTCCACCACCTGGCATGGGTGCTCGGTGCGGTCCTCCAGCATGAAACGTCCGTAGATTTTGACCCGGACGCGCTGAAAGTTACGCCTTTCAGCTTGGGACGGCGCGTAGTCGACCGCCGCTGACCTCATGACTGCCTACACCCCGTTTGGCATTCCCGCGCGTGGATGCGAGGAACTTCAGCAGAGAACTACAACAAATCGGGTTAACAAAGGGGAAAAACGAGCCTGCAAGACCATGCGATCGTCAACTATTCGTCCCGCCCGCCATCGAAAACGACGAGATGGCGGATGCGGCGGGCACGACCGAGCGCGGAGATCGTTTCGGGCGCCTCGATCTCGTCGGGAACGAGCGAGGGAACGTTGATCGCCGGACGGCTGTTCAGCAGTTCCTTCTCCGGGTCGATGACGCGGATGGAATCGATCAAGGCGTCGGTGATCGGATCCGCGCCCAGCCAGAACGGCTTCTCCACGGCGCTGATCACGCCGAGGCAGCGTGGATTTTCGATGCCGCCGTCGAGCGGCAAGGCGAGCAATTCGAACTTGTTGGAGCGGCCGTTGCGGCTGAAGCCCTCGAAAATGATCAGCACGACCGATTTCTGCTCGAAAACCCCGTGAATGAGCCGCGAAACCAGCCTCTGATCCTTCTCCCGCCACAGCGACGGGAAGGAGAATCCCTTGAGTTCGCGGCCGTAGGAGGCGCAGAGCCTGGTGCCGGCCAGGCGAAATACAGGCTGCCCACGCGTGTCCTTTTCGAGGATGAACGTGTCGGCCAGCAGCGACTTGATATCGGCCGGCTCGACTTCCGATCGCTTCGGAGCGGGGCGTCCGTCACGCAGGCGGTTCCAATAGTGGAACAGCGTGATCGATCCGTTTTGGTTCATACTACAAAGCTCCGCGCATTCTGTCGTCTGATGTCCCATCGGTGAACAGAAGGGCGCCCTCCGATGACCTACATGCGTTGGGGAGCAGGAAGCGTGCCAGCGTCGTTAACACTTGTTCACGGGTCGGGGCCGTTAAGGTTAACAACTGGTTTACGTTGCGCCCTGGGCCGCCGCGTGGCACACCAAAACCACTCCAGAAGCGATCGTTTCGCGACGATCGGCAGCACTTCAGTCAAGAGTTTTAGGGGAGCAGGGGCTCGACCGGCCGTTCAGGGGAAACCTTGGACGGCTTCTTTTTTGATTCGCCCCTTTGATTCGGAGCGGGACGATTCGCCGTTTGCGGTTCCATCGGCGGTGATCTAGATGCTCGCCAGACCGAACCAGCCCAGTCGAACCAGCCCAGTCGAACCAGCCCAGTCGAACCAGCCCAGTCGAACCAGCATCGAGTGCGATTGCAGATGAGCGAACAGCAAAATCCGTCCGAGCCCGAACCGGCCGAGACCATGCCGCCACCGGTGCGTGAGCCGGTGTTCAATCTGCCGCCGATCGTGCTGGCGGTGATCGGCATCTGCGCGGTCGTCTACCTGCTGCAGCAATATGCGCTGAACGACGCCCAGCAGATGACGCTGCTCTATGACGGAGCTTTCATTCCGGTCCTCTATACCGGCCGGTACGGGTTCGACTGGTTTCTCTTCACTCGGCCTTTCACCTATGCCTTCATGCATGGCGGCTTTGCCCATATCGCCATCAACATGGTCTGGCTTGCCGCCTTCGGCTCGCCGCTGGCCAATCGGCTCGGCGCGCTTCGGTTCGCGTTGTTCTTTGCCGCCACCGGGTTGGCTTCGGTGGCGCTCTTCTGGGCGATGCATCCGTACGGAGAAGCGCCGCTGGTCGGCGCATCGGGCGCCATATCGGGGATGATGGGGGCTGCGGCGCGCTTTGGCTTCCGCACCGACCGCTCGGCCGGCAAGGCTGCTTTCGCCGGCCCGGTGCTGCCGGTCGGGGTCGTGCTGCGCTCGCGCGGCGTCGTCATCTTCCTGGCCATGTGGATGATCATCAATCTGGCCACCGGCCTTCTCGGCTTCGCGCCCGGCGTGGATGGCCAGGTCGCCTGGGAGGCCCATATCGGCGGCTTTGTCGCGGGCTTCTTCGGCCTGCGCTGGTTCGACGGGACATGGCAAGCGCCCGAATGGGAGACCTCCGACCGGGCTTGAAATGCAACCGATCACGGCGCACGATGTTCACTCTTATGTGAAAGCCGGTCAGGGCAGGAACCGGTTGGCAAAGTAGAGGAGGACGCCATGACGGTTAAGGCCATTCTCGAGCAAAAAGGCCATGACGTGTTGACGCTCGGGCCGAACGAAAAACTGAGCGAAGCCATCCGCATCCTTGCCGAGCACAGGATCGGCGCGCTGGTCATCACCAATGGCGATCGCAAGATCGTCGGCATCCTTTCGGAGCGCGACATCGTGCGCGTGGTAGCCAGGGAAGGCGGTGCCGCGCTCGATATAGCTGTGCGCTCGGCGATGACGCCGAAGGTGAAGATCTGCAACGAAAACCACACCGTCAACGAGGTGATGGAGATCATGACCAGGGGCCGCTTCCGCCATCTCCCGGTGGAAAAGGACGGCCTGCTCGATGGCATCGTATCCATCGGCGACGTGGTCAAGCGCCGCATCGAGGACGTCGAGCGCGAGGCCGAGGAAATCCGGGCCTACATCGCCACCGCCTAAGCGGTCGGCAACCGCCGGCCGGGTGCCGGCCGGCGGCACCAAGGCTACCTGTTGTCGAGTTCGGAGCGAACGAGTTCGAGCCCGCGCCTCGTGATGCGGTAGGGCCCGCCGCCGGACGACGAAACCGCCTTCTTGCGTTTCAATTTTCGAAACAGGTCGAGATCGACGCCGGGGTAATGCCAGCCGTCGCGGGTCAGGCATTTGACCGAGGCGATCCGTTTCTTGTCGTTCCTTTCGATTTCAATGCGTCCGCCCTGCGCGAGCAGGTGCAGGATGCGCTGTTCAATGCGCGAAGTATCCATGTGAAGAGTTCCCGGAAAACGAAAAATACCGCGCCGCGAAGCTTCGCGGCACGGGGTTTCAGGTTTTCTGCCCTGCCTCGCTACGAGGTCAGGGCCTCACCGGGACTGCGCGTAAGTGGACATCCACTCTCCATTGAGACGAACGGATACAGGCGAAAGCGGTCGAAGAGGCCAACCCCCGGGTTTGCGCCCGCGGCTTTGCGCTTGTCTCTTTTGGCGGTTTGCACTAGCGAAGTTGCATTAATGCACTTCAGTCCGTAGGCCACAATGAGCATCATCGACACTCGCACCCCTGACGCAAAACGCCTGATATCCGGCGCCACCGGCGACTGGGAGATCATCATCGGCCTCGAGGTGCACGCACAGGTCATCTCGGAAGCAAAGCTGTTCTCCGGCGCTTCGACCGCGTTCGGTGCCGCGCCCAATGCCAATGTCAGCCTTGTCGATGCGGCGATGCCAGGCATGCTGCCCGTCATCAACGAGGAATGCGTCAAGCAGGCGATCCGCACCGGCCTGGGGTTGAAGGCGCAGATCAACCACAAGTCGGTCTTCGACCGGAAGAATTATTTCTATCCGGACCTGCCGCAGGGCTACCAGATCTCGCAGTTCAAGCAGCCGATCGTTGGCGAGGGCACGGTCATCGTCTCGGTCGGCCCCGACCGCCAGGGCGAGTTCGAGGACATCGAGGTTGGCATCGAGCGCCTGCACCTGGAGCAGGATGCCGGCAAGTCGATCCACGACCAGCACCCGACCATGTCTTATGTCGACCTCAACCGCTCCGGCGTGGCGCTGATGGAGATCGTGTCGAAACCCGACATGCGCTCCGGCGATGAGGCCAAGGCCTATGTGACCAAGCTGCGGACCATCATGCGCTATCTCGGCACCTGCGACGGCAACATGGACGAAGGCTCGTTGCGCGCCGACGTCAATGTCTCTGTACGCCGGCCAGGTGGCGAATTCGGCACCCGCTGCGAAATCAAGAACATGAACTCGATCCGCTTCATCGGCCAGGCCATCGACTACGAGGCGCGCCGGCAGATCGCCATCATCGAGGATGGCGGCAGGATCGACCAGGAAACGCGGCTGTTCGACGCCGTAAAGGGCGAGACGCGCTCGATGCGCTCCAAGGAAGAGGCGCACGACTATCGCTACTTCCCCGATCCCGACCTTCTGCCGCTGGAATTCGACCAGGCCTATGTCGATACGCTGGCCAAGGAATTGCCGGAACTGCCCGACGACAAGAAGCTGCGGCTGATCTCCTCGCTCGGCCTCTCGACCTACGACGCCGCGATCCTGGTGTCGGAAAAGCCGATCGCCGATTATTTCGAGAAGGTGGCGGCCCGTCGCGACGGCAAGCTCGCCGCCAACTGGGTCATCAACGATCTGCTGGGTGCTCTCAACAAGGCCGGCAAGGACATTGAATCCGCTCCGGTTTCGCCAGACCAGCTTGGCGCTGTCATCGATCTGATCAAGGAAGGCACCATCTCCGGCAAGATCGCCAAGGACCTGTTCGAGATCGTTTGGAACGAGGGTGGGGATCCGCGCCAGCTGGTGGAAAGCCGTGGCATGAAGCAGGTCACCGATACCGGGGCCATCGAGAAGGCGGTTGACGAGGTGATCGCGGCCAATCCCGACAAGGTCGAGCAGGCTCGCGCCAAGCCCACCATGGCCGGCTGGTTCGTCGGCCAGGTGATGAAGGCGACTGGCGGCAAGGCCAATCCGCAGGCCGTCAACGACCTCGTCAAGGGCAAGCTCGGTATCGAGTAAAAGCATGTTCGTTCGCACCGCCGGGGATCGCGACCTCGCAGCCGTCCGGGCGTTGCTGGTCGAGACCTGGCATGCGACGTATGACGCCATCTATGGCGCGGAGCGGGTCACCGAAATCACCAATGAATGGCACTCCATCGCCTCGTTGAAGGCCAGGCTGGCAAAGCCGAGCAGCGAGTTCCTCGTTGCCGATGACGGCAAGCGCATTGGCGGCATGGCGTTTGCCGAAGCCGTCGATGGCGGCGGCGTGGTCATGCTCAGGCAGCTCTATGTGCTTCCCTCGCTGCAGGGCCGCGGTATCGGCGGCATGCTCCTCGACGAGATCATCGAGAGTTTTCCGGAAGCTCACCGCATTCGGCTCGAAGTGGAAGAGAAGAACACCCGCGCCGTTGCCTTTTATCAGGCCAACGGCTTCGTCCAGATCGGCCGCACCGAGAATTGCGGCTCCGCCAGTTCTGCCATCCCGGCGCTGATCTATGAACGGGTACTTGCCGCCTGAGCACCGTGGCAGCGTGATCACCTTCGCGCGAGCGCGCGTCACGGGATCTGTTTTCGTTTGACGGCCCTGGTGTCCGGCACCAAAGCTGCCTAGGCCGACCCGTGTGAAGCCGGAATAAACCGACACAACGATGGCTTTGGGGGGAACCATGCCAAGTCTGCCGGAACTGATGCCGACCGAGGTGTCGGATGAAACCTTTGGTGGCGTCACCTATCACATAGCGGGCGAACTGGTGCCCGTGCTTTCCGTCGATGTGACGCGGATGCCTGTCTATTTCGAGCACCACATCCTGCTGTGGAAGAATTCCACAATCACCATCGGCCTGAAATCGCTGAAGGGCGCGCTGAAGCGCATGATGGCCGGCATGCAGATCTTCGTCACCGAGGCGTCGGGGGCGGGCATCATCGCCTTCAGCCGTGATGGGCCGGGTCACATCGTGCCGATTCACCTGCGGCGAGGCGAGGAGATCCAGGTCCGCGAGCACCAGTTTCTAGCCGCCACCAGCAATGTCGACTACACGTTCGAGCGTGTACGCGGCCTGGCGACGATGCTGTTCGGCCAGAGCGGCTTCTTCATCGACCGGTTTCGCGGCGATACCGGTGACGGCATCGTCTGGCTGCACGGCTATGGCAACGTTTTTGAAAAGACGCTCGCTCCGGGCGAGATCATAGACATCGAGCCCGGCGGGTGGCTGTTCAAGGATGCTTCGGTCAGGATGGAGACCAAGATCGACCGGCTGTCGAGCGGCTTCTTCGGTGCCAACTTGAATTTCATCGTCAACCGCTTCACCGGGCCGGGCAGGGTCGGCATTCAGTCGATGTACCTGCATATGCCGACCGAGGAATAGGCTGGGAGCCAGAAGCCAGACGGATGAAGCCTGGCCAGCGCGAACGCGGCGGTGACTTATCAGCGGTTCGGTTTCCCCGTGCCTTGGCTTCGGCGGGGCGAGCCTTCGACTTGATCGAGAGAACGAACGCCGGTCAGGCAGTAGGAACTTCCACATTGTCGATCAGCCTGGTTTTTCCCAGCCAGGCGGCGGCGAGAACGCGGCCCGCGCGGTCGCGCCGCCATGGCGTGAGTGTCAGGCTGTCGCGGGCCTCGACATAATCCACCGCCTGGAAGCCGGTCGCGACCAACACGCGGCCTGCTTCGGCGATCGTTTCCTCCTGTCCTGCGCCCGCCGCCAGCGCGGCAGCTGCCTTGCGCAGAATGACGTTGAATTGGCGAGCGATCTGGAGTTCGGCTTCATCGAGATAGGCGTTGCGTGACGACATGGCGAGGCCATGCGCGTCGCGTATGGTCGGCGCGCCGATGATCTCGACGGGCAGGTCGAGGTCGCGGCAAAGCTGCCTGACGACGCAAAGCTGCTGGTAATCCTTTTCGCCAAAGATGGCGAAGTCGGGTGCGGCCTGCAGGAGAAGCTTGGCCACCACCGTGGCGACGCCGTCGAAAAAGGTGGGGCGAAAGTCCGTTTCGAGCCCGGCTGAGGGGCCGCCTACCGAGATCTTCGTGGCAAAGCCTGCGCGATACATCTCGCTGACACCGGGCGTGAAGGCAAGGTCGGTTTTGACCGCGGCCAGCTTGTCGAGGTCGCGGGCCAACTGGCGCGGGTACTTGTCGAGATCCTCGGTCGGTGCGAACTGCGTCGGGTTGACGAAGATCGACACCACGCAACGATCAGCCCTTTCGAGGGCGATCTTGACCAGCGAAAGATGCCCGTCATGCAAGGCGCCCATGGTCGGCACCATGGCGATGCGTTGTCCGTCGCGCCGCCAGTCGCGGATTCGCGCGCGAAGCGCGGCAACGCTGTCGACGACGTGGGGCCGGCTCACGCGTCATCCCCGCCGTTGGTTTTTGAAAAGACGTGGGCGGGCCCGGGGAAAACGCGATCCCGCACCTCCGATGCGTAGCGCTCCGCGGCATGCGTGATCACGCTGCGCAGGTCGGCGTATTGCTTGACGAATTTCGGCACGCGGTCGACCGTCAGCCCGACCATGTCGTCGACGACCAGGATCTGGCCGTCGCAATCGTCGCTGGCGCCGATGCCGATGGTTGGAATGGCTATGCGGCGGGTGATGTCGGCGGCGACCGTCTCGATCGTACCTTCGATGACCACCGAGAACGCGCCGGCCTTCTCGACCGCCAGCGCGTCGGCGATCAGGGCGGCTACAGTCTCGTCCGTGCGGCCCTTGATCTTGTAGCCGCCATCCTTTTTCACCGATTGAGGCTGCAGGCCGATATGGCCCATGACCGGGATATCGGCGGCCACGATCGCGGCAATCTGACGAGCCATGTCGACGCCGCCTTCGAGCTTCACCGCCTGGCAGCCGGTCTCGCCGACGATGCGCCGTGCCGAGGCCAGGGCTTGCACGGCGGACCCCTCATAGCTGCCGGCCGGCATGTCGACGACCACGCAGGCCCGGGCCGAGCCCCTCATCACGGCTTGGCCGTGCGCGATCATCATCTCCAGCGAGGCGCCCAGCGTCGTCTCGTGGCCATGCACGACCATGGCGACGCTGTCGCCGACCAGGAGCAGGTCGACATGGGGATCGAGCAGGCGGGCGATCGGATAGGTGTAGGCGGTGAGGCAGACGATCGGCGTGCCGCCCTTGCGACGGCGAATCAGGTCGGCGCCGACGCGAATATCGGTGGTCGGCAATTGCGTGGCCAATCGTCGCCTCCTTCAGCCCCAGCGGGACAGGATTTTCGCATGGGCGCGCAGAGCTTTAGAAAGAGCGGCAAGGCTTGGCAAGCGCGCATCCGGTCACCCCCGGGGATCACAGGCTGGTGTCGGGCCCCTGGCGCGCCATTTGCGTGCTCCCCGTGGCAAAACCCTTGCCTTCGCGAAGGCCTGACGCCATAAGCAGGAAACGGGCGCCGCCAGCGCGAGGGTTCTGAGATGAAGACTTTCCTGACGCAGTTTTTTACCTGGTGGAACAGCCAGACGCTGGGAACGCGCCTGCACACATGGCGCTACGGCAAGAGGGTCGGCCAGGACGAGGCCGGCAATGTCTATTACGAAGGCGGTATCGATTCGGAAGGCCGCACGCGTCGCTGGGTCATCTACCGCAACTATTCGGAAGCTTCGGCCATTCCGCCGGGCTGGCACGGCTGGATTCACCATCGTGTCGATATCGCTCCCCCCAGCGATGACTACCGGCCGCGCGACTGGCAAAAGCCGCATTTACCCAATCTGACCGGCACGCCATCGGCCTATCGTCCGAAGGGCTCGGTGCTGACCAATCAACACCGCCCGCAGGTCACCGGCGACTACGACGCCTGGACGCCGGGGTCGTAACGGCGCGAGTTGCAAAGGTAAGGTGCAGGCCGGTCCTTTATCGCCACAATTGGTGTTTAGCTGCTTGCTGATCAGAAAACGGCGACTAGCCTTGGCGATCGACGGAATCACCTGGGCGCGAACCACCGGTACCCCTGCATGAGCTTTTTCAACCCGATATCGACGGGCGGCCTGACGTTAGCAGCCAGCCTCGCCGTCAGCACCATCGCCTTTGCGGCTTCACCCGCGCCCGCCGCCCCGGCGCCGGCGGCGCCCGCGGGATCGGATCGCATCACCAACCCGGTCGCCGAGTTCGCCGGCATCGACAAGATCACCGGCCGCATCATCACCTTCGATGTCTATATCGACGAGACGGTGCAGTTCGGCGCCCTGCAGGTAACGCCGCGCGTCTGCTATTCCCGGCCGCAGAACGAACAGCCGAAAACCGATTCTTTCGTCGAGGTCGACGAGATCACGCTCGACCGCAAGATCCGCCGTATCTTCACCGGTTGGATGTTTGCGGAAAGTCCGGGGCTCAACGCCGTCGAACATGCCGTCTATGACGTCTGGCTGAAGGAATGCAAGCAGAAGTCGGATGTGCCGGCGCCCGATGCTGGCAAGAGTGGCTCGACCAAGGCCGATGGGGCGAAAGCCGACGCGTCGAAGCCAGCCGCGACCAAGCCAAAGCCCCCGGTCGCTCCCGACGCGGCACAGCCCGACGACGCCGTGGAACCGGCTACGACGGACACCAACTGATCTCTTGGAACCGCCATGGCTGGCGCGCGTTGGACCACTACCACGCGCGTTGAGGATACGCCAATGTCGGACAGCAAGCGGATCATGGCCAACAAGGCCGAGTTGCTGGAGCTCGAAAAGGGGTTCTGGACGGGCGACACTGCCTACTATGCTGCCAATGTCGACACCGAATGCCTTGTGGCATTTCCACAGATGGCACAGGCCATGGACAATGCCGATCTGGCCAAGACCGCAGCCAAACCCAACCGCTGGCGCGACCTCGACATCGAACTCAAGGGAATAATCGAACCCGGCAGCGATATCGTCATGCTGACCTATGAAGCGCATGCGACGCGCGAAAATGGCGAGCCCTATGCGGCGCTGGTCAGCACCGGCTACGTCCATCGCGTCAACGGCTGGAAGATGATGTTTCATGCACAGACGCCGATCGAGGCGCCGCCCAAGTAGGGCCTGATCCTACGGAAAAAAGACTGCTTCGCCTTTCAGCGCATCTGCCAGCATCTTTTCGTATTTGCCGCGCGGCACGTCGACCGCGCCGAAACGCTTGAGGTGCTCTGTCGTGAACTGCGTATCGAGCAGCGCGAAGCCGCGTGCCTTCAGGCGCTCGACGAGATGCACCAGGCAGGTCTTCGACGCGTCCGTCTCTTTGGAAAACATGCTTTCGCCAAAGAACACGCGCCCGAGCGAGACGCCATAGAGGCCGCCGACCATACGCCCCTCGCGCCAGGCCTCGACCGAGTGGCAATGACCCATGCGGTGCAGTTGCACATAGGCTTCGCGGATCGGCGCATTGATCCAGGTAGAGCGGCGCTCCTCGCGCTTTTCGGCGCAGCCATCGATCGTCGCCTCGAAATCGAAATCGAAACGGATTTCGAACGGGTGCCTGCGGATCGTCTTCTTCAGGCTTTTGGGTGTGTGAAAATCGTCGAGCGGGATGATGCCGCGCGTCTCCGGCCGCACCCAGAAGACTTCTGGGTCACCAGCACTTTCGGCCATGGGGAAGACGCCCGAGGCGTATGCCTTGAGCAGAAGGTCGGTTGGGATGCGATAGCCTGGCGCGTAGGGACGGGTCATCGCGTCATTATAGCGGCAAGTTGAGGCTATTCGCCCTTGGCCAGATATTTTTCCAGCCAGTGGATGTCGTAGTCGCCATTGGCGATGTCGGCATTGCCGACGAGATCGCGAAACAGCGGCAACGTCGTCTTGATCCCGTCGACGACGAATTCGTCGAGCGCCCGCCGCAGCCGCATCATGCATTCGACGCGGTTGCGGCCATGCACGATCAGCTTGCCGATCAGGCTGTCATAGTAGGGTGGGATCTTGTAGCCCGAATAGACGCCGGAATCGACGCGGATGCCGAGGCCGCCTGGCGTGTGAAAATGCGTGATCGTGCCGGGCGAGGGGGTGAAAGTGCGGGGATCCTCGGCGTTGATACGGCATTCGATGGCGTGGCCGTTGAACTTGATGTCTTCCTGCTTGACCGAAAGGCCGCCGCCGGACGCGACGCGGATCTGCTCGTGGACCAGATCGATGCCGGTGATCGCCTCCGTCACCGGATGCTCGACCTGCAGGCGCGTGTTCATCTCGATGAAATAGAACTCGCCGTTCTCGTACAGGAACTCGATGGTGCCGGCGCCCGAATAGCCGAGATCGGCGATCGCCTTGGCGCAGATACCGCCGATGCGGGACCGCTCCTCGGCGTTGAGCGCCGGCGAATTGGCCTCTTCCCAGACTTTCTGGTGGCGCCGCTGCAGCGAGCAGTCGCGCTCGCCGAAATGCACGCCGCCGCCGAAGCCGTCGCCAAACACCTGCACCTCGATGTGGCGCGGTTTCTCCAGGTATTTCTCGATGTAGACCGCGTCGTCGCCGAAGGCCGCGCCCGCTTCCGAGCGTGCCGTCTGCAGTGCGATTTCGAGGTCTGCCTCCGTATGCGCTACTTTCATGCCGCGTCCGCCGCCGCCGGCCGACGCCTTGATGATGACGGGATAGCCAATCTCGGCGGCGATGCGCCTGGCTTCTTTTTCCTCGGTCACCGCACCGTCGGAACCGGGCACAACCGGAATGCCGAGGCGTTTTGCCGTGCGCTTGGCCTCGATCTTGTCGCCCATGATGCGGATGTGGTCGCCGGACGGGCCGATGAAGGTGATGTTGTGCGCCGCCAAAATGTCGGCGAACTTGGCGTTCTCCGACAGGAAGCCATAGCCCGGATGCACGGCGTCGGCGCCGGTGATCTCACAGGCCGCGACGATCTGGTGGATGTTGAGATAGCTGTCGCGCGACGGCGGCGGACCGATGCACACGCTTTCGTCGGCGAGCCTGACATGCATGGCGTCAGCGTCGGCGGTCGAATGCACCACCACCGTCTGGATGCCAAGTTCCTTGCAGGCGCGCAGCACCCGGAGCGCGATTTCGCCGCGATTGGCGATGAGGATCTTCTGGAACATCAGGTCCGCTCTACTCGATCACGACGAGCGGCATGCCGTATTCCACCGGCGTCGCGTCCTCGAACAGGATCGCCGTCACCGTGCCCGCGCGCGGCGAGGGGATCTGGTTCATCGTCTTCATCGCCTCGATGATCAGCAGCGTCTGGCCTTCCTTGATCTTCTGGCCGACCTCGATGAACGGCTTTGCGTCCGGCGACGGCGCCAGATAGGCGGTGCCGACCATGGGCGAGGTCACCGCGTTTTTCGACACGTCGACCGCCGCCGGGGCGGCCGCGGGCTGGGTTGCCGTTGGTGCATAGGTGGGCTGCGGGGCCGCAATCGCGTGAACGGCGGGCGCCTGCCGCGACACCCGTACCTTCAGGTCGCCGAGTTCCACCTCGATCTCTGTCAGGTTGGTGTCGTTCAGTATGCCCGCCAGATCGCGGATCAGTTGCTGGTCAACACCGGTCTTCTTTATCGACATTTTCGAGCCTTCTGTTTGTTGGCCGGTCATAGGCGTGCGGCCAGCGCTTGCAGCGCCAGCGTGTAGCCGAGCGGCCCAAAGCCACAGATCATGCCGACAGCGACCGGCGCGACCATGGAGACGTGGCGGAACGGTTCCCGCGCGTGGATGTTGGAAAGGTGAACTTCGGCGACCGGCAATGGCGCGACCGAACGGATGGCGTCGTGGATCGCGATCGAGGTATGGCTATAGGCGCCTGGGTTGATGACGATGCCGGCGGCTTTGTCGCCGGCCTCCTGGATCCAGTCGACAAGATCGCCCTCATGGTTCGACTGACGGAAATCGATCTCGATCCCAAGCGACGCACCTGCCTGCTTGCAGTCGTCGGCGATCGCGGCAAGCGTCTTGCCGCCATAGATGCCCGGCTCGCGCTTGCCGAGCGCGTTGAGATTGGGACCGTTCAGGACAAAAACCGTTTTCAAAAAAACCGACCTTTTCCGGCGCCGGCGTCAAGCCGGCGCGCTGGGCCTCTATACCGGGCATAGTCGCCCGCGGAAAGAGCGCAAGTGCGTTCTTTCACTGTCCACAACAGGCCGAAATGCGCCCGTGAAGAAAACCGCTTGCCGCTCAAAGCGCGGCTTTCGCCGCCTCGATCTTTTCGGCAAGCACTTCCTGCCCGAGCGCCCCGAACACGACCTCGTTGCCGACGACGTAGGACGGGGTTCCGGTGATCTGCAGTTTGTTGGCAAGATCGTAAGTTTTGGTGAAGGCCTCGGTGATCGATGGGTCCTTCATCTTCTCGTGCAATGTCGCCTCGTCGGCGCCGAGCGAAAGCGCGATCTTGATCGCGGTTGCCTCGGTGGCGCGCCCCTGGCCGCCGAGCAGCGCATTGTGGAACTCGCCGTATTTCTCCGGCATCATCAGGTGAAACGCCATCGAGACGACGCTCGCCTTCTGCGAATCCGGACCGAGGATCGGGAATTCCTTGAGCACGAAACGCAGGTCCGGATCGGACTTGGTAAGCGCCCGCATGTCCTCGATGGCGCGTTTGCAGAAGCCGCAATTGTAGTCGTAGAATTCGACGATCGTGACCTTGCCGTTCGGGTTGCCGACGACGCCGTCGAAGGTGGAATTGAAGATCTGGTCCTTGGCGTTCTTGATGACGCCCAGTGCCGCGAGCCGCTGTTCCTCCTTCTGCTTGGCCTCGAGCGCGTCCTGCACTTCCAGCAGCACTTCCGGATTCTTCAGGAGATAGTCGCGGATGATTCCCTCGACCTCGGTGCGGTCGATTTTGGTATCGGCCGCCGTCTGGACAGGCTGAGCCGTCTGGACAGCCTGTGCCGTTCCGGCCTTCGCAACCTGAGGACTGCCGGCCACGAAACCGAAAGCCAGCATGGCAAGGGCGACCGCAACCCCCGTGGTGCCCAGCAGCAGTGCCTTTTTCATCGTTGTCGTTCCTTCTGCCTGTTTTCCGGTCTGGCTGTGTCGCAGCACGCGGCCGGAAGGTTCATGAGATTACTGGCTCTTGCCTGACGATTTGTAGTTTATGATGTCCTGGGCGCGTATCCAGCGCGGCTCGCCGCGCTTCATCTGCTGTTGCGCCCGCATGGCGAAGATCTTCGCATCCTTGTAGTTGCCGGAATAGAAATGGCCTTCGGCGGTGGCAAGCTCCGCGCCCGGTATGTCTCCCAGCTCCCCATAAGCCTGCGCCAGATAGCGATATCCGGTGGAGTTTTCCTTGTCGCGGCCCAGGCCATTGTTGATCTGCACGACAGCTTTCTTGAGCGAGTCGGGCGTGCCGACCGCCATCAGCGCCTGGCCAAGCGAGACAGGCAGCAGGCCGGACCGTGCCGGGTCGAGGCTGACCGCTTTGGAATAAGCGTCGGCAGCATCCGCGGGCTTGTTGGCTTTCATCAGAATATCGCCGCGCAGCTCCTGGAAGTAGGCATTCTTGGGCTGCGCCTTGATCAGGGCGTTGGTCTTGGTGAGCGCCGCGGCGATGTTGCCGTAGAGATAGGTGGACTGGGCATCGCCATACAGCGCCGCCATGCTGCCCCGCATCTTTTGCATCAGCCGCGTCGCGGCGGCCTGGCCTTCCATGTAGACGGCAATCTTCACCCGCATCATGTCGTGGCGCTGCTGCAGTGCCGGCGCGTCGATCTTGTCGACGTTGGGGCTCTGTTTGACCAGCACCTCGAGGTTGGCGATGCGGTCCTGCGGCATCGGGTGGCTGATCCGGTAGGGATCGACCTGCGCGCCCGACAGCGATAGCGCGGTCTGGAAGCGGTGGAAGGTCTTCAGCATGCCCATGCCGGACTGGCCGGTGGCATTGAGATAGGTGATGGCCGAGCGGTCGGCCGTGATTTCCTCGGTGCGCTGATACGCGAGGATGCTGCGCTGCGCCATCTCGCCGCCGCCGGCCGCCACGCCCATGCCGGCGCCGGCAAGGCCGCGGCTGTTCGTGGTCGCACCGGCAACGATCGCGCCGGCACCGAGCAAGGTGGCGATGATGGCCATGGTCTTGGCGCGTTCGAGCTGGTCGCGCAGTTTCTGCTGGTGGCCGCCGGCGATATGCCCGGCTTCGTGTGCGATGACGCCGATGATTTCGTTCGGCGTCTCAGCCGTCATCAACGCGCCGGTGTTGATGAACAGCCGGCGCCCGGTGACGAAGGCGTTGAAGCTGGAATCATTGACCAGCACGATGTCGATGCCATCATTCGCCAGCCCGGCGGCCCTGAAGATCGGCCGCGCATAATCGCGCACCAGGGCTTCGATCTCGGCGTCGCGGACCACTGGCACGCCTTGGGCGAAGGCGGTCTGCGAACCCGCAACCGCAACCGCGGCGCCAAGCGAAACCGTTGCGAAGACACGCGCTGCCCGGGCAATCGTCGATCTGGGTCGGCTCAACATAATGTGTCCACTGGTAGACGAGCGGGCGAAAGATGAAAAGTCGGCGCCTGAAAAACTTCCTCAACTTGTGATCCTCACATCAATCGGGCATTTGTGCGGCGCATGCGTCAGGACCTGGCGCGCTCAATCCTCGGGACAGGGGTAAAAATGGTCGTTTCGCTCTCCCATCGCGGCAATGTCGAGCCGTTCCACGCCATGGATGTGCTGGCCGAAGCGAACCGGCTGAAGGTCCTGGGCATACCGGTGATTTCCATGGCGGTCGGCCAGCCATCCGATCCAGCGCCCGTACGGGTTCGCGCCGCCGCCGCCAAGGCGCTGGAGGTTGGACGCATAGGCTATACCGACACCTTGGGTCTGGCCCCGCTGCGCAAGGCGATCGCCGGGCATTACGCGGATCATTATGGCCTTGATGTCGACCCCGGCCGGATCGCGGTGACCACCGGATCGTCGGCGGCCTTCAATCTCGCCTTCCTGGCGATGTTCGACCCGGGCGACCGGGTCGCCATCGCCGCGCCCGGCTACCCCGCCTATCGCAACATCATGGCAGCCCTTGGCATCGACGTGGTTGAAATCGAACTCGGCGACGCGGCTTATCTGCATGCTGGCCATCTGGAAGCCGCGCATCGCGAGGCGCCGCTGACGGGCGTGCTGTTTGCAAGTCCGGCCAATCCGACGGGCGCCGTCATCCCAGCCGACGAGCTGGCGACGCTGATCACCACGGCGGAATCGCTCGGCATCGCCGTCATTTCCGATGAGATCTACCATCGGCTGGCCTATGGCGCCCCCGACACCACGGCACTCGCCTTCAGCGGCAGCGTGACGGTTATCAACTCCTTCTCGAAATACTACTGCATGACCGGCTGGCGCATCGGCTGGATGGTTTTGCCGGAAGAACTCGTGCGGCCGGTCGAGCGCATCGCCCAGAGCCTCTACATCTCGCCGCCGGAGCTGTCGCAGATTGCGGCGATCGAGGCTTTTGCCGCAACCGAGGAACTGGAGGCGGTGAAGGGACGCTATGCCTGGAATCGCGAGCTCTTGATGAAGCGTTTGCCGGAGCTGGGTTTTCCCCTGGCGGCGCCCATGGATGGCGCCTTCTATGCCTTTTGCGATGTCACCCGGCACAGCAACGACAGCATGGTCTTCGCCCGCAGGATGCTTGCCGAGGCGCATGTTGCAGCGACACCCGGCCGCGACTTCGACACCCGGGCGGGGCACCGCACGATGCGGTTTTCCTACGCCGGCAGCCACGACGACATGGTCGAGGCGATGGCGCGCATCGAACGCTGGTTGAGGTAGCGTCATGCCGGAACTCGAACAGGCCCCCAAACTTGATCAAGCATTGGCGGAAGTCGCGGCGGAAATGGCGGAACGCATCGATCGCGGCGATGTCGCGACCTATATTCCCCAACTGGGCAAGGTCGACCCGAAGAAATTCGGCATCGCGGCCGTTACCAATGATGGCCGCACGCTCGTGGCCGGCGATGCCGACCAGGCGTTTTCGATCCAGAGCATCTCGAAGGTGTTCACGCTGACGCTGGCGCTCGGCAATGTCGGCGATGCGCTGTGGAAGCGGGTGGGGCGCGAGCCCTCCGGCAACCCGTTCAACTCGATTGTCCAGCTCGAGCATGAGAACGGCATTCCGCGCAATCCGTTCATCAATGCCGGTGCCATCGTCATTTCCGACATCCTGCTTGCCGGTCACCAGCCGCGCGAGGCGATCGGCGAGATACTGCGCTTCATCCAGTTCCTCGCCGACGACGAGACGATCATCATCGATCGCGAGGTCGCGGCTTCCGAACGTGCCACTGGTTACCGCAATTTCGCGCTCGCCAACTACATGAAATCCTTCGGCAATCTCCATCATGCGCCGGAACTGGCGCTGGGCGTCTACTTCCACCATTGCGCCATTGCCATGAGCTGCCGGCAATTGGCAATGGCCGGCCGCTTCCTCGCCAATGGCGGCAAGAACCCGGCGACCGGGCATTCCGTGGTGTCGGCGGAGCGGGCGCGGCGCATCGGCGCCATGATGCTGACCTGCGGCCACTATGATGGCTCTGGCGATTTCGCTTTCCGCGTCGGCATCCCCGGCAAGAGCGGCGTTGGCGGCGGCATACTGGGCATCGTGCCGGGTGTCGCCTCGCTCGCCGTCTGGTCGCCCGGCCTCAACGCCAACGGCAATTCCAAGCTGGGTTCGATCGCGCTGGAAAAACTCGCCAGGATGATGAACTGGTCGATCTTCGCGCCTTAGAAACGTGACCTGCCGATAAGAAAAATCCCGCGCCGTTCATTTCGATCGGCGCGGGATTTTTTTGTCGAAGATTCAATTCAACGATTTGAAAAGCTTAGAAAAAGCCTTTCCGCTGCCACCAGCCGGCACGCTTCGGCTTTTCTTCGGTCTTGACTTCAGGCTCATCGGCGACGGTCGAGGAAACCACCGGTACGACAGGCGTATCAGCGGCTGCCGCCTTGCGGCGGGATGGCCGAGCCTTCGGCGTCTCCTCGGCGACCGCTGCCTCGTCCGATGCCGTGGCTGGCGTTTCGGCCGGTGCCTGCACGGCCAGTTCCGCGGTCGGCTCCTCGGCGACGGTTTCGGCGGCCGCCTTCTTCGGCTTGGCTGCGCGACGCGGTTTCTTGGGCTTCTCGGTGCTTGGCACCTCGTCGCTCAAGGTAGCCGCGGGTTGTTCGACGGCGGTGGCAGCCACCGGCTCGATCGACGCAGGCTCGCTTAGCGAAGCATCAGCTTCGGCGGGCTCGGTCGTTTCGCCGGCTTCCGCCTCGGTCTCGCCTTCACCGTCTTCGCGACGGTTGCGCTTGCCGCCGCGCTTGCCGCGCCGACGCTTCTTGCCCTGGCCATCGTCGGACGCTTCCGCCGTTTCGACGGTCTCGGTTGCGGCGACCGCAGCCTCGTCGTCTACCTCGGCATCGCCATGGTTCGCCACGCCTTCCGACGCGGAGAAACCGTCATCGGACGTGGCGAGGGAAGCGCCGTCGGTTGGGGCGCCATGCTCGCGGTCGCGGTCCTTGCCGCCACGCCGCCTGCGGCGCTTGCGGCGTTTGCGATCGCGGCCTTCGCCGTCCTCGCCGGATTTGGGCTGCTGATGCTGCGGCTGTTGGGCGTGGCGCGGCTGTTCGGCCTGGGCCGGCGCCTCGTCTTCCTCCTCGGCGACGATGATCTCGTCCTCGGGCTCTTCCGGCTCGACATAGGCCGGCAGGCTGCGCACCTCGACGAAACCTTCCGGCTTTTCGGCCAGCGCGCCGCGGAAGATCGCGTAGTGCTGGGCACCGACCGCATCGTCTGCCTCGATGGTGATCGTCAGGCCGAAGCGGCTTTCCAGTTCCACCAGCGTGCCGCGCTTGTGGTTCAGCACGTAGAGCGCGGTCGCGGCCGGCGTGCGCACCGTGATGTGGCTTCGCGAATCCTTGAGCAGGAACTCCTCGATTGCCCGTACCACCATCAGCGCCACCGACGAATCGGACCTGACATGGCCGGTGCCGCCGCAATGCGGGCACGGCTTCATGGTCGATTCCAGCACGCTGGCGCGGATGCGCTGACGCGACATCTCCATCAGGCCGAAATGCGAGATACGGCCGACCTGGATGCGAGCACGATCGTTCTTGAGGTGATCCTTCAGCCGCTTCTCGACGGAGCGGTTGTTGCGGTTCTCCTCCATGTCGATGAAGTCGATGACGATCAGGCCGGCAAGGTCGCGCAGCCTGAGCTGGCGGGCGACCTCCTCGGCTGCTTCCAGATTGGTGTGGAGCGCGGTGTCCTCGATCGAGTGCTCCTTGGTGGAACGGCCCGAATTGACGTCGATGGCGACCAGCGCTTCGGTCTGGTTGATGATGATGTAGCCGCCGCTCTTCAGCGTCACTTGCGGTTGCAGCATGCGGTCGAGCTGCGCCTCGATGCCGTTGCGCACGAAGATCGGCGTCGTGTCGCGGAACGGCTGAACCACCTTGGCGTGGCTCGGCATCAGCATGCGCATGAAATCCTTGGCCTCGCGATAGCCCTCTTCGCCGGAGACGAGAATCTCGTCGATGTCCTTGTTGTAGAGGTCGCGCACCGAGCGCTTGATCAGGCTGCCTTCCTCATAGACGAGGGCAGGGGCCGTGGACTGGAGCGTGAGGTTGCGCACGTTCTCCCACAGCCGCATCAGATATTCGTAGTCGCGCTTGATCTCGGCTTTGGTGCGGCTCTCGCCTGCGGTGCGCAGGATGACGCCCATGCCTTGCGGCACTTCGAGATCGGCGACGACCTCCTTGAGGCGCTTGCGGTCGACCGCGCTGGTGATCTTGCGCGAAATACCGCCGCCGCGCGCAGTGTTCGGCATCAGAACGGAATAGCGGCCGGCGAGCGACAGATAGGTGGTGAGCGCCGCGCCCTTGTTGCCGCGCTCTTCCTTGACGACCTGCACCAGCAGGATCTGCCGGCGCTTGATCACTTCCTGGATCTTGTACTGGCGGCGCACCGGCTTGCGGCGATTGCGCACTTCCTCGAGCGCGTCCTCGGCGCCGACCGATTCGATCTCATGATCGTCTGGATGGGAAGAGGATACTTCCTCCAGCATGCCGCGATCATTGTCGGTGGAGGTGGCTTCGCTGCCCTGTTCGGCATGCGGGATGGGCTCGGAAATCACATCGCCTTCGACGGAGGCGGCGATCGACTTGGGAGGGCCGTCGTTGGTCTCGCCTTTATCCTGTTCGGAAGAAACCTCGTCCTGTTCGGGTGCGTCGGCGTATTCCGAGGCGTCGGATGCGTGTTCCGTGGTCCCGGAAACGTCGGCCATGTTCTCGGCGATAACGTCCGGGCCATTGTCATCCGGGCCATTGTCGTTGTTTTCGTCTGCCTCGCCGGCGGCTTCGCTTGCCTCGCCGGATTCGGCCGTGCCGGCATCGCGCCTGTTTTCACCACGGTCGCGGGGCTTGCCGCCGCGCCGGCGACCGCGCCGTCCACGATCCCGGCTCTGGCGATCGTCGCCTTCGCCGTCCTCGTTCTCTTCGTCCTCGGCCTCCTGCGCTTCCGCGCGCAGCAGTGCCTGACGGTCGGCGACCGGAATCTGGTAGTAATCGGGGTGTATTTCACTGAAGGCGAGAAAACCGTGACGGTTGCCGCCATATTCGACAAAGGCTGCCTGAAGGGAAGGTTCGACGCGCGTTACACGGGCGAGATAGATATTTCCTTTGAGCTGCTTCTTGTCCTGGGATTCAAAGTCGAATTCTTCGATACGGTTACCGCGTACGACGACTACGCGTGTTTCCTCCGGGTGGGAGGCGTCTATCAGCATTTTGTTGGGCATTATTTCGTTTCCTCCCGGCAGCCGTCAGCCGCAGCTTGCAAGGCAAAGCCCGCTGCTGCGTTTCTGGTGTGTGGGTGCCGGATGTCTGAATGTCCGCCGGACGCTGCCTGCGTGTCATGGCGGTGCCGCCCGCAGCCATATTGGCGCGGTTTGATGCGGACCTTTCCATGATTGCGCTTGAAGCCATCGTCACCAGCAGAACCTTTTGAACCAAAGCCCGGAAACCGGACCAGCTTGTTTGCTCATACAGAGCCGGCGCGGGAACAAACCCGGGCCGTTTTCCTCACGCAGGCGATTCCCCCGCCACGGGAGCACACCTGCGAAATTCGTCGCAATCACCTGAAGCCTTTTCGCGTGAAGCGAAAGGAGCCGCCTTTCATCTGACCCTGTAGCAGGAAGCTGCGGAGGAGGGCGGTTCCAGGATTGCAGTGATCCACCATCGCTTTTATGATTTGGCGGGTTGGAAGGCAACCCCGATTTCCGATGCCGGCAAAAAGCAGTTCCGTAGCGTAAGCCTGGCCCCGTCCTTGCGTGAAAAGGCTTGGTTAACCTTCTCTGGATACCAATCGTTAATCGAGCTCGCGGCCTAACCGGCATGTTGACGAAACGAACCGGCGCCTGGCGCCAAACCGGGAGCGACTGGAAGAAAGATGGGACTGGCGGACTTCACAGACAAGGGATGTCGTGTTGGCGGCCAGGTTCTCCGTGCCTTCTGTCTCCTGCTGCTGGTGGCGATTTCCCAAGTCTTTTCCCCTGTAGCCTTTTCCATGGTTGCCAATGCGGCCGACGCTCCGCTCATGGCCAAGGGCTACAAAATGGCCGGCGATGCCACCAAGATGCGCATCGTCATGGATTTCGATCGCGAGCCTGACATCAAATGGTTCCTGCTGCGCGGACCCAATCGCCTTGTCATCGATCTTGCGAACACCCGATTTGCCATCGATGCCAAGGATCTGAAGCCGCGTGGCCTGGTCAAGGGCGTGCGGCTCGGCGAGCTCGGCGAGGGCGTCTCGCGACTGATCCTCACCGGCAAGGGGCCGTTCGCCGTCGACAAGCTCGATGTGCTCAAGAACGAGGACGGAACCGGCTACCGCCTTGCCGTCGACATGTCGGCGGCCTCCGAACGTGAGTTCGACGCCGCTCTTGCCAATCAGGCGCTGACCACCGGTTCCACGGTTTCGACCGACAAGGGCGGCCGGGTCGGAACCGGGCCTGTCTCCAATCCAGGCCACCGATTCACCGTCGTTATCGACCCCGGCCACGGCGGCATAGACGGCGGTGCCGAAGGTTTGAACGGCACCATCGAGAAGAACGTCACGCTGGCCTTTGCCGCGGAGCTGCGCGACAAACTCGCGGCCGCCGGCCGATACGATGTCTTCATGACCCGGGATACCGACGAATATCTGCGCCTCGACGACCGCGTCCGCATTGCCCGCCAGCATGAGGCCGATCTGCTGATTTCGATTCATGCCGACACGATCAGCGTCAAGGGCATCCGCGGCGCCACCGTCTATACCGTTTCCGACAAGGCCTCCGATCCGGAAGCGCAGGCGCTGGCCGACCGTGAAAACCTGTCCGACCAGTTCGCCGGCATGGTCATCAAGAACGACAGCAAGGAAGTGACCGACATCCTGATCGACCTGATCCGGCGCGAGACGCACACCTTCTCGATGAGTTTTGCCCACACATTGGTCGGTCAGCTGTCGACCAGCGTCGGTCTTATCAACAATCCGCAGCGTTCGGCCGGGTTCAAGGTGCTGAAGGCCCCCGACGTGCCTTCCGTGCTGGTCGAGCTCGGCTATCTCTCCAATGCCAAGGACGAGGCGCAACTGCTTGACGCCGAGTGGCGCGGCAAGGCAGCGCAAAGCATCACCAATGCCGTGGCATTGTTCGCTTCCGCGCGTGCCGGGGCTGGAACCGGAGGTTGACAATGCCCGGCGGCGCCTGCAACCAGAGGCGGCGTTGCGCGATGACAACACCCTGCGCTTTTATTTCGGGCTTGCGGCTGCGAAATCAGGCCTTGCCGTATTTTGTCCACATGGTGGCGACATGGGTTTTCGATTACGGGTTGGGACCGGCTCGAAAGCTTGCGTGAAAGGCGGCTTCGTTTAGGAAATTCCCGAACCAAGGACTGGAGCGGGTATGATTCGTCTCATTGGCTATTTCTTCGGCATAGGCACGACGCTGGCCCTCCTGGCCGCGGCGGGCGTTGCCCTCTACATCGGCCATGTAGCGAAGGATCTGCCTGACTACGAAGTGCTGGCAAAGTACGAGCCTCCGGTGACCACCCGCATCCATGCCTCGGATGGCGCGCTGATGGCCGAGTACGCGCGGGAACGGCGCCTGTATTTGCCGATCCAGGCTATCCCGGATCGCGTCAAGGCTGCCTTCCTGTCGGCTGAGGACAAGAACTTCTACAGCCACCCCGGTGTCGATATAACGGGATTGGGCAGAGCGGTTATCACTTACGTTTCGGGTGGCCCCATGCAGGGCGGCTCGACGATCACCCAGCAGGTTGCCAAGAACTTCCTGCTCACCAACGAGCGTTCCCTGGAACGCAAGGTCAAGGAGGCCATCCTCTCGTTCCGCATCGAACAGGCCTATTCCAAGGATCGAATCCTCGAGCTCTATCTCAACGAGATTTTCTTTGGCTTCAACGCCTATGGCGTTGCCGGTGCGGCACTGACCTACTTCGATAAATCGGTGAACGAGCTGACCGTGGCCGAGGCCGCCTATCTGGCATCGCTCCCGAAAGGTCCGGCCAACTACAATCCCTTCAAGCACGCCGACCGCGCAATTGAACGGCGAAACTGGGTCATCGGCCAGATGGTCGAGAACGGTTACGTGACGCCTGAAGAGGGCGCAAAGGCGAAGGCCGAGCCGCTTGGCGTTGCTCCGCGCCGCAGCGGCTCCTACCTTTTCGCCGGCGAGTATTTCACGGAAGAGGTTCGTCGGCAGATCATCGCCCGCTATGGCGAGAACGCGCTCTATGAGGGCGGGCTGTCGATTCGCACCACCCTTGACCCGAAGGTCCAGCTCATCGCCCGCAAGGCGATGCAGAATGGATTGATGAAATACGATACTTTGCGTGGCTATCGCGGGCCGTTGAAGACGATCGACGTCTCCGGCGATTGGGGTGTGCCGTTGGGCGCAGTCAAGGGGCTGGAAGACGTTCCCGAGTGGTCGCTGGCCGTCGTGCTCGACAGTTCGGCGTCCGGGCTGTCGATCGGCCTGCAGCCCGCACGCCAGGCGTCGGGCGATATCGTGAAGGAACGCGTCGAAGGCACCGTCAGCAAGGAAGACATGGGCTTTGCCATGCGCCATGTGGTCGAGGGCAAGACAGTCAAGGCCAAGTCGCCGGCCGACGTGCTGAAGCCGGGCGATGTCATCTTCGTCCAGAAGAACGACGGCTCCGACAATACCTACAGCTTGCGCCAGGTTCCCGAGGTGGAAGGCGGCCTGATCGCGATGGATCCGCACACCGGCCGCGTGCTGGCCATGGTCGGCGGCTTCTCCTATTCGCAGTCCGAATTCAACCGCGCCACCCAGGCGATGCGCCAGCCGGGTTCGTCATTCAAGCCCATCGTCTATTCGGCCGCACTCGACAATGGCTATACTCCGGCCTCGGTGATCATGGACGGACCGATCACCATCCAGAGCGGCAACACCACCTGGACGCCGAAGAACTATGACGGCACCGTCGCCGGGCCGGCAACGCTCCGCTCCGGCATCGAGAAGTCGCGCAACCTGATGACGGTGCGGCTTGCCAACGACATGGGCATGAAGCTGGTCGTCGAATATGCCGAGCGCTTCGGCGTCTATGATCATCTGGCGCCATATCTGCCGATGGCGCTGGGTTCGGGCGAGACGACCGTCATGCGCATGGTTTCGGCCTATTCGATCATGGCCAATGGCGGCAAGTCGATCAAACCGTCGCTGATCGATCGTATCCAGGACCGCTACGGCAAGACCGTGTTCAAGCAGGACGAGCGTGGCTGCGAAGGCTGCAACGCTCCTGAATGGAAAAACCAGCCCGAGCCGGAACTGGTCGACAATTCCGAGCAGGTGCTCGATCCGATGACCGCCTACCAGATCACCTCGATGATGGAAGGCGTCGTCCAGCGCGGCACCGGCGCCACAATCGGGGAACTTGGCCGCCACATCGCCGGCAAGACCGGCACCACCAACGACGAGAAGGACGCATGGTTCATCGGTTATACGCCGAACCTCGTGGTTGGTCTCTACATGGGCTACGACACGCCGCGCGGCCTCGGCCACGGCGCCACCGGCGGCGGTCTTGCCGCCCCGATCTTCAAGGACTTCATGCGTGTGGCGCTGGACGGCACGCCCAATGTCGACTTCAAGGTGCCTGACGGCATGAACCTGATCGCCATCAACCGCAAGACCGGCATGCGCTCCTCCTCGGGCGATGCGGGCACCATCATCGAGGCTTTCAAGCCGGGGACCGGCCCCGCCGACAGCTACTGGGTGATCGGCATGGGTGCCGATGGCTCCAACGCCTCGGGCGGCGCGCTGTCGCCGCAGGCCAACCAGGCCATCCAGGACGGCGGCGGCGGCCTTTACTGACGAATTCACGCGTCCAGTTGGGCCAGCCTCCGGCTGGCCCATTTCGCTTTACACATGGCGGCACCGTCCCTATGTATCGCGCCGACCGAAGCGTCATTTCAGCAACAGGACAAAACATCAGGCCATGCGCGCGGAAACGCAGAATATCGTCGACGAGATCAGGCAGGCGATAACCCTGCTGAGGAGGCATCTTTGACTGGGATCAGGCCATAAAGCGGCTTGAATACCTGAACGTGCGGGCCGAGGACGCCAGTCTCTGGAACGAACCGCTGGAAGCGCAGAAGCTGATGCGCGAGCGCCAGGGCCTCGAGGAAGGCATCGCGGCGGTCAAGGGCCTGACCCAGGCGCTGGAAGACAATATCGGTCTCATCGAGCTCGGCGAGGAAGAGGGCGACGAAGGCGTCGTCGCCGAAGCCGAAGCCGCGATCCGTTCGATGCAGGGCGAGGCCAAGGCCCGACAGGTGGAAACGCTGCTCTCGGGCGAAGCGGACGCCAACGACACCTATCTCGAAATCCATGCCGGCGCCGGCGGCACCGAGAGCCAGGATTGGGCCTCGATGCTGTTGCGCATGTACACGCGCTGGGCCGAGCGCCGCCGCTTCAAGGTCGAGGTGCTGGAAGTGCATGACGGCGAAGAGGCGGGCATCAAGTCCGCGACCTTGCTGATCAAGGGCCACAATGCCTATGGCTGGATGAAGACCGAATCCGGCGTCCACCGCCTGGTGCGCATCTCACCCTATGATAGCAATGCGCGCCGTCATACGTCCTTCTCCAGCGTCTGGGTCTATCCTGTCGTCGACGACAGGATAGAGATCGACGTCTCTGAATCCGACGTGCGCATCGATACCTATCGTTCATCGGGTTCGGGCGGCCAGCACGTCAACACCACTGATTCGGCCGTGCGCATCACCCACATCGCCACCGGCATCGCGGTCGCCTGTCAGGCCGAACGCTCGCAGCACAAGAACAAGGCCAAGGCCTGGGAAATGCTGCGCTCGCGCCTCTACGAGGAAGAGCTGAAGAAGCGCGAAGCGGTGGCCAATGCCACCGAGGCATCGAAGAGCGACATCGGCTGGGGTCACCAGATACGTTCCTACGTGTTGCAGCCCTATCAGCTGGTCAAGGATCTGCGCACCGGTGTCGAAAGCACCAGCCCCTCGAGCGTGCTCGACGGCGACCTCGACGACTTCATGGAAGCTTCGCTATCGCAACGCATCGAGGGTGGCGCGGGCGAAGCTGTGGCGGACCTGGATTAGGCTGCTTGCGCGGGCAATGATCGCGAGCCGTCGCAAAAGCGGAGGTATTGTCGTGCGGCCCCCGGTGTTGGCCTCAAGTGTTCGCCGGTGCGGCGCGACAAGTTCGTGGTGATTGGTCCCGACTCGGCATATCGCTCTGGTGCGGGAAGGGGCTTTTCTTCCTCCCAAAGCGAGCGCGGCGCATGTTCGCCGTTCGGCCGGCTGCTTATACCTTCTTCGGCTGCAGGGTGGCTGATTTTCCTTTGCGGACGATCGTCGGCACTGTCACCGGCAATCAAGAGCATGTGATTGGATTTGAGCGGCTGGAACCACTCCGGGCCAATCCCGTTGTTTGCATGCCCCGCCTGCCGGGAACTTACCTGGCTTGAATCTCGTCAGCGGTAGCAGTGTGTTATGGCGTGCGCCCATATCTGGCGCAGCGGCTTCTTGCGCCGACCAAGGAATCAGCCCAGCATCCGAATGCTGGGAGACAAAAAGCATTTATGGCCGGACGCGGCATATCTGCGACTGATGATCCGGCCACTGGGAAGACACGTTCCGGGAACGGGCAGGCGAAATGCTTGACGCTCGAAAGGAACGTCCCATGTCTGCTGCCACGCCCAGATCGGCCCGAGCCGTTCAACCGGTCGGCCGACTTATGTTTTCTCTGTTTGCCGTCGCGATGTTCGCGCCTGCGGCCTTTGCTCATGATGCCAAGCCCACGGCAGCAAAGCCGCAGGGTTGGAGCTATCCGTTCGCCTGCTGCGCCAACTATGACTGTCGTGCCACGCACACCGGCGAAGTGCTGGAAAAGCCCGAAGGCTACGTGATTGCCGGTACCGGCGAAGTCGTTCCGATGACGGACAAGCGCGTCAAGGACAGCCCTGACGGCGAATTTCACTGGTGCGCGCATCAGGCCGGTCTCGATGCCGGCAAGACGATATGCCTGTTCGTGCCGCCGCGCTCATTTTGAGACGCGCCGACAGTTGAAGTGCATTGGCGCAGAGGCTGCTGACGGCCAGTTGTCAGGATCGCTTCTTTATGGTGCCTTGCCGCCTGGGCGGCGGACAATGGAGAGGTGATATTCATGGCCATCAAGGGAAGCTGCCACTGCAAGGCGACGATGTTCGAGGTGTCGGAAGCGCCGCAGACGGTGACGCAATGCACCTGTTCGTTCTGCTCGAAACGCGGCTCGCTTTGGGCCTACTATACCCCATCGCGGTTCAAGCTCGTCACGCCGCTGAAGAATGTTTCCTTTTATCAGTGGGGCTCAAAAAACGTAAAGCATGGTTTTTGCGCAACCTGCGGCTGCGGCACCTTCACCGAAACGCCGGACTGGTCGACCGGCGAGCCGGATTTCGATAATCCGAAGATCAGCGTGAACGCGCGGCTGTTCGATGATTTCGATCTCGATAAAGTCGAAGTGGTGGTCATTGACGGCAAGAATCTCTGGTAGCCACACCGGGCGGCCAACTGGATAATCGGCAGGCGCTTTTCCCGTTCCGTTTTTCGCCGCATTTCATGCTACAAGTCGCGGCAAGGGCTGATTTGGCGCCATCGTAAGGCGTGACTTGGAGAGGGACCATCCTATGAAGAAGACCGTGCTCGTCGTTATGGCGACGGCTCTGCTCGTGACCGCGTGCACCACCACCGATCCGTATACGGGCGACCAGAAGATTTCGAACACGGCGGCGGGCGCGGGCCTTGGCGCTCTGGCCGGTGCCAGCCTTGGTCTGCTTGCCGGCGGCAATGATCGTCGCAATGCGCTGATCGGCGCCGGCATCGGCGCGCTGGCCGGCGGCGCCATTGGCGCCACTATGGACCAGAACGAGGCGGAACTGCGCCGGCAGCTCGAGGGCACCGGCGTCAGCGTCACCCGCAGCGGCGACCAGATCATCCTCAACATGCCGTCCGACATCACCTTCAACACCGACCAGGACGCGGTGAAGCCCGGCTTCTACCAGGTGCTGAATTCGGTGGCGCTGGTGCTGAAGAAGTTCAAGCAGACCACGGTCGACGTTTTCGGCCACACCGATTCGACCGGTGGCGACCAGCACAATTTCGACCTGTCGCAGCGCCGTGCCCTGGCGGTCGCCAATTATCTGTCCGGCCAGGGCGTTGACCAGCGCCGCTTCGCCGTCACCGGATTTGGCAAGACGAGGCCCGTCGCCTCCAACGCCACGGCCGAGGGCCGGGCCCAGAACCGACGCGTCGAGATTCAGCTTTCGCCGCTCACCTGAGCAGGGCCGTGTTTGTCACGCTAAACGGCCCCCAATGGGGGCCGTTTTCATCCAGGCGTATACTGGCGGTGCCAGTTTCGTGACAGCAGTCAAATAAAATTAGCAATATCTAATAAGTTCTTTTCCGCAGCCGTGGAAAGGATTAGCGTTGCAGCGTTCCAAAGGGGATGGGGCGGTTTAATCGGCCGCGCAATCAACGACTTTGCCGCCGCCTCGGTCTTGCACGGCCAGATCAGAAATCTGGGAGGAATGCATGACAAGAACAGCCAGCCTTGGGCGCTGCGGCGTCCTCGCTTTGACAGGTGTTGTAGGTGCATGGTTGGGCCTCGCCACGGCTCATGCCGAGGACGCCAACAAGGCCGACATGGACGCGTTGAAAAAATCGCTCGCCAAATATCAGGACTACACCGCCGCCGTCCGCGATCTCTATCTCTCGACGGTCGGCTGCGTCTACTACAGCGGAGAAAAGATACCCGGCTCCATGGACTATCCGAAAGGCGCCATGGGCATCCACTTCGTCAACGTTCCAAGCGTCGGCCAGAAACTCGACCCGATGAAGCCCAACGTCCTGATCTACGAGCCGACCAAGAAAGGCCTGAAGTTGGTCGGCGTGGAATGGCTGGTGCCGCTAACCCCGGACATCAAGGCGCCGCCGAAGCTGTTCGGTCAAACCTTCATGGGCCCGATGGAGGGACATTATCCGCTCATCCCGAAGGAGTTCGTCCACTACGATCTTCACGCCTGGCTCGATGACAATCCGAACGGCATGTTCAGTCCGACGAACCCGAAGGTGAAATGCAACAAGGCCGAGTTTCCGATGCTGGAAAAACCGACCAAGATGATGTCCGGACCGATGTGAACTGGAGCGGATCAGCGTTCGCCTGAATCGCCCCACCTGCTTGTTTCCACGCAATTCGCGACGGAAGAGCGCTACGCGGCTTTTCCTCGAATTGCTGTCGGCTGCAGGGCAAAAAAGAAGGCAAGCCGCCCCTAGGCGGCTTGCTCGCTGGAATCAGACCTTGGCGACGATGCGCATGAAGGCCGGCATGTCATCGCCGAAGCCGACCGTGGCGTCGTTGTCTTCCTGATGGTGGCGGGCAGGGCGGCTGTTGCTGCGCTGCGGCCTGGTGTCGCCGCGCTCAGGGGCGCGCGGCTCATTGCGGTCGGACGATTTGCGCTCGGTGTTTTCCGAGCGGATTGCATCCTTGCGGGCGCGCCGTTCGACAATATCGGCCGTCTCGGCCACATCGGGCTGCTCCTGCGGCTGAGCACCCACGGCCGAGGCATCTTCCTCGCTGTGTCTGCCGCGACGCTCGCCGCTCTTCTTGCGCCCGCCCCTGTCGTTGCGGTCCTCGTCCTTGCGGCCGGCGCGGCGTGGCGCGCCTTTGCCGCGGCGCGGAGCATCGTCCTCGCCTTCGCTGGCAACCACCGTCGACAGGTCGCCGTCATGCCACTCGATCTTGGTCCCGATCAGCCGTTCGATGGCGTCGATATACTTGGTGTCGGACTTGGTCGCGATGGTGAAGGACTTGCCGGAGCGTCCGGCGCGGCCGGTGCGACCGATGCGGTGGACATAGTCCTCGGCATGGATCGGCACGTCGTAGTTGAAGACATGGCTGACATCGGGAATGTCGAGGCCGCGCGCGGCGACATCCGAGGCGACGAGATAGCGCAGCTTGCCGTCACGGAAATTGGCCAGCATCTGCATGCGCGCGCGCTGGTCCATGTCGCCATGCAGCGCACCGGCATCGAAATCATATTTCAGCAGCGAGCGGAACAGCTCCGAAACCTCGATCTTGCGGTTGCAGAAGATGATCGCGTTCTTCAGCTCCGCATCCTCGGCCTTGATCAGGTTGCGCAGCGTTTCACGCTTGTCCCAAGGCTTCGAGCCCGATTTGACCAACCGCTGGATGATGTTGGTGGCCGCCGAAGCGGCCTTGGAGACCTCGACGCGCACCGGCGCATGCAGGAATTTTTCCGTCAGCTTGGTGATCTCTGGCGGCATGGTCGCCGAAAAGAACAGCGTCTGCCGGGTGAACGGGATCATCTCGCAGATACGCTCGATATCGGGAATGAAACCCATGTCGAGCATACGGTCCGCCTCGTCGATGACGAGGATCTCGACGCCGTTGAGCAGCAGCTTGCCGCGCTCGCGATGGTCGAGAAGACGGCCAGGCGTAGCGATCAGCACATCGGCGCCGCGCTCCAGCTTTTTGTCCTGTTCGTCGAACGACACCCCGCCGATCAGCAGCGCGATGTTGAGCTTGTGGTTCTTGCCGTATTTGACGAAGTTTTCTTCGACCTGCGCGGCAAGCTCACGCGTCGGCTCCAGGATCAGCGTGCGCGGCATGCGGGCGCGGGCACGGCCCTTTTCCAGCCGGGTCAGCATCGGCAGCACGAAGGACGCGGTCTTGCCGGTGCCGGTCTGGGCAATGCCCAGCACGTCCTTGCCGAGCAAGGCGTGCGGGATCGCACCAGCCTGGATCGGCGTCGGCTGGAGATAGCCGGCATCGGTGACTGCGGAAAGCACCTTCGGCGACAGGCCGAGGTCTGAAAAGGTCAACGCTTCTTGAGCGATCGTCGTGTCTGAGGACAAGTGTTGCTGTCTTTGGCTGGTTCGGGGAAGCGCAACGTCATTCGTCGCGGCAAGCGCCACGCGCCTGCAAGATTGGTATTGCGATTAGGCGCAAGCCCGCGATTTGTCAACAGAAACGGGTAGGATTGGCGCGATTGTGAAGTTGTAAGCTTAATCGCGATGCTTAATCCGGCCTCCTGTCACTGTGCCGGCTCAGTAACGGAACTGTTCGGCCAGGATGCGTTCGTTCCAGGAGTGGTTGGGATCGAACAGCAAAGTCGCGGTCGCCGTTGGCGATTCCCGCACCGTGACCGAGGTCACCGCCTTGACCTCCGTGTGGTCGGCGGCCGCGTTCACCGGCCGCTTTTCCGACTCCAGAATGTCGAAGCGCACGGTCGCCTTGTTGGAAAGCAATGCGCCGCGCCAGCGTCGCGGACGAAACGGGCTGACCGGCGTGAGCGCCAAAAGCGGCGCGTCGAGAGGCAGGATCGGGCCGTGCGCGGAAAGATTATACGCGGTCGATCCGGCCGGCGTCGCGATCATGACGCCGTCGCAGTTCAGTTCCTCGAGCCGTATTTGGTCATCGATGCTGATGCGGATCTTGGCCGTCTGGTAGGATTGGCGCCACAGCGCCACTTCGTTGATCGCCAGTGCCGTGACGTGTTCGCCATCCGAGGTGGTTGCCAGCATCTCCAGCGGGCGGATCGTTTCGGCGACCGCCGCCGCGATGCGCTCGGTGAGCCCCCCGGACCGGTATTCGTTCATCAGGAAGCCGATGGTGCCACGGTTCATGCCGTAGACCTTTTTTCCCGTACCCATCGTGTCGCGCAATGTTTGCAGCAGAAAGCCGTCGCCGCCCAGCGCCACCACGACGGTCGCCTCGGCGACCGAACATTGGCCATAGCGCGCCGACAGGCTATCCAGCGCCGCCTTGGCGTCTGCTGTGTCGGACGAGACGAAGGCGATGCTGTTGGTGGCTGTGCTCATGGCTCCCCGATCGCGACCGATTGGCGCCGGCAGGTTCTGGCGCGCCAGCGCCGGGGTAGCATGGGGCAGGCAGGTCTGCAAAGAGAGCCTCTGTCAGCCCATGAGACGAGGGTGCGGCAGTGCCGCCGCACCAGCCGGTCGCGGTTGATGTCACGGCGCGAGCGAATGTGATGGTTAAGGCAGGGCTTAAGCTCTCGTAAAGCCGGGTCGATCATGTTAGCCGGCATGGGGTGGCGTGGGGCGCCCGCAGCACGACCTTGCCACTTCGGACGCAAAGGACGCTGCGGCAGTTCAGATATGCGTGCATGAACCCGCGGTTCTCGATGCCAGGGGATATGCGCCAGCCAGACGAGGCCGACATATTGCCGGTAGCACGCCTGATCATCGTCTTTCTCATGTTGGGAAGTTTCGCGCTTGTCTTCGCAGAACTGGTGCGCCAGTCGGAAGAAACGAGCGCTAGGCCGATCCCCACGGCGTCGCGTTGCGGCGATGCCGCCGGCATGCCTTGCCCGCAAAGGGCGCTATAGGTCAAACACCGCATCGATCCGCACCAGGGGATCCGGCGTACTTTCGAATGGTTCAGGAAGCGGATAGCCGCCGATGGCAAATCGGCGGCGACGACCTGAAAACCGGAGATTTGCGGCTTCAGAACCCGGCCCGTCATGTCGAACGCGAGACGGAATCGAGCCGACCGGCGAAATAGGGCTCGAGCACGGTTTCGAAGACCTTAAGGGCGGCGCCGATCGCCTGATGCATATCGAGATAGCGGTAGGTTCCCAACCGTCCCCCGAGGTGCAGGTTTTTCTCCGCACCCGCCCGGTCGAGATAGCGGCGATAGACCGCCTGATCCTTGCGCGTGTCGATCGGATAATAAGGCTCGTCGGCGCGGCCTGCGAAACGGGAATACTCACGGCCGATGAGCGTCTTGGCGCTCCCGTGCTGGCGCTCCGGGTTGAAATGCCGGAATTCGACCACGCGGGTATAAGGCACGGCCTCGTCCGCGTAGTTCATGATCGCCGTGCCCTGATGGTCCGGCGTGTCCATGACCTCCAGATCGATATCAATGGTTCGCCAGCCGAGTTCGCCTTCGCTATAGTCGAAGTAGCGGTCGATCGGCCCGGTGTAGACGACCGGCAGGTCCTTCGGCAGCAAGGACTTGATGTCGAAGAAGTCGATGCCAAGCCGTGTTTCGATAAGCTCCTGCGCCAGCATCTTTTCGAAGATCGCCGTGTAGCCGTCCACAGGCTGGCCCTGGAACCGGTCGTTGAAATAGCCGTCCTCGAATGTGTAGCGAACCGGCAGGCGCGCGATGATCTGCGCCGGCAGTTCGCGCGGATCCGTCTGCCATTGCTTGGCGGTGTAACCCTTGATCAAGGCCTCGTAGAGAGGGCGGCCGACCAGGGAGATCGCCTTCTCCTCAAGATTGGCCGGCGGACGGTCGCCAACTTCCGTCGCCTGCTCGGCAATCATGTCGCGTGCCTCGTCCGGACTTAGCCGCCTGCCGAAGAACTGGGACATCGTGGCAAGGTTGATCGGCAGCGGATAGACCTTGTCGCGATATGTCGAGAATGCACGATGGCGATAGGCGGTAAAACCGGTGAAGGCACGCAGGTAATTCCAGACCTCCTCGTTGGATGTATGGAACAGATGCGGCCCGTAGCGATGGATCTCCACACCGGTGACAGGATCTTGTTCGGTGTAGGCATTGCCGCCGATGTGCCGGCGCCGGTCGATTACCAGCACGCGTCGCCCGAGTTGCGTGGCGATGCGCTCGGCAAGCGTTGCACCATAAAAACCAGCGCCGACAATGAGGATTTCGGCCTTGCCCAGCAGGGTCCTGTCCATTCGCGTATCCGAACCTTAGGGCTTGAGAATTATTTGGGACAGGTCGACGGACTTGGAATACTGCCTGCGCAGAAGGCGCCATAACAATTCCATCAATCGATTCGCCTGGCGAAAGGCTTTCCTGTCCAAGAGATAATCGGCCACCATACGCAGGCCGATCATCGATTTCGACCGCCAGCGCCGGCCTTTTCGATCGACGGCCTCATAGGACAATGGAAAAAGCTCGCCAAATCCATATTGCGACGCCAATTGGCGATATTCCTTGTCGGGCGTTCTTCCTGACTCGAGCATCGCTGTTTTCAGGTGAGCTCCCACCGGCCGGGTGTGGCGGACCGGCAAGGCGTCGAACACGGCAGATGTTCCACGGTTTTCTTCGGCAAGCCTGGTCCACAACAAGTCCAGACCAAAACCGCTCATGGAGTGTTTGAACAGAGGCAGCATCTTGGCCGCTACATCGGCTCTCAGGCAGGGGGCCATGATCTCGATCGTGTCTACCAGGCGAAACTCGAAGCTCCTGCAGCGGAGGAACGGGAGGTGGGAATAATAGCTGTCCAGCGTCAGTGACGGCTGGCCGATATGGAGGTCAAGCCGGCGCATGTTGGCGAACATCGCCTCGATGGTCGCCCGGTCTGCTTCCAGATCGTCGTCCGGCAGCCAGACATACTGGTAGCGGTCAAGAAGTTCGGGCTGTCGGCTCAGCAGAGCATGGATGCCATCCCATTTGCCGCCCTTGTAGTCGACTCGGTTTTCAAGCGGCAGCCGAAACGCAGATGGATCACTTCCGAAGTAGCTGACGATCAAATCAAATTCACAATTGGGATCGTCCGCCCCCCATCCACGATGGAGAGATTTGTCGCCTGCCCTGACTATCACGAGATTGCGGTGTGTGGTGTTCGTCAAAGTCCTGCTTCCGACACTCATACCCTCAATCCGGGTCCTCGGCGAGCCCTACACGAAAGCAAGTTGAATGCGAAGGGCATGAGGAAGATCTCCTGGCGTTACCTGAGCACGATGTCTTGCCGGCATAACGGGTGTATTTAAACGTCATGACGATTCGTCATGTTTTGAGGCGAATCCAATGGGGCAGGGGCCTGTCATGTCAACAGCTATTGCCCGAACGAGCGTTCTGATAATCAAGATTCGCTGATGTACGGGACTCTGATTTTACAGGAACCAGGAATTCTATGAAACTGATCGTTGTCACCCCGGCCGGTCGTGAGAAATATCTGCGTCTGCTTGGCCATCATGTTTTGAAAAACCTCGATGTGCATGAGTGGCACCTCTGGGACAACTGTCGCAACGAGGCTGACCGGGCCTATCTACAAAGATTGGCGGCCTCCGATCCGCGTTGCAAGATCAAGCGGCTTCCACATGCCGATGGCGGGATCAACGTCATCGGCGATTTCTATCGCTTTTGCGACGATCCCGGTGCTTTCTACCTACGCCTCGACGACGATGTAGTTTTTGTCGAGGACGGCTTCTTTCGAAAATTCATGGCAAGGGTCATGGCCGAAAGGGGATCGGCCATCTGGTACGCTCCGTTGATCGTCAACAACGCAATCTGCAATTCGCTGATCAAGCAGCTTTCCAGGGTGCGGGTGGATGGCCCGCTTACCTGTCAGGCGTCATGCGAATTCTCCTGGGCGCATGCGACCTTTCCGCAGGCCCTACACCCGGTGTTCATTGAAGCTGTGCGCTCCAATCGGCTCCAGGATTTTCGCGTGCCGGACCGGGAGATCAGGCTGTCACGCTTTTCGATCAACGCAATCGGTTTTTTCGGATCGGACATTGTCGATCTCGGAGAGCACTTTCAACCGCGCGGCGACGAGGAAGAGTGGTTGTCGGCGACGCTTCCGGCCAAGCTGGACCGGCCGGGCAAGATTTTCGGTGACCTGCTCGTCGCGCATTTCAGCTTCTATACACAGGAACGCCAGTTACTGCGCACCAACATACTCGAAGGTTATTATGAGCTCGCCGGCCTGGCTCCCCCTGTCTACGAAAAACCGCCAGTCGGCTGGAGGGAGCAGCTGAGGCAATGGAGGAGACGCCGCAGGGGATCGGCGCCACCGCGCTATACAATCTCGCTTCCGGCACCCATTCCCGAGTGACGCACTGGCTCCGGCCCGTTCGTGTCGCGAGCCGGTCGCCCACTGTGTCACCATCAGCGCACTGCGAGGGGTGGCGACGGGCTCGTGCCGACCCAGGCCTTCCGACGCCATTTCGACTTGATGCCGTCACTCAGCCCTCAAGGGCGCTGCCGCAGATGGCAGCCGGCCTGACGTTTCTGTTCGAGATATTCGTCGATCAACTGGCCGTAGCGCACCCTGCCGAAGCTCGGGAAATGGCCACCATGGACGACCGAGACGTCGAGATCGCGCATGGCGAGCAGCGTCGCCATGTAATCTGGTATGTCCGAGTGGTAGACATCATCGATCAGCGGGCCATCATAGATGATGTCGCCGGACAGCAGGATGCCGGTCTTCTTCTCGTAGAGCGCAATGCCGCCCGGCGAATGGCCTGGCGTGTGGACGACCTCGAAGGCCCGGTCGCCGAGATCAATGATGTCGCCATGCGCGAGCATACGGTCGGCCGGCGCGGGCTGGATTCGATAGCGCGCCGTGTCCCAGCCCCGCGGCATGCCATCGAACATTTCTTCTGTCGCATAGATGCCGGCAGCGGTCCATTCGTTGCGCGGATCGGCCAGGATTGCCGCTTCGGCCGAATGCACGCAGCGATCGGAAAACTCATGGTGGCAGCCGATATGGTCGAAATGCGTGTGGCTGGCAACGCAGGTCAGCTTGCGCTCGCTCACCAGGGACACATGGGTGCGCAGGCTGAAATGACCGAGGCCGGTGTCGAACAGGAGATCGCGGTCGCGTCCGCGCACATGCCACATATTGCAGCGGAAGAACGGTTTTATCCATGGCTCGTGAATCAGCGTGATGCCGTCGGCCATGCGGAATGTTTCGTACCAGTCCGGTGCGTCGATGACCGCAAGCGTGCTCATGTTCAATCCGTCAGCAAGATGATCTGGTCGGTATCACAGGAAATCGCGACCCTGTCGCCCGCATGGACGATGGAGGTCGCCGGCAGCTTGGCGATGAACCGCAGGGAAGGCTCTTCGACGGAGGTCGCCAGCACGCGCTTGAAACTGCCCTGGAAAACGACGTCGCTCACATCAGCCTCGCCGAGCTTCGTGCCAGCCGACGCAGCGCCAAGCACAAGGTGCTCAGGGCGTATCGCCAGTGCGGCAGTAGACCCCAACGGCAAGGCACTGGATAAGGAAACCGGTCCGACCGGTGTCGTGACGGTGCTCGTCCTGTCACTGGTCTCGATGACAGTGCCGGCAAGGATCGTGCTCTCGCCCATGAAGGTCGCGGAAAAACGCGTCGCCGGCCTCGCATAGACGCGCTCGGGCGGCCCCTCGTCCTCGATGCGGCCGTCATTCATCACCACGCAATGGTCGGCCAGCGCCATCGCTTCTTCCTGGTCGTGAGTGACATGGATGAAGGCGGTGCCGACCCGCTTCTGGATCGCCTTCAGTTCGTCCTGCATCTGGCGGCGCAGTTTCAGGTCGAGCGCCCCGAGCGGCTCGTCGAGCAGAAGCACCGCCGGCTCGATCACCAGGGCGCGCGCCAGCGCCACGCGTTGGCGCTGGCCGCCGGAAAGCTGGTGCGGCTTCTTGTCGAAGGCGGCGGCGAGGCCCACCAGGGCCAGCGCATCGCGCGCTTTTGCCGCCCGCGTCACTCCGTCGACACCTTGCATGCGCAGCCCAAAACCGACATTGCCGCCGACGCTCATATGCGGGAACAGCGCATAATCCTGGAACACCGTCGTCGTCGGGCGTTTGGCCGGCGGCACCGAGGTGCAGTCCTGGCCGCGGATGAGGACCTTGCCTTCGCTCGGATTGACGAAACCGCCGAGAATGGAGAGCAGCGTCGTCTTGCCGGAACCGGATGGTCCAAGCAGGATCGTATAGCTGCCGGCCGCTATCGTCAGCGAGACATTCTTCAGCACGGGATGCTGGCCGAAGCGGTGCGAGATGTCGCGGATATCGACCAGGGGCGCGTTCATGCCGATTTCCTTCGCAGCAAGATCAGTTCGAAGAACACCACCAGCACGATCGAGACGGCAAAGACCAGCGAACCGACCGCATTGGTCTTGGGATTGAGGCCGGAGCGCAGCAGGTTCCAGATTTCCACCGGCAGCGTGGTCTGGAAGCGCGTCAGCAGGAAGGAGATCACGAACTCGTCCCAGGACAAGGTCATCGACAGGAAGAAGCCGGCGAAAATGGCCGGCGCCATGACGGGCACGGTGATCAACAGCAGCACCTTCCATTCCGGCGCGCCGAGGTCGCGCGCGGCGCGCTCGATGTTGATCTGGTGGTCCCCTAACTGGCTGTAGATGATGGCGAAGCACAGCGGCAGGTTGATCACCACATGGCCGATCCCGGCGGCAAGCAGAGATTTCGGCACGCCGGCCCAGTTGAACAGCACCAGCAGCCCCATGCCGATGATGAGATAGCTGACGGTGAGCGGCAAGGTGATCAACCCGCGCAGCAGGCCCGAGCCTGGCAGGACGAAGCGCGCGAACCCCCAGGCCGACAGGAAGCCGAGCATGACGGCTGCGGCCGAGGAAAGAACCGCGACCAGCAGCGAATTGGCCAGCGCCGAAGTCAGCCGGTTATCGGAAAGAACCGCCTCGTACCAGCGCAGCGATGGACCTGTGAACGGGGGAATGGGGAAGGACGTCGACTGCAGCGAGAACAGCACCAGCACGACGACCGGCAGGAAGATGAAGCCGTAGACGGCAAGCGCGTAAATCCAGGAAGCGATGCGGCCAATGCTGCGCATGATCAGGTCCGCTCGATCTTTAGCCAGCGGGCGCAGGCGAGATAGGCGATGGTCACGACCGCCATCAGGATGATCGACAGCGCCGAGGCCAATGGAAAATCGCCGCGCCGGCCGATCTGCATCATCACCAGCTGCGGCATCAGAAGCTCGTTGTTCCCGCCGAGGATCTGCGGCGTGATGTAGTCGCCGATGCACAGCACGAAAGTGAGAAAAGCGCCGACCATGATGCCGGGCAAGGTCAATGGCAGGATGACATGCAGGAAGGCGCGCACCGGTCCGGCGCCGAGATCGGCGGCGGCCTTGCGGTAACTGGGGCTGAGCTGCTTCAGATTGGCGAAGATGGTCAGCGTCAAAAGCATGACGAAGAAATGCACGAAGCCTGTGACGGTGGCCAGGCGCGTATTGGCGAGCTGCAGCGGTTCGGAGACCACGCCAATGCCAGTCAGTACCCGGTTGATGACGCCGTTCTGCGCCAGCACCAGCAGCCAGGAGTAGGAGCGCACGACATAGGAGGTCCAGAACGGCAGCACGGCCAGCATCAGCGCCAGCCGCTGCCAGCGTTCAGGAACCTGTTCGGCCAGAATCCAGGCGAAGGGATAGGCAAGCAGCACGGAAACCACGGTGACGATGGCGGTGACCTGCAGCGAGTTCACCATCGCCTGCCAGTAGGCGGGGTTGGTGAAGAATTGGCTGTAGTTGGACAGGGTGCCCCCGCCGCCCTCCTGCGCGGTGAAGCTCGAAAGCCCCATGGCGACGAAGGGCAGCACGAAGAAGAGAAGCGTCCAGCCAAGTGCCGGTGTGACCAGCGCCCAGGGAAGGACACGGCCTGTCCGCGCGCCCTCACTGTTTCCCGCGGCGCTCATCAGCGTATCGGCTCACTTGGCCTGCAGCATTTCGGTCCACATATCCTGCATCTTCTTGTCGAGGTCGGCGCTCGGCGCCGGATAGGCCTGCGCACGGGCGAGGAAGCCGGGCTGCTCGTCGAAGCGCAGGACCTTTTTCTGGTCGTCGGTCAATGCGGCCTTGGTGTTGGACGGCATGCCCCAGTAACAGGACGAGGTGGCGAGCCGTGCCTGGCCCTCGGGGCTCAGTATGTACTGGATGAATTTCAGCGCCATGTCCTTGTTCCTGGAATCCTTGAACATGGCGAGCGACTGCGACCACAGCACCGCACCTTCTTTTGGAATGGAAAAGTCCAGCGCCGGGTTTTCCTTGGCCAGCCCTGCCGTCACCCATTCGCCGCCGCCGACCAATATGTCGACCTCGCCGGTCGCCAGCGCCGTCTGGCTGGCGGTGACTTCACCGACCAGCTTGGCATTGGCCTTCATCTTGAGCAGCTCTTCCTTGAGCGCGGGCAGGTCGGCTTCCGTGAGATCGGCCGTCTTCTTGCCGATGGCCAATGCCGCCATGCCGATGACGGGGAGATAATAATCGTAGATGGCGACCTTGCCCTTGTACTTGTCTGATGTCAGCGACGCCAAGGATTGCATGTCCGCCGGATCGACCTTTGTCTTGTTGAAGCCGATCGTGTTGTAGCCGAACTTTTCGGTGATGCCGTAGCGCTTGCCGCCGACAATGGTCGAGCCGTCCATCTTCACCTGCGGGAAGAGATCGGCGAACGGCAGCTTGTCTTCCGGCAGCGGCTCGAACAGGCCTTTCTCGACGCCGCGCGGCACGTCGATGCTATCGATCACCATCACGTCCCAGTCGCCCGGCTGCGACTGCTCGATGATGGCCAGCCCGGCCCCGGTGCCTTCGAATTCCTTGACGTTGACCTTGACGTTGTTGGCTTCCTCGAAAGGCTGCAGCAGCGCCGGATCGGAATGGTCGCACCAGATCAGCGCGTTGAGATCGGCGGCTTCGGCGAGGCTGCCCGCCGCAAGCAGCAATGCCGTGGCGGCACATGCAGCGTGCATCTGGCGCTTCAGGACGGAAAGCGGATTGCCGGATTTGACGGACATCGAGTGTTCTCCCTTGCCTTTGTGGCTTCTTGCAAAAAACTGAACCAATTCTAAAATTGAGTCAATTCTGTTTTTGTGACAAGAGGCTGATATGAGCGGATTGCGGGCAAGGCAAAAGGCGGATCGCCACCGGCGTATCATCGAGGCGGCGGCGGCGCTTTTTCGCGAGGCCGGGTATGAGGGCGCCAAGATCGAGACGATCGCCGCGCAGGCCGAAGTCTCGATCGGCACCATCTACAATTACTACCAGAACAAAGGCGATATTCTCGGCGCCATCGTCTCGATGGAAGTCGACGAGGTGCTCAATGCCGGGCGCGGCGTGGTCGCCCGGCCGCCGGCCAATGTCGGCGACGCCCTGGACACGCTGATCGGCATCTATATCGAGCACTCGCTGCACTATCTCAGCAAGGAGATGTGGCGGCAGGCGATGGCGATCTCGACGCAACTGCCCGACAGCCCGTTCGGCCAGGCTTATACTGGCCTCGACTGCTCGCTCACCGAACAGATCCGCGCGCTGATCGCCCGCCTTCAGGAGATCGGCCTGGTGCGGCAGGATATCGACGGCACGGCACTCGGCGAATTGATCTTCAACAACATGAACATGATGTTCATCGAATTCGTGAAGCGGGATGAAGCCAGGATACCGGAGTTGAGGGCCGCGATACGGCGGCAGAACCGGATATTGGTGGCGGCGATCGGAGTGTGAGGGCGTCAGGAGCAGGCAGGACAAGTTGTCGCTTCGGCATCGGACGGCGTCTTACGCGATGATTGGCTCTTGAGTTGAGGTTGAAATCTGCTACAACTTATAAGGGTATAAAAGGGGGAAGGGTAAATGTGGACGTTTTCCATCTGGCATTGGGCGATCGTGCTGCTGCTGATCGGCGTGCCTGTTTTCTTTGCTGTCCGTTCAGCCGCGAAGCCGTCGCAGAATCCTGAGTCACTTGTGGGCTTCGGTGGCTGGCTGATGCTGCTGGCTATCGGTCAGACATTGTCACCGCTGCGCACGCTCGCCGATTTCGGCAATTCCGCCGACGCCTACCAGCAACTCATGACCCTCCCAAACGGCTCTCTGGCTGTGTATGGCGAGGTTGCCCTCAATCTGGCATTTCTGGCGCTTCAGCTGGTGGTGCTGGTTTCAATGCTGCGGCGAAGCCGTCGATTCCCGCAATTGTTTCTCTGCCAATGGTTTGCGATTCCTGTTGTGTTTATCCTGGATACGATCTGGATTTCGTCAATCCTGGGCGTTCCGGTAAACAAGGTGCTCGCAGGCGACGCGCTGGCGGCACCCATAGCTTCGTTTGTGGTGACCGGCATCTGGGCCGCTTATGTCTATAAGTCTGTGAGGGTGAGGAATACGTTCACCAGGACGAACGTGTCGGCCCAAATCGCGAGCGCTTCGTAAAGGGGGGTGGCGACGTAATCGCCCCACAAGGGGGTTTTCGGAGGACACTCCTGCGTCTCTACGGGGTTGGGGTGGCCTGCCACCCGGGGCTCGAAGAGCGTAGGGTGGTGCCCCCGGACGGAATCGAACCGCCGACCTTCGGTTTACAAAACCGCTGCTCTACCAGCTGAGCTACAAGGGCACGGCGCTCCGGTTAGCATATTTGTTGCGCCAGTAAAGACAAAACTCCGTTTTTGGGCATCAGCCGTGGTGGAGGATGCCCACGCGTCCGCATGCTGAAATCCGCGAACGCGCTTCCTACATCAGGGTAAGTGCAATGCGCTGAACGGAGTGTCGCATGATCAGGCTTGTCATCATTCTCCCTATCGTCGTCGTGGCGTGGATGCTGCTGGTGAAGCTCATCAGCGATGTGAAGAAGGCCAATGTCGACTGGACAGGCGTCACCACCTTCATCGGCTTTATCGCGCTCGCCTTCTGGCTTCGGCATATCACCGGCATGGGCTGAGTGGGGAGTGGGGAGTGGTGAGTAGTGAGTAGTGAGCAATTGCTGCCGGTCATGGCGCGAGCCGGTGCTGCCTACTCAGTTTCGCCAACAGTGCGCCAAAAAAATCTCCAGATCTGTCGAACCTTTCGCCGCGGCGCGCCGACTGATCCTCAGAGGCGAATGGTCGCCTCGATCAGAGATCCAGGAGATCATCATGTTCAAGCGCAGTTTCGTTTCCAGCATCGTCGCCATCGTCGTTGCAACCGGCGCGCTCGCCGGCACCGTTCAGTCTTCGTCGGCTCACGGCATGCATCATCATCATCGTCATTTCGACGACTACCTGTACTACCAGGATTACCCGGACTATCCGGATTACTGGTGGGTCTATGGCCATCACCATCATCGTCATCACCACCACCGCCACATCATCCTCTACTGAGCGCAGCCTGGCGGCTTGATTGAAACCTCCAGCAAAGGGCGGCTTCGGCCGCCCTTTTCTCATCGAACGCGGCGCTTCCAGTCGCCGTCACGGACGATGACCGATCGGCGCAAGGTGCCTGAAGTGCCGGAATGGATGATCAACGTCGGCGAGGGTCGCCACGCCTTTTCAGCCAGCGAATTCCTGCTCTTCGAAAAAAATCAAAACCCCGTCGAACCTTTTTCCTTGCCGCAACGACAGATCATCAAGAGGCGGATGGCTCGCCTCTCCAAACGAAGCAAGGAGATCATCATGTTCAAGCGCACACTCGTTTCCGGCCTCATCGCCACCACCGTCGCCGCCACCGCTTTGGTCGGCACCGTCCAGCCCTCTGCTGCCCACTCGCATCACCACGGCCTCGGCATCGGCATCGCCGCCGGCGTCGGCGGTTTCGTTCTCGGCAGCCTGCTTGCCCAGCAGCAGCCGCGCACCGTCTATGTCGAGGAAGATGGCGGTTCCTGGCACGTCCGCCGCTGCTTCGATCGCTACTCCAGCTACGACCCGGACTCCGACACCTATATCGGCCGTGACGGCTACAGCCATTACTGCCGGCTCTGAGTGGC
Organism: Mesorhizobium sp. BR1-1-4; assembly: GCF_020165375.1. Classification (NCBI taxonomy): domain Bacteria; kingdom Pseudomonadati; phylum Pseudomonadota; class Alphaproteobacteria; order Hyphomicrobiales; family Phyllobacteriaceae; genus Mesorhizobium; species Mesorhizobium sp. BR1-1-4. The sequence goes on along the minus strand of NZ_JAIUIB010000018.1, from coordinate 9,506 downwards.
GGCGGGCGACTGGAAAGAGGGATTGCGAGGCAGCCCCTCTTCGTCGTTTGAAGACCGTCTTTCTAGAGGTGCATCTTCGGGTCGAGGATCGGCAGACCGGCCGCGCGGCAGGTGCCGCCAATCTGAAGCCGGGCAGCCTCGGTCTCGTCGCCCATCGCGACCAGTTCAAAGCGGCTTGCGGCGTCCGGGTAGACCTTGGCGATGAATGGCTTGTCGCCGACGCCGGATGAGGTTTTGGCATTGACGGTGCCGCAAACCACGATCTCCTGGCGGCCATCAAGCATTCGCTCGCCTGCTAACATGGTTCCGAACCTGGCGGAGGCTGAATCCGGCAGCCGCTGGCGGATACCGGCCGTGATGATCTCCTCCAGCGCGAGCGAGATCGGGATGGGATTGACCCGCTGGTCGCCGGTATCGGGTCGTGGTGCCGCCGCCACACATCCGCACAGCGAAACGGCAAGCAGAAGCTGAACCACTTTCCTCATGCGCGCCCTTTCGCATGCATTCGAACGCGACGGCAAGACGGTCAAATCCCATGCAGCCGGCGGCATGCAGCGATTTTCGGCGCGTCTAGTCTATCCCTTGATCAGCCTGCCTTCGAGCCGCCGATCATTTTCGTCACTTCGGCCGCCGCGTCGCGCACCAGCGGGCCGATCTCGGCCAGCCGCTCGGGCGTGACCCGCACCGTCGGCCCGGACACGGAAACGCCACCGATCGGCTCGCCATACTCGTTGAAGATGGCGGCGGCCACGCATCGCATGCCGGGATGGCGCTCCTCATCGTCGACCGACCAGCCGCGATGCTTGATGACGGCCAGATCGTGTGCGAGGGCGGAGATGTCGGAAAGGGTCTTGTCCGTATAGCGCTGCAGGCCCGCCTTGCGCAGGATGGTTCCGACGCGCTCCGGTTCGAGATGCGCCAGCACCGCCTTGCCGATTCCCGAGGCATGGAAAGGGCTGCGCGTGCCCGGCCGGAAGAAGGCGCGGATCGCCTGGTGCGTCTCGACCTGGTTGACGAAGACCACGCAATCGTCTTCCGCGACGCCGAGATTGGCGGTCTCGCCGGTCTTCTCCATCAGTTCCTGCATGACGATACGGGCGCGGTCGACCAGCTTGCGGCGGCGCAGGAACGCCGCGCCCATGCGGTAGGTCTCGACGCCGATCGACCAGAGCTGGTCCGATGTATCGAACTCGACCATGCCGTGGTTTTCGAGTGTCGTCAGCATGCGGTAGGCGGTGGAGGCGGCAAGCCCGCTCTGCGCCGATATCTCGCTCAGCGACAGGCCGCTGCCTTCCGCGACAATGGCCAGGATACGCAAGGCCCGGTCGAGCGACTGCACCGAGGCAGCTTCGGCCGGACCATTGAAGGCGCGCGGGCGGCCACGCTGACGTTTTTCGCTCGTTTCCATGGGCTGGCATTCTCGACCGTTTCTCCCAACATGCAACGAAAAAGTTTTTCATGAAATTCTCGGTGCAAATCCTGGAAAAGGGAAAAAGAAACACAATCAGATGGTAAGAGCTGTTTTTTAGAAATGAAAAAATATTCTGAAAAAATTGAAAAAGCGCTCGCCCGATGACATTCTTAGCCATCCAACAATCATCTCGTGGAGGCTGGAAATGGCCAGGATGCGCGCTGTCGATGCCGCTGTTCTCGTTCTCGAAAAGGAAGGCATGTCCTGTGCCTTCGGCGTGCCGGGTGCGGCGATCAATCCGCTGTACTCGGCATTGAAGGCGAGGGGCACGATCCGCCATGTCCTTGCCCGCCACGTCGAGGGCGCCTCGCATATGGCCGAAGGCTATACCCGAGCCAAGGCGGGCAATATCGGCCTCTGCATCGGCACATCGGGGCCGGCCGGCACCGATATGATCACCGGGCTCTATTCGGCCGCGGCCGATTCCATTCCGATCCTGTGCATCACCGGCCAGGCGCCGCGCGCGCGGCTGAACAAGGAGGATTTCCAGGCTGTCGACATCGCCGCGATCGCTGCGCCCGTCGCCAAATGGGCGGTGACGGTGATGGAGCCCTATCTGGTGCCGATGGCGCTGCAAAAAGCGTTCCATTTGATGCGCTCGTCGCGGCCGGGTCCGGTGCTGATCGACCTGCCGGTCGACGTCCAACTGGCCGAGATCGAGTTCGACATCGATGCCTATGAGCCGCTGACGCCATTCAAGCCGGCGATGACGCGCGCCCAGGCCGAAAAGGCGCTGGCGATGCTCAACGCGGCCGAGAAGCCGCTGATCGTTGCCGGCGGCGGCATCATCAATGCCGACGCGTCCGACCTGTTGATCGAGTTTGCCGAGATCACGGGCGTTCCGGTCATTCCGACGCTGATGGGCTGGGGCGCGATTCCTGACGATCACCGGCTGATGGCCGGCATGTGCGGGCTGCAGACCTCGCACCGCTACGGCAACGCCACCATGCTGGAAGCCGATTTTGTCTTCGGCATCGGCAACCGCTGGGCCAACCGTCACACCGGTTCGGTGGACGTCTACACCAAGGGCAAGAAATTCATCCATGTCGACATCGAGCCCACACAGATCGGCCGTGTCTTCGCCCCCGATCTCGGCGTCGTTTCGGATGCGGGGGCGGCACTGAAGATGCTGCTCGACGTCGCCACCGAGTGGAGGACGGCGGGCAGGCTGCGCGATTGGTCGGGCTGGGCCAGGGAGTGCCAGGGCCGCAAGAAGACGATGAAGCGCAAAACCCACTTCGAACAGGTGCCGCTGAAGCCGCAGCGTGTCTACGAGGAGATGAACAAGGCGTTCGGCCGTGACGTCACTTATGTCACCACCATCGGCCTGTCGCAAATCGCCGGCGCGCAGTTCCTGCATGTCTACAAGCCGCGCAACTGGATCAATTGCGGCCAGGCCGGCCCGCTCGGTTGGACCTTGCCGGCCGCACTCGGCGTGCGCGCCGCCGATCCCGAGCGCACCATAGTGGCGCTTTCGGGCGACTACGACTTCCAGTTCATGATCGAGGAGCTGGCGGTCGGCGCGCAGCACAAGCTGCCCTATATCCACGTCGTCGTGAACAATGCCTATCTCGGCCTGATCCGCCAGGCGCAGCGCGGCTTTTCGATGGACTATGAGGTCAGCCTTGCTTTCGAGAACATCAACCGGGCCGACGATCCGGAGGCGGGCTATGGCGTCGACCATGTCGCCGTCGCCGAGGCAATGGGCTGCAAGGCGGTCAGGGTGCGCAAGCCGGAGGAATTCGCCGGCGCCTTCAAGCAAGCGCAGCGGTTGCTGAAGGAACACCAGGTTCCGGTCGTGCTCGAATTCATTCTCGAACGGGTCACCAACATCTCGATGGGGACCGAGATCGACAAGATCACCGAATTCGAAGACCTTGCCGAACATCAGGAAGACGCGCCCACCGCGATCGTGATGCTGGACTAAGCCATGCTGATATTCAGGTGAGGCCGGCCTGCAAACGGCGGCTTCCGGTGCTCACGTACGAAAAGTACGCTCCGCTCCGGTTCTCGGAAACCACCATTTTCGACTCGGCCTGACCTGAATCTCAACACGGCTTTGGTTCCAGGCAAGAAAAGGAGAAAAAGAATGCCGCGTTTTTCAGCCAATCTGTCGATGCTCTTTGGCGAGCATGATTTCCTCGACCGTTTCGATGCCGCCGCCCGCGCCGGATTCAAGGGGGTCGAATATATCGGCCCTTACGATCATGCGCCCGAGGTGGTCGCCGCCCGACTGAAGAAGAATGGCCTGACGCAGGTGCTGTTCAACCTGCCGGCGGGCGACTGGGCCAAGGGCGAGCGTGGCATCGCCGTGCTGCCGGACCGCGTGCCGGAATTCCGCCAGGGCATTGCCAGGGCGATCGCCTACGCGCAGGCACTTGGCTGCGGGCAGGTCAACTGCCTGGCCGGCATCGCGCCAGCCAATGTCGACCGCAAGGTGCTGGAGGATGTCTTTGCCGAAAACCTGGCTTTCGCGGCGGAGAAACTCGATCAAGCCGGCATCAAGCTGCTGATCGAGCCGATCAACACCCGCGATATCCCGGGCTTCTTCCTCAACTACTCCGACCAGGCGCTGACGCTGATCGACCGCGTCGGCTCGAAGAACCTGTTCCTGCAATATGACATCTACCACATGCAGATCATGGAGGGGGATCTCGCCCGTAAGATCGAGGCAAACCTCGGCCGCATCGCGCATATCCAGCTTGCGGACAATCCCGGCCGTCACGAGCCGGGGACGGGCGAGATCAACTACCCCTTCCTCTACGAGCATATCGACCGGATTGGTTATGCCGGCTGGATTGGCGCGGAGTACAAGCCCAAGGCCGGCACCGAAGCAGGGCTAGGCTGGTTCCGGGATCTGGCCGGGCAGGGGAGCGCGGCGGCCTAGGAGCTTCCTTCTCCCCGTCTCTATACGGGGAGAAGGTGCCGGCAGGCAGATGAGGGGCAGCGCCACCTTCCGATAATTCGAGCAAGATTCTCTGGAGAAAACACATGGAAACCATCGGCTTCATAGGGCTGGGCATCATGGGCGCGCCGATGGCGGGGCATCTGCTGGCGGCCGGCTACAGCGTCATCGCCAGCGACCACCGCTCAAAACCACCGGCCGATCTCGTCGCCAAGGGTCTGAAGTCGGTCGCCGGCCATGCCGCCGTCGCGAAGGCCGCCGAGATCATCATCCTGATGGTTCCCGACACGCCGCAGGTGGCCGATGTGCTGTTCGGCGACAACGGAGTCGCGTCCGGCCTGGCCAAGGGCAAGCTGGTGATCGACATGAGTTCGATCTCGCCGATCGAGACAAAGGACTTCGCGAAAAGGATCAACGATCTCGGTTGCGATTATCTCGACGCGCCGGTTTCCGGCGGCGAGGTCGGCGCCAGGGCGGCTTCGCTCACCATCATGGTCGGTGGTGAGGAACCGGCCTTCGAGCGCGCAAAACCCGTGTTCGAGAAAATGGGCAAGAACATCACTTTGGTCGGACCCAATGGTGTCGGCCAGACCACCAAGGTCGCCAACCAGATCGTCGTCGCGCTGACCATTGAAGCGGTCGCCGAAGCGCTTGTTTTTGCATCAAAAGCTGGGGCCGACCCAGCCAAGGTCAGGCAGGCGCTGATGGGCGGGCTGGCCGCCTCGCGCATTCTCGAAGTGCATGGCGAGCGCATGGTCAAGCGCACCTTCGCGCCGGGCTTCCGCATCGAACTGCACCAGAAGGATCTCAACCTGGCGCTGGAGGGTGCGAAGGCGCTTGGTGTGTCGCTGCCCAACACTTCGACCGCCCAGCAACTGTTCAATTCCTGCGCCGCCAATGGCGGCGCGAAGGAAGATCATTCCGCGCTGGTGAGGGCGCTGGAGCGGATGGCGAATTTCGAAATCGGCAAGGAGGCAAGAGAAATCAAAGCGGCATAGGGTCGGAAGAGGGCGGCGTAACGTTCCCAGGCCGTCAACTTCCGTCTTAACCCAGCAACGGGTTCCGGCAAGCATCGCCGGGACCCGTTTTGATTTCTGGCGGGAGGCTTGCCGCTTCCAGTCAGCCGCGCTTCAGAAATGCCCGCGCCGCATAAAGGCTCACCGCCGCCGCGTTCGACACATTGAGCGAGCGGATGGCGCCGGGCATGTCGAGCCTGGCCAGCGTCGTCACCGTCTCGCGCGTCTTCTGCCGCAGGCCCTTGCCCTCGGCGCCGAGCACCAAAGCGATCCTGTCGCCGGCAAAGCTGGTTTCGAGCTCAGCCGGCCCGTCCGAATCGAGCCCGATGGTCTGGAAGCCCGCTTCGTGCAACTGGCCGAGCGCATCGGCGAGGTTCTTCACCTCGACCTGGTCGATATGCTCAAGCGCACCGGAGGCGGATTTTGCCAGCACGCCTGATTCCTGCGGGCTGTGGCGCGCCGTGGTGATCAGCGCGCCAGCGCCGAAAGCGACCGCCGAACGCAGGATGGCGCCGACATTGTGCGGGTCGGTGACCTGGTCGAGCACCAGCACCAGCCTTGTGTCGCCAAGTGCGTCGAGGCGCTTGGGCTTCAGCGGCTCGGCCTCGATCAGCACCCCCTGGTGCACAGCGTCCGATCCGGTAATCTTGTCGATGTCCCTGGGTTCGACCAGTTCAGCCTTGAAGGGCAGGGCGGCGAGATCGGCGATCTCGAGCCGTTCGGCCGCATTGCGCGTCACCAGCATTTTCTTGATCCGGCGGCGCGGATTGTCGAGTGCAGCGCGCACCGTATGCAGGCCATAGAGCCGTACCAGCCCGTCGGCTGCGTTTTCGCCTGGTGGCACTGGTTGCCGTGGCTTGAATGGCGGCGCGCCGCCGCTCTTCTCGTCGCGAAAGGCGCGGCGCAGCTTGGCGTAATGGGTGTCTTTGGGGGTGTTGGAACTGTTGCTCATGGCCGGCTTCTATAGCCGTCTCCTCCGGCCAAGGATATGCCCTGTCGCCGCAGCCGGCGAACAACATCGAAAAACCGTGGCCGCGCGGTTGACACCCAATGGCCTTGCCGCCATAAGGCGCTTCGCTGGTTTCGGAGAAGACATCTATCTCGGGTCCGGATCGGCAAGAATGCCTCGTTGCATGGCTCCGGCGGCAGACTGGAGAGGTGCCCGAGTGGTTAAAGGGGACGGACTGTAAATCCGTTAGCTTAGCTTACGTTGGTTCGAATCCAACCCTCTCCACCACTGCCGGCCCGGAAGCCTGAAACGCGTAAAGCATCGGAGGCGAAAAGCGCATGGCGCTTTTCCGGGAAATCCGATACTTCAGTGCAAGGCGCGGGTATAGCTCAGTGGTAGAGCAGCAGCCTTCCAAGCTGAATATGCGGGTTCGATTCCCGCTACCCGCTCCAGATTTTCAGCGAAACAACCGGCAAGCCGAAACACTGCGCGGCAGGCGCGCAGCGCTTCAGGCATTGGTGGGCGCCGCGTCAGCTGTTGAAGGCGGAGGCGACCTGGTGCTGTTGCGGTACCTGGCCGTTCGGGGTCAGCTTGTCGACGATGCCGGGCAAGGCGGCCGATAGCTGCTTGAGCAGCTCCTGCTCGTCGAGCCCCGTCCTTTGGGCGATCTCGCGAATGACCTGCGGTCCGATCGCGTTGCCCAACTCATTGGCCCCGATTGACTGGTTCTGCCCGGTGCCGACCCAGGAGTCGGCGACATTGCCATGGCCGGCGTTCTTGAGCTTGTCGAGCAGCCCGCCCAGTCCGCCGAGCAGCCCACCGTCACCGGACGCGGTTCCGACAGGCGTGGGATCGGCGGGCGCCGGCGCCTGAGCCTGGTCCGGCTGTTCGGCGCTTCTGCCGCTCAGCATCTTCCCAACCAGCAGCGCACCGAGCGCGATCATCAGCGGTTTGGTGATATTGCCGCCGGGAACGGCGTTGTCAAAAAGTCCCATAGTGGATCCTCCATTTCAACCAAGCCCAGCCCGTCTTCAACAATGGCGCATTCGGGGGGAATTTCAAGCTGGCTTGAGCTTTTGACAATCATATGAAAATGTCCGATTGGCGGAGGAATGGAGAGGAAAAAATGGGTATCATCAGCTGGATCATTCTCGGCGTCATTGCCGGGTTCATTGGCAGTAAGATCGTCAACAAGACCGGTCAGGGCATGATCATGGATATCGTGCTCGGCATTGTCGGCGCCATAGTCGGCGGGCTGATCTTCAGCGCCTTCGGTGCTTCGGGTGTGACCGGCCTCAACATCTATAGCCTGATCGTCGCCGTCGTGGGTGCCGTCGTGGTGTTGTGGGCCTATCATCAGTTCGCGGGCAAGCGGACCATCTAGACGCAATCGGCGGATTATCGGCTGCCGAATTCTGAATTGCGCTAACCCGCCGTCGGTGCTGACCGCGCTCACGGTATCGGAAACTATTATGCCGGTGCGTAGCCGCGGATCAGGCAACCACGGCCAGCCGACGCTTGCGCTGGTCTAGCGACACGATGGTCAGCCCACTGGCGACAACCAGCAGGATGCCGCAGACCGCCAGTGCATTGGGGAATTGCCCGAACACCAGCAGGCCCGAAATGACGGCCCAGACCGTGAAGCAGTAATAGAACGGCGCGACCGCGCCGGTCGGCCCGACGCGATAGGCCATGAAGATGAAGAAGTGGCCGAAGATCAGGAAGAAACCGGCTCCCGCCATCAGCATCAGGTGGTGCGCCTCCGGCGCCACCCAGCGCTCGGAAACCAGATGCGCGGCGCCTGCGCCGATCAGGACCACGACGACCGCCGAGATCGCCACGATCATTCCTGGCACTTCGGCGGCGATCTTGCGGCCGGCCAGATCGCGCGCGGCGGCGAACGTCGCGTTGCCGAGCGCCAGCAAGGCATAGACCGAAATGCCTTGCATGGTCGGCTGCGCCACCATCAGCGCGCCGATGAAGCCCAGCCCGATCAGCGCCATGCGTTGGCCGCCGATACGCTCGCCAAACAGGATCGAGGAGCCGACCAGCATCAGCAGCGGCGTGATCTGCCCCAACGCGGTGGAATCGGCGATCTGCATGTTGGCGAGCGCGACGACGTAACAGAGGATCGCCGCCAGTTCGAGGAGGTTCCTGCGCAGCACCCGCCTGTCGAAGATCAGCGGGATCTGCTTGCCGTAGCCGAGCGCAAACAACAGCGGAAGGCCCCACAGCGTTGCCGCGGCACCACGCAGGAAGAGCACTTCGTAGGAGGGCAACCCCGACGTGGCGAGCTTCATCATCGTGTCGTTGACCAGATACGACCCGGTCGAGACGATCATGAACAGCGGGCCGCGAACGGCAGTCGGGATGAAATACATCGGCGCAGGAAATCAGACGCGGATCGCTGCCGCAATGGGCCATGAACCGCCGATAAATCCGACAGCGACTGACGTGGAGACCCGAGCAATCCTCGCTTTGCTCCCTCGGTTTTCGCCCATTCCATTTTCAACGACGGATCCCCATATCAGCGCCACATCCCCGCAATCGGATCATGGGTTCTGGCCGAGTGAGATGGCGCCCGGGCAAAAGACGCTTGTGTTTTTTGGCCTTTGTCGCTAATCGCCCCGCATTCGACTGAACTGAAGGTCCAGGCCGTCCAAGGAAAGAGACTATGGCAAAAGGTAAATTCGAGCGCACCAAGCCTCATGTGAACATCGGCACGATTGGTCACGTCGACCATGGCAAGACGTCGCTGACGGCGGCGATCACCAAGTATTTTGGCGAATACAAGCGCTACGACCAGATCGACGCGGCGCCTGAAGAGAAGGCGCGCGGCATCACGATCTCGACGGCTCACGTCGAATACGAGACCGCCAACCGCCACTATGCCCACGTCGACTGCCCCGGCCACGCCGACTATGTGAAGAACATGATCACCGGTGCCGCGCAGATGGACGGCGCGATCCTGGTCGTGTCGGCCGCCGACGGCCCGATGCCGCAGACCCGCGAGCATATCCTGCTTGCCCGTCAGGTCGGCGTGCCGTCGATCGTGGTGTTCCTGAACAAGGTCGACCAGGTCGACGATGCCGAGCTGCTCGAACTGGTCGAGCTCGAGGTTCGCGAACTGCTGTCGAAGAACGAATTCCCCGGCGACGACATTCC
>NZ_JAIUIB010000017.1:0-58738 GCF_020165375.1 Mesorhizobium sp. BR1-1-4 | reverse complement strand
AGAGAAGCTGCGCTTCGCCATCCGTGAAGGCGGCCGCACCGTCGGTGCCGGCATCGTCGTCACCATCAAAGAGTAATTTGGACTTAAACCGATCTGTCGCGGGCGCCGGAGTTGCCCGCGCCGCGCCAGAACAAGGAAGTGACGCATGAACGGACAGAATATCCGCATCCGCCTGAAGGCGTTTGATCACCGCGTGCTTGACGCCTCGACGAAGGAAATCGTGTCGACGGCCAAGCGCACCGGGGCAAACGTCCGCGGCCCTATTCCGCTGCCGACGCGGATCGAAAAGTTCACGGTCAACCGGTCGCCCCACGTCGACAAGAAGAGCCGCGAGCAGTTCGAGATGCGCACGCACAAGCGTCTGCTCGACATCGTCGATCCGACCCCGCAGACGGTCGATGCTTTGATGAAGCTCGATCTGGCCGCCGGCGTCGACGTCGAGATCAAGCTCTAAGGGAATGAGAGCGCGGTAAGGGGCGGTGCCCCTGGCCCGGAACTCTAAAGGAATTGAACCGATGCGTTCAGGTGTGATTGCAAAGAAGGTGGGAATGACCCGCATCTATAATGATGCCGGGGAACATGTTCCCGTCACCGTTCTCCAGATGGAGAACTGCCAGGTCGTGGCACAGCGCACGCAGGAGAAGAATGGCTACACCGCCGTTCAGCTCGGCGTTGGCCTCGCCAAGGTGAAGAACACGTCGAAGGCGATGCGCGGCCATTTCGCGACCGCCTCCGTCGAGCCGAAGGCGAAGGTCGCCGAGTTCCGCGTCTCCGCCGACAATATGATCGACGTCGGCGCCGAGATCACCGTCGACCATTTTGTCGCCGGCCAGAAGGTCGATGTGACGGGCACGACGATCGGCAAGGGTTTCCAGGGCGTCATCAAGCGCCACCACATGGGTGGTGGCCGCGCGACCCACGGTAACTCGGTCTCGCACCGTACACACGGCTCGACCGGTCAGCGCCAGGACCCGGGCAAGGTGTTCAAGGGCAAGCATATGGCTGGTCACATGGGCGACACCCGCGTGACGACACAGAATGTCGAGGTCGTTTCGACCGATGCCGACCGCGGCCTGATCCTGATCCGCGGTGCGGTTCCCGGATCGAAGGGCGCCTGGATCCTGGTCCGCGACGCGGCCAAGGTGGCACTGCCGGCCAATGCGCCGAAGCCCGCCGCGATCCGCGCCGTTGCGGCAGCTGCTAAGAACGAGGCTCCGGCCACAGAGGGAGCGGAATAATGGATCTCAAGATCACAACGCTCGGCGGCAAAGACGCCGGCAAGGTGGAACTTTCCGACGGAATTTTCGGCCTTGATCCGCGCGAGGACATCCTGCAGCGCGTCGTGCGCTGGCAGCTTGCCAAGAAGCAGCAGGGCACGCACAAGGCCAAGGGCCGCGCCGAAATCGCGCGCACCGGTGCCAAGATGTACAAGCAGAAGGGTACGGGCCGCGCCCGTCACCACTCCGCACGCGCTCCGCAGTTCCGCGGCGGCGGCAAGGCCCACGGCCCGGTCGTTCGCAGCCATGAGCATGAACTGCCCAAGAAGGTTCGTGCGCTCGGCCTCAAGCATGCCCTTTCGGCCAAGGCCAAGAGCGCGTCGATCATCATCATCGACGAGCTGAAGCTGACCGAGGCCAAGACCAAGGCGCTGATCGCGAATTTCGCGACGCTGGGCCTGACCAACGCCCTGGTGATTGGCGGCGCCGAGCTTGACAAGAACTTCAAGCTGGCAGCCACCAACATCCCCAACATCGACGTGCTGCCCATCCAGGGCATCAACGTCTACGACATTCTGCGCCGCGGCACGCTGGTCCTTTCGAAGGCCGCCGTCGAGGCTCTCGAGGAGCGCTTTAAATGACCGACCTTCGTCACTACGACGTGATCGTCTCGCCGGCGATCACTGAAAAGTCGACCACGGCCTCCGAGCAGAACCAGGTCGTCTTCAACGTCGCCAAGAAGGCGTCGAAGCCCGAAATCAAGGCCGCCGTCGAAGCGCTGTTCGGCGTCAAGGTGATGGCCGTGAACACGCTTGTCCGCAAGGGCAAGATCAAGCGCTTCCGCGGCACGATCGGCCGCCAGAGCGACGTCAAGAAGGCGATCGTGACGCTGGCCGACGGCCAGTCGATCGACGTCGCGACGGGTCTCTGAGCAAGGCCGCGAGGACAACAACAATGGCACTGAAAAAATTCAACCCGGTAACGCCGAGCACCCGCCAGCTGGTCATCGTCGACCGCTCGGGCCTCTACAAGGGCAAGCCCGTGAAGGGCCTGACCGAGGGTCTGACCAAGTCGGGCGGCCGCAACAACCACGGCCGTATCACCGCCCGCTTCATCGGTGGTGGCCACAAGCGTTCGTACCGCATCATCGACTTCAAGCGTCGCAAGTTCGACGTTGTCGGCACGGTCGAGCGCATTGAATACGATCCGAACCGCACGGCCTTCATCGCACTGATCAAGTATGATGATGGTGAGCTGTCCTACATCATCGCTCCGCAGCGTCTGGCTCCCGGCGACAAGATCGTGGCTGGCGAAGCGGTCGACGTTAAGCCGGGCAATGCGATGCCGCTGGCCTCGATGCCGGTCGGCACCATCGTCCACAACATCGAGCTGAAGCCGGGCAAGGGCGCCCAGGTCGCCCGGTCGGCAGGTGGTTACGGCCAGTTGGTCGGCCGTGACCAGGGCATGGCGATCCTGCGCCTCAACTCGGGCGAGCAGCGTGTCGTTCACGGCTCCTGCATGGCCACCGTCGGTGCCGTGTCCAATCCGGACCACGGCAACATCAACGACGGCAAGGCCGGCCGCACGGTTTGGCGTGGCAAGCGTCCGCACAATCGCGGCGTGACCATGAACCCGGTCGACCACCCGCATGGCGGTGGTGAAGGCCGCACCTCCGGTGGCCGTCATCCGGTCAGCCCGTGGGGCAAGCCGACCAAGGGCAAGAAGACGCGGTCCAACAAGGCGACCGACAAGTTCATCCTGCGCTCGCGCCATCAGCGCAAGAGCTAAGAAGAGGTAACGCCAAGTGACTCGTTCTATTTGGAAAGGCCCCTTCATCGACGGCTACCTTCTCAAGAAGGTGGACAAGGTTCGTGAAGGCGGTCGCAATGAGGTGATCAAGATGTGGAGCCGTCGCTCCACCATCCTGCCGCAGTTCGTCGGCCTCACCTTCGGTGTCTACAACGGCCAGAAGCATGTTCCCGTTTCGGTGAACGAGGACATGGTCGGTCACAAGTTCGGTGAATTCGCTCCGACCCGGACCTATTACGGTCACGGCGCGGATAAGAAGGCGAAGAGGAAATAATCATGGGCAAGGCCAAAGCTCCGCGCAGGCTTGCTGACAACGAAGCGCGCGCCGTGTTGCGCACGATCCGTATCAGCCCGCAGAAGCTGAACCTGGTTGCCGCGCTGATCCGCGGCAAGAAGGTCGCGACAGCGCTTTCCGATCTCGAATTCTCGGCCAAGCGGATTTCCGGCACGGTCAAGAAGACGCTGGAATCGGCAATCGCCAACGCGGAAAACAACCACGACCTCGATGTCGATGCGCTGGTGGTGGCGGAAGCCTATGTCGGCAAGTCGATCGTCATGAAGCGGTTCCACGCTCGTGGCCGTGGTCGCGCCAGCCGTATCGAGAAGCCGTTCTCGCACCTCACGATCGTCGTTCGTGAAGTCGAAGAAAAAGGGGAGGCCGCATAATGGGCCAGAAAGTCAATCCGATCGGTCTTCGCCTCGGCATCAACCGCACCTGGGATTCGCGCTGGTTCGCGAACACCGGCGAGTACGGCAAGCTGCTGCATGAGGACATCAAGATCCGCAAGTATCTCGAGAAGGAACTCAAGCAGGCCGCGATCTCGAAGGTCGTGATCGAGCGTCCGCACAAGAAGTGCCGCGTCACCATCCATGCCGCGCGCCCGGGTCTGATCATCGGCAAGAAGGGCGCCGACATCGAGAAGCTTCGCAAGAAGCTGATGGAGATGACGAAGTCCGAGACGCACCTCAACATCGTTGAAGTGCGCAAGCCGGAAATCGACGCGACCCTGGTCGCCCAGTCGATCGCCCAGCAGCTCGAGCGCCGTATCGCGTTCCGCCGCGCCATGAAGCGTGCCGTGCAGTCGGCCATGCGCCTCGGTGCCGAAGGCATCCGCATCAACTGCGCCGGCCGTCTTGGCGGCGCCGAGATCGCGCGTATGGAATGGTACCGTGAAGGTCGCGTGCCGCTGCATACGCTGCGCGCCGATGTCGATTACGGTACGGCCGAGGCGAACACGGCGTATGGCATCTGCGGCGTCAAGGTCTGGGTATTCAAGGGCGAGATCCTCGAGCACGATCCGATGGCTTCGGAACGTCGCGCGACCGAGGGTGATGCCGCGCATGGCGGTGGTGGTGATCGCGAACGCGGTCGTCGTCGCGAAAACGCCTGAGACATTTAGGAATTTGGAGTTAGAACGATGCTGCAGCCAAAGCGCACAAAGTTCCGCAAGCAGTTCAAGGGCCGTATCCATGGTACCGCAAAGGGCGGCACCAACCTGGATTTCGGTGGTTTCGGGCTGAAGGCGCTTGAGCCGAACCGCGTCACCGCGCGTGAGATCGAGGCGGCCCGCCGCGCGATCACTCGCGAAATGAAGCGTGCCGGCCGCGTCTGGATCCGCATTTTCCCGGACGTGCCGGTCACGTCGAAGCCGACCGAAGTCCGCATGGGCAAGGGCAAGGGCGCGGTCGATTACTGGGCGGCGCGCGTCAAGCCGGGCCGCATCATGTTCGAGATCGACGGCGTCAATGAAGAAACCGCCCGTGAGGCGCTGCGTCTCGGCGCGGCCAAGCTCTCGGTCAGGACGCGCTTCGTACAGCGCATCGCAGAATAAGGACGGGCTGATCATGAAAGCCGAAGACATCCGGACCAAGACCCAGGACCAGCTGACCGACGACCTGGCCAGCCTGAAGAAGGAGCAGTTCAACCTGCGCTTCCAGAAGGCCACCGGCCAGCTCGAGAAGACCGCGCGCGTGAGGCAGGTTCGCAAGGACATTGCGCGTATCAAGACCATCGCTGCGGAAAAGTCCGCGGCCAAGAAGGCTTAAGGACGAAAACCATGCCAAAGCGCATTCTGCAGGGCACCGTCGTCAGCGACAAGAACGAGAAGACGGTTGTCGTCAAGGTCGAACGGCGCTTCACGCATCCCGTGATGAAGAAGACCGTGCGCATGACCAAGAAGTACAAGGCGCACGACGAGAACAACGCCCACAAGGTCGGCGATCAGGTGTTCATCCAGGAATCGAAGCCGATTTCTAAGGATAAGCGCTGGATCGTCGTATCCTCGGATCAGGCGTAAACAAACGAATTTTGGACAGACCGGGGAGGGGCTTCGAGCCCATCCCGTTAGAAAAGAAGAAGGCGGCCAGTCATGATTCAGATGCAAACAAACCTCGACGTGGCGGATAATTCCGGCGCGCGTCGTGTCATGTGCATCAAGGTGCTGGGCGGCTCGAAGCGGAAATACGCTTCCGTGGGCGACATCATCGTGGTGTCGATCAAGGAAGCCATTCCGCGCGGCCGCGTTAAGAAGGGCGATGTGATGAAGGCGGTCGTGGTTCGCACGGCCAAGGACATCCGCCGCCCGGACGGCAGCGTGATCCGTTTCGACAAGAACGCGGCCGTTCTCGTCGACAACAAGAAAGAGCCGATCGGCACGCGTATCTTCGGACCGGTTCCGCGCGAACTTCGCGCCAAGAACCACATGAAGATCATCTCGCTCGCGCCTGAAGTGCTGTAAGGAGCCGGACCAATGCAAAAGATTAGAAAAGGCGACAAGGTCGTCGTGCTGGCCGGCAAGGACAAGGGCCGTTCGGGCGAAGTCCTGTCGGTTCAGCCGAAGGATGACACCGCGCTGGTGCGCGGCGTCAACATGATCCGTCGTCACCAGAAGCAGTCCCAGTCCCAAGAGGGCGGGATCATCACCAAGGAAGCGCCGATCCAGCTGTCGAACATCGCGCTGGCCGACCCGAAGGATGGCAAGCCGACCCGCGTCGGTTTCATCTTCCAGAAGGACGGCAAGAAGGTGCGCGTCGCCAAGCGCTCGGGAGAAGTCATCAATGGCTAAGGCTCAAACCAAGCAGGCGACTGCCAACAACACGCCGCGCCTCAAGCAGGTCTACAACGAGACCATCCGCAAGGCGCTGCAGGAGCAGTTCGGCTACGACAACGAGATGCAGGTTCCGCGCCTCGACAAGATCGTGCTGAACATGGGTGTGGGCGAAGCGACCGCCGATTCGAAGAAGCCTTCGGTCGCGGCCGAGGACCTGGCGATGATCGCCGGCCAGAAGGCCGTCGTCACCCGCGCCCGCAATTCGATCGCGGGCTTCAAGGTTCGCGAGAAGATGCCGATCGGCGCCAAGGTCACGCTGCGCAAGGAACGCATGTACGAGTTCCTCGACCGCCTCGTGAACATCGCGCTGCCGCGCGTCCGCGACTTCCGCGGACTGAACCCCAAGAGCTTCGATGGCCGTGGCAACTACGCCATGGGCATCAAGGAGCACATCGTGTTCCCGGAGATCAACTACGACAAGGTTGATCAGATCTGGGGCATGGACGTCATCGTTTGTACGACTGCGAAGACGGACGACGAAGCCAGGGCTTTGCTCAAGGCTTTCAACTTCCCCTTCCGCCAGTAACGGCAGCGAGAAAAGGAAAAATCTGAAATGGCAAAGACCAGCTCAGTCGAGAAGAACAACAGGCGCCGCAAGCTTGCCGACCAGTACGGTCCCAAGCGCGCTGCGCTCAAGGCGATCATCATGGATCAATCCAAGCCGATGGAAGAGCGCTTCCGCGCTCAGCTCAAGCTTGCCGCCATGCCGCGCAACTCGGCCAAAATCCGCATCCGCAACCGCTGCGAAGTCACCGGCCGCCCGCGTGCCTACTATCGCAAGCTCAAAGTATCGCGCATCGCGCTTCGGGACCTCGGCAATAACGGCCAGATCCCGGGCCTGGTCAAGTCGAGCTGGTAAGGAGGACATAACATGTCATTGAGCGATCCTCTCGGCGATATGCTGACCCGCATCCGCAACGCCTATGGCCGCAAGAAGTCGAGTGTCTCGACGCCGGCCTCGCGTCTGCGCACCCGCGTCCTCGACGTGCTGAAGGCTGAAGGCTATATCCGCGATTACAGCCAGACCGATTTCGACAACGGCAAGTCCGAGATCGAAATCGAGCTGAAGTATTTCGACGGTGCCCCGGTCGTGCGCGAAATCGCCCGCGTTTCGAAGCCCGGCCGCCGCGTTTACGTCTCGGCCAAGTCGATCCCGCACGTTGCCAACGGCCTCGGCATTGCCATCCTTTCGACACCGAAGGGCGTGATGGCCGACCATGAAGCACGCGAACAGAACGTCGGCGGCGAGATCCTCTGCCAGATCTTCTGATCCGGCAGCTTACCGCACGTGGAATTCGGTCTTCGGATCGTTCCCGAAGACAGAGACCTGAAACAAGAGAAGTGACGAGGACAACCTGATGTCTCGTATTGGAAAGAAACCCGTTTCGCTGCCGCAGGGCGTGACCGCGACCGTCAATGGCCAGACCGTGACGGCGAAGGGCCCCAAGGGCGAGCTGAAGTTCGTGGTGAACGACGAAGTCCTGGTCAAGATGGAAGGCAGCGAAATCGCTGTCCAGCCTCGCGACCAGACCAAGACCGCCCGCTCTAAGTGGGGCATGTCGCGCACGCAGATCGTCAACATCCTGCAGGGCGTGAAGGACGGTTTCGAGAAGAAGCTCGAGATCACCGGCGTCGGCTATCGCGCCGCCTTGCAGGGCAAGAACCTGCAACTGGCCCTTGGCTTCAGCCATGATGTCGTCTACGAGACGCCGGCCGGCATCACGATCACCGTGCCGAAGCCGACCGAAATCACCGTGGCCGGCATCGACAAGCAGCAGGTCGGCCAGGTCGCGGCGGAGATCCGCGAATACCGCGGTCCCGAGCCCTACAAGGGCAAGGGCGTCCGCTACGCTGGCGAGAAGATCGTCCGCAAGGAAGGCAAGAAGAAGTAATCGGCTTGGTCCTGAAAAGTTGCAGACTTTTCGGACAGGGACCAAGCCACGGAAGTTAACGCCGCGGGGAGCGGTCGCGGGAGGCGCTTCGCCTACCGCATATGGCGGCCCCCGTTTTTTGAAGGCAAGGAACTGTCATGGCTATCAAGGAATCCATCCAGCGCCGCGCGCAGCGCGTGCGCCGTCAGATCAAGAAAGTCGCCGGCGAGCGTCCGCGTCTGTCGGTTCATCGCACGTCGAAGAACATCTACGTTCAGGTCATCGACGACGCCAAGGGCCACACCATTGCCGCCGCCTCGACGCTCGAGAAGGACCTCAAGGGGTCGCTCAAGACCGGCGCTGACACTGCTGCTGCCGCTGCGATCGGCAAGCTGATCGCCGAGCGCGCCACCAAGGCCGGCGTCAAGGAAGTCGTCTTCGATCGCGGCGCCTACATCTATCACGGCCGCGTCAAGGCGCTGGCTGAAGCGGCCCGCGAAGGCGGTCTCAGCTTCTAAGCATGACCCCGAAAAGTTGCAGACTTTTCGGATAAGATCATGCAAGGGAAGAACTAATTTTCACCGTCGGCGACCCAAAGCGGCGCCGGCAATCAGCAACCCGTGCTTCCGGAAAAGAACAAGGAACAGGATATGGCACAGGAACGTAGGGATGGCGGCCGCGGCCGCGATCGTGAAGAACGCGATGACGGCATGGTGGACAAGCTTGTCCACATCAACCGGGTCGCCAAGGTCGTCAAGGGCGGCCGTCGCTTTGGTTTTGCCGCGCTCGTCGTCGTCGGCGACCAGAAGGGCCGCGTTGGCTTTGGTCACGGCAAGGCGCGCGAAGTGCCGGAAGCTATCCGCAAGGCAACTGAATCCGCAAAGCGCGACATGATCTTCGTGCCGTTGCGCTCGGGCCGCACGCTGCACCATGACGTCGAGGGACGTTGGGGCGCTGGCCGCGTTCTGCTGCGCGCTGCCAAGCAGGGTACCGGCATCATCGCCGGCGGCCCGATGCGCGCCGTCTTCGAGACGCTCGGCATGCACGACGTGGTTGCCAAGTCGATGGGTTCGTCGAACCCGTACAACATGGTTCGCGCCACCTTCGACGCGCTGAAGAGCCAAATGCATCCCAAGGATGTGGCTGCCGCGCGTGGCATCAAGTATTCGACCCTTCAGGCCCGCCGCGGCACCGCCGTTGCGGCTGAAGAATAGTCGATCTGACCAGGGATTTTGACCATGGCCAAGAAAGCAACCAAGACCATCACCGTTGAGCAGATCGGTTCGCCGATCCGCCGCCCGAAGGAACAGCGCGCAACGCTGGTCGGCCTCGGCCTCAACAAGATGCACAAGCAGCGCACGCTGGAAGATACGCCTTCCGTGCGCGGCATGATCGCTGCCGTCCAGCATCTCGTCCGCGTCGTGGACGAGGGCTGAGCAAGAGCGCAGGAGAACCCAGATGAAACTCAATGATCTGCGTGACAAGGACGGTGCGACGCACTCCAAGAAGCGTCTCGGCCGCGGTATCGGCTCCGGCTCGGGCAAGACCGCCGGTCGCGGCGTCAAGGGCCAGAAGGCGCGCTCCGGCGTCGCCGTCAACGGCTTCGAGGGTGGCCAGATGCCGCTCTACAGGCGTCTGCCGAAGCGTGGCTTCAACAACATCTTCGCCAAGAGCTTCACCGTCGTCTCGCTGGCCCGTATCCAGGAAGCCGTCGATGCCAAGAAGCTTGACGTCAAGGCGACCGTGACGGCCGAGGCGCTTGTCGCCGCCGGCGTCATCCGCCGCGTCAAGGATGGCGTGCGCGTGCTGTCCGATGGCGAACTCAAGGCCAAGCTCGCCTTCGACGTCGCCGGCGCCTCCAAGGCCGCGATCGAGAAGATCGAAAAGGCCGGCGGTTCGGTCAAGCTGCCGGAAAAGGCAGCCGCCGAGTAAGGGCAATTTGAAGAGCGGTCGGCAAGAGTGGTATCCGTTTTTGCTTCCGATCGCGCTTTGACCTGCTCAATTTAGCGGCCGCGTCGACGCGGCCGCTTGCATGTTTACAGCCCGGAGCTTATCTCGTGAGCTTCGGTGAAACGCACCGCCTGACCTCACGGGCCATCAAGCGTTACCAAGCGGAGAATCAGGCATGGCTTCGGCTGCTGAACAACTAGCCTCGAATCTGAATTTCTCGGCCTTCGCCAAGGCGGAGGACCTTAAGAAACGCATCTGGTTCACCATCGGCGCGTTGCTCGTCTATCGCCTCGGCACCTACATCCCGCTTCCCGGCATCAATCCCGATGCTTTCGCCCAGGCCTTCTCCTCGCAGAGCAAGGGCGTGCTCGGCATGTTCAACATGTTCGCCGGCGGTGCCGTGCAGCGCATGGCGATCTTTGCACTCGGCATCATGCCCTACATCTCCGCTTCCATCATCATGCAGCTGATGACCTCGGTCATTCCCTCGCTGGAAGCGCTGAAGAAGGAAGGCGAGCAGGGCCGCAAGGTCATCAACCAGTACACGCGCTACGGCACCGTGCTCCTGGCGCTGGTACAGGCCTATGGCATTTCGGTGGGACTGGAGAACGGCAACGGCATCGTCAGCGATCCCGGCATGTTCTTCCGCATCTCCACCGTCGTCACGCTGGTCGGCGGCACCATGTTCCTGATGTGGCTGGGCGAGCAGATCACAGCGCGCGGCATCGGCAACGGCATTTCGCTGATCATCTTCTCCGGCATCGTCGCCGGCTTGCCGCATGCCATTTCCGGCACACTGGAACTCGGCCGTACCGGCGCCCTGTCGACCGGCCTGATCCTGGCGATCATCGTGCTGGCCATCGTCGTCATAGCGCTTATCGTGTTCTTCGAGCGCGCCCAGCGCCGCCTGCTGATCCAGTATCCGAAGCGCCAGGTCGGCAACCGCATGTTCCAGGGCGATACCTCGCATCTGCCGCTTAAGCTCAACACCTCGGGCGTCATCCCGCCGATCTTCGCGTCGTCGCTGCTTCTGCTGCCGGCCACCGTCGCCGGCTTCTCGCAGACGACCAACATGCCGGCCTGGGCTAGCACCATCCTGGCCTCGCTTGGCCACGGCCAGCCGCTCTACATGGCATTCTATGCGGCGATGATCGTGTTCTTCGCCTTCTTCTACACAGCGATCGTGTTCAACCCGAAGGACACCGCCGACCAGCTCAAGAAGCATTCGGGCTTCATCCCTGGCTATCGTCCGGGCGAGCGCACCGCCGACTATATTGATTACGTCCTTACCCGCATCACCGTCGTCGGCGCCATCTATCTGGTGCTGGTGTGCCTGCTGCCGGAGTTCCTGATCTCGGCGACTGGCGTACCATTCTACCTCGGTGGCACATCGCTTCTGATCGTGGTCAGTGTCACGCTCGATACGGTTGCGCAGATTCAGGGGCACCTGATCGCGCACCAGTATGAAGGCCTGATCAAGAAGTCGAAGCTGCGCGGGGGGAAGAAAGCCAGATGAGGTTGATTTTGCTTGGGCCGCCAGGAGCGGGCAAGGGGACACAAGCACAAAGACTGGTAGAAAAACACGGCATACCCCAGCTCTCGACGGGTGATATGCTGCGTGCCGCCGTTCAGGCCGGTACCGAGGTCGGCAAGCGTGCCAAGGCGGTGATGGATGCCGGCGAGCTGGTGTCCGACGCCATCGTCAACGCCATCGTCGCCGAGCGTATCGATCAGGCTGACTGCGCCAAGGGTTTTATCCTCGACGGCTATCCGCGCACGCTGGTGCAGGCGGATGCGGTTGAATCGATGCTTTCAGAGCGTGGCATTGGTCTCGACACCGTCGTCGAACTGGTCGTCGACGACAGGGCCCTGGTTGGTCGAATCGTCAAGCGCGCCGATGATGCAAAGGCCGCCGGCCAGCCGGTGCGCAAGGACGACAATCCCGCCGTGTTCGAAGAGCGGCTGCGGGAGTACTACAAGAAGACCGCTCCGCTGACCGGCTACTATTACGCCAAGGGCAAGCTCAAGACTGTGGACGGCATGGCCAGTATCGACGCGGTAACCGCCGAGATTGAAGCCGTGCTCGCGGCGGCCGAGAAGGCGCGGTAAGGGAATTTAAAGATTAAGCTTGACGGAGACGACTTGCTGCGGTATGGCGGCCCGTCTTCCTATCAGATGCGCGCTTTGCCTGTCCGCAAGGGCAGGGCAGTCGCTTTGAACTGGAAACTCCCGCAAGGGCCGGCCTCCACCGGACGCGGGGCAATCTGAATAATGCCGGCTTGTCCGGCCCACATGGAGAAGAGAAGAACATGGCTCGTATAGCCGGCGTCAACATTCCGACCAACAAGCGCGTCGTCATCGCGCTTCAGTACATTCACGGCATTGGCAAGAAGTTCGCCCAGGAGATCGTCGACAAGGTCGGCATCCCGGCCGAGCGCCGCGTCAACCAGTTGACCGATGCGGAAGTGCTGCAGATCCGCGAGACCATCGACCGCGACTATCAGGTCGAAGGCGACCTGCGCCGCGAAGTGTCGATGAACATCAAGCGGCTCATGGACCTTGGCTGCTACCGCGGCCTGCGTCACCGCCGCTCGCTACCGGTTCGCGGCCAGCGCACGCACACCAATGCACGTACCCGCAAGGGCCCGGCCAAGTCGATCGCCGGCAAGAAGAAGTAATAAGAGTGAGTGATTGGTAGTGGGTGGTGAGGACGTCATCGCTACTCACTAATTCACTATTCACTTCCAGGTGGAGCCGCTGGCATTACGGCGGTGTAGAGATCAACTGAAAGGACTGTCATGGCCAAGGAAGCCGCTCGTGTTCGCCGTCGCGAACGCAAGAATATTTCGTCGGGCGTTGCCCACGTCAATTCGACCTTCAACAACACGATGATCACCATCACCGACGCGCAGGGCAATTCGATTGCCTGGTCGTCGGCCGGTGCCCAGGGCTTCAAGGGTTCGCGCAAGTCGACCCCGTTCGCCGCCCAGATGGCTGCCGAGGACGTTGCCAAGAAGGCCCAGGAACACGGCATGCGCATGCTCGAAGTCGAGGTCTGCGGACCGGGCTCCGGTCGTGAATCGGCGCTGCGCGCCCTGCAGGCGGCCGGCTTCACCATCACCTCGATCCGTGATGTGACGCCGATCCCGCACAATGGCTGCCGCCCGCGCAAGAAGCGTCGCGTCTAAGCAATTTATCGAACGCCGCGTGAGCGCCCAAGGGCGTTCCTCCACGGTATTCCAGGTCGCCCGCCACGATTGGATGGTGGCGGGTCAACGGAAGGAAAGCATCATGATCCAGAAAAATTGGCAGGAACTGATCAAGCCGAACAAGATCGAGTTCTCGTCGAAGAAGAAGACGCTGACCACGCTGGTCGCCGAGCCGCTCGAGCGTGGCTTTGGCCTGACGCTTGGCAACGCGCTGCGCCGCGTGCTTCTGTCTTCGCTGCGCGGGGCGGCCGTCACCGCCGTGCAGATCGACGGTGTTCTGCATGAATTCTCGTCCATCGCCGGCGTGCGCGAGGACGTGACCGACATCGTCCTGAACATCAAGGAAATCGCAATCCGCATGGAAGGCGATGGCCCCAAGCGCATGGTCGTTCGCAAGCAGGGCCCGGGTGCGGTTCTTGCCGGCGACATCCAGACGGTTGGCGACGTCGAGATCCTCAACCCCGACCACGTCATCTGCACGCTGGACGAAGGCGCTGAAATCCGCATGGAATTCACCGTCGACACCGGCAAGGGCTACGTGCCTGCCGAGCGCAACCGCGCCGAGGACGCGCCGATCGGCCTGATCCCGGTGGACAGCCTCTATTCGCCGGTGAAGAAGGTCTCCTACAAGGTCGAGAACACCCGCGAGGGCCAGGTTCTCGACTATGACAAGCTGACCATGACCATCGAGACCGACGGTTCGATCTCGGGCGAGGACGCGGTGGCTTTCGCCGCCCGCATCCTGCAGGACCAGCTTGGCCTGTTCGTCAACTTCGACGAGCCGCAGAAGGAAGTCGCCGCCGAAGCCGTTACCGAGCTCGCCTTCAACCCGGCGCTGCTCAAGAAGGTCGACGAACTCGAGCTTTCGGTGCGATCGGCCAACTGTCTGAAGAACGACAACATCGTCTATATCGGCGATCTCATCCAGAAGACCGAAGCCGAGATGCTGCGCACCCCGAACTTCGGCCGCAAGTCGCTGAACGAGATCAAGGAAGTGCTGGCGGCGATGGGCCTGCACCTCGGCATGGAAGTGCCGGACTGGCCGCCGGAAAACATCGAAGACCTCGCCAAGCGTTACGAAGACCAATATTGAGCATGAATTCCAAGGATCTGCGGCGTGAGCCGCTCGATCCGACGGTCATGCGGAAAACCCTCGGAGGCCGTGGCCTCTTGAACAACTGAAGAAGGAAAAGAGCCATGCGCCACGGTTTCAAAGGCCGCCGCTTCGCCCGCAGCATAAGCCACCGCAAGTCGATGTTTGCCAACCTGGCGGTGTCGCTGCTCGAGCACGAGCAGATCGTCACCACCTTGCCGAAGGCGAAGGACCTGCGTCCGATCGTCGAGAAGCTGGTGACGCTCGGCAAGCGCGGCGACCTGCACGCGCGCCGCCAGGTGATCGCGCAGATCGGCAATGAGGGCGTCGTCAAGCGCCTGTTCGACACCATCGCCCCGCGCTATGCCACCCGCAACGGCGGCTATCTGCGCATCATGAAGGCCGGCTTCCGTCACGGCGACAATGCCGCGATGGCGGTCATCGAGTTCGTCGATCGCGACACCTCGGCCAAGGGCGCCGGCGATCGCGCCCGCATCGAAGCCGAAGGCGCGGACGAAGCCGCGGCCGCATAAGGCTTCGCCTTTTCGGAGTGAATTAGAGGGGCCTGCGGGCCCCTTTTTCATAACTGCGTGCGCCCAAGGCGTGCCAAAAACGATTGACTGCCGCGAAAATAATCGGATTTCAGCGGCTTAGCCTTTCATTTTGCACATTCGTCGGGACAATGCGCCCGAACTCGCTTGGAGGATTCGCAATGCGCGCCAAAAGACTGTCCCTTGTTCTGCTCTGCGCCTTCATGGTGTTCGCAGCCGCACCGGCAGTTCGGCAGGCGCAGGCCGAAGACGCCGCCAAGCCCGCCGATCCAGGCCTCTCCGATGTGTTGACGGACTTGCTGCATGGCGTCGAAGGCGAGAATGCCACTTCAGGTCCGGACAAGCGCGTGCCTTTCGGCCGCGAGGAGGTCCAGCTTTCGTTCGCGCCGCTGGTCAAGCAGACGGCACCCGCGGTGGTCAATGTCTATGCCTCGCAGACCGCCAAGGTGACATCGCCTTTCGAAGGCGATCCGTTCTTCGAGGAATTCTTCGGCCGTGCCCAGCCGCGTGCGCAGTCTTCGCTCGGCTCGGGTGTGCTCGTCGATCCGAGCGGTGTCATCGTCACCAATTTCCACGTCATCAAGGATGCCGACGAGGTCAAGGTGGCGACCGCCGACGGCCGCGAATTCACCAGCAAGGTGATGCTGAAGGACGAGACGCTCGATCTCGCCGTGCTCAAGATCGAGTCCGACAAGCCGTTCCCGGTCATCGCCATCGGGGATTCCGACGCGCTCGAGGTCGGCGACCTTGTGCTGGCCATCGGCAACCCGTTCGGTGTTGGCCAGACCACCACCAGCGGTATCGTTTCCGCGCTCGCCCGCAGCCATATCGGCGTTTCGGATTCGGGTTATTTCATCCAGACGGACGCCGCCATCAATCCCGGCAATTCCGGCGGCGCGCTGATCAACATGGGCGGTCAGCTGGTCGGCATCAACACCGCCATCTACAGCCGCAGCGGCGGCTCGATCGGCATCGGGTTCGCCATCCCCGCCAACATGGTGCGGGCTTTCGCCGATGCCGCCAAGGCCGGTCTCGATTTCTTCGAACGGCCCTATATCGGCGCCGAATTCGAAGCGGTGACGCCGCAGATCGCCGAATCACTGGGCATGGAAAAGCCGACCGGGGCGCTGGTCTCCTCGGTCGACGCGACGGGTCCCGCTGGCAAGGCAGGGTTGAAGCCGGGCGATGTCGTGCTGCAGATCAATGGCAAGCCGGTCGAGAGCATCGAGGCGCTCGACTACCGCATGGCGACACTGTCGATCGGCACCAAGGCGAATTTCGCGATCCTGACCAAGGGTCAGCAAGCGGCGATGGACATTGCGCTGGAGCGCGCGCCGGAGGGGGCAAAAGCCTCGGAAGTGACGCTGCATGGCCGCAGCCCGTTCTCGGGCGCGAAGGTCTCGGAACTGTCGCCGCGGCTTGCCCAGAAGCTTGGCTTGCGTACCGACCTCAAGGGTGTGACGGTGATCGATATCAATCGCGATTCGCCGGCCGCCGATTTCGGCTTTCAGCCAGGCGACATCGTGCGCGAGGTCAACGGCACCACCATCGACACCGCCGCAGTGCTGGCGCAGGTAGCCCAGCAGGATACGCGCTGGTGGCGCTTTACCGTCGAGCGCGGCGGGCAGATACTGCGCCAGGTTTTGCGTTACTGAGTTCGACCCTGAAGGGATCGCGCTCCAAACTTGGAGCAGGTCGGCGTTTCACCAAAACGCCGACCTGCCCTATATCCTTGTTTTGACGCAATCCCGGACCGAAAGTCGCTTCACACTTTTCCGGGAATTGCTCTGAGGAAGTGCATGGCCGATCTGTTCAGCGTTGACGAACCGGAAAAGGTGCCGCCCGGACGGCCGCTGGCCGACAGGCTGCGTCCGAAGAATCTTGGGGAGGTCGTTGGCCAGGAACATCTGACGGGACCCGATGGCGCGCTGACCCGGTTGATCGGCTCCGGTTCGCTGGGATCGATGATCTTCTGGGGGCCGCCAGGCACCGGCAAGACCACGGTGGCGAGGCTGCTTGCCGGCGAGACCAGCCTTGCCTTCGAGCAGATATCGGCGGTCTTTTCCGGCGTCGCCGACCTGAAGAAAGTGTTCGAGGCGGCCAAGCTGCGCCGTGCCAACGGCCGCCAGACTTTGCTCTTCGTCGACGAGATTCATCGTTTCAACCGCGCCCAGCAGGATTCATTCCTCCCCGCCATGGAGGATGGGACGGTCGTGCTGGTGGGTGCCACCACCGAAAACCCGTCCTTCGAACTCAACGCGGCCTTGTTGTCGCGCGCGCGGGTCATGGTCTTTCATTCGCTGGGTGAGGACAGCATCGCCAAGCTGATGACGCGGGCGGAGGAGGCGGAGGGCAGGGCGCTGCCGCTTGATGATGAAGCACGCACGATGCTCATTCGTATGAGCGATGGCGACGGACGCGCATCGCTGACCCTGGCGGAAGAGGTCTGGCGCGCGGCCAAGGCTGGCGAGATATTCGATCCCGAAGGGCTTCAGCGCATCGTCCAGCGCCGTGCGCCGATCTACGACAAGGGCCAGGACGGCCATTACAACCTGATCTCGGCCCTGCACAAGTCGGTGCGCGGCTCGGATCCCGATGCCGCCCTTTACTATCTCGCGCGCATGTTCGATGCCGGGGAGGATCCGCTCTATCTCGGCCGCCGGCTGGTTCGCATGGCGATGGAGGACATTGGTCTGGCCGATCCGCAGGCCCTGGTCGTCGCCAACGCGGCCAAGGATGCCTATGACTATCTCGGCTCTCCGGAGGGCGAACTCGCCTTTGCCGAGGCCACCGTCTATCTCGCCACCGCGCCCAAATCCAATGCCGTTTACACTGCCTTCAAGGCTGCCACGCGGGCCGCCAAGGAACATGGCTCGCTGCTGCCGCCGAAGCACATTCTCAACGCGCCGACCAAGCTGATGAAGGAAGAGGATTACGGCGCCGGCTACCGCTACGACCATGATGAGCCAGATGCCTTTTCAGGCCAGGATTATTTTCCGGAAAAGATGGGCCGCCAGACCTTCTACGATCCGCCCGAGCGTGGTTTCGAGCGCGACATCAGGAAGCGGCTCGACTACTGGGCAAAGCTGCGCAAAGAGCGGGAATAGCCGGCTTGCGGAGCCCGGTGGCCTTGTCAGTGCGAAACGAGGCCTCGCCCTGGGGGATTTCCACTTCGGTTCTCCTGCATGGGCTGCTCGCCGCCAGCGTTATGTTGTTACCATCGCCGAAGCGCTCGAGCGGGAGAGAGGAGGAGGAGCGCGTGTCGGTCGCCATCCTGACGCCACAGCAATTCGAGGTTTCGACAAGGCCGCCCGCACCTCCCATCGAGGAGGCACCCCGCGCACCCATGCCCGAGGCACCGGCGCCTGCTCCAAGCGCTCCTCGATTTCCCGCCACGCCCGCCATGATCCGCCCAACGCGGATGCTGTCGGCCAAGACCCTCGCCGATCCGCGCAGCAAGCAGGCCCGCGCCGATCTCAAGACCTTCGCATCCGATGAGCGCATGGTGCAGCTTTGCAATCTGGAGGCCATGGACCAAATCCGCAATGGCATGCGGATTTCCAGCCGGAGCGGGTGGTGCCCTACGCGACCGCGGAGGAGAAGATCACCGGCACGACGATCGCCGCTAATGGTGCGGCCTTTCGCAGCCGTAAAAGCTGGTACAGTCTGAAGTTCAAATGCCAGCTCGCCAAGGACGGCGAAAGCGTCATTGGCTTTGAATTTCTAGTCGGCGATCCCGTGGCCAGGGACAAATGGGACGAGCTTGGCTTGCCGGCAGTGCATTGACGGCCCGGCAAACTCCACCAGGCAACCAGCCCGGCCAGACACCATGGCCGTTGTGCGGTGACCCAAAAAACCTTATCAAGGCGCACGGTCGGGCGGTGGCCGTTGCCATGATTGGGCACCTCATTCGCAACAGGATCGCGCTTCGCGCGTGGAAAAATGACAAAAACCCTTCGCAAATCCCTTCGCAAATTCGCCATTGCCATCCCGCTTCTCGCCCTTGGCTTCTATTTCATCCCCATCCTGACGACGATCTTCATCGTCTGTGGTCTGATCGACGTGTTGCGCAACGACAGGAAGGATTTGGCGCTGTTCAGTGGCTACTTTCTTGGCAACGGGCTCTTCACCTGGTTGCTGTCGCCCTTCAACCTGCTGGTCGATCTCCTGTGCTACAGAAATCCGGGCGTGTGGAAGCTGGAGCAGTTTCCCGCCGACTACCAGCGTGAGGTCAATGAGGTCCTTGATATCTTCAAGGCGCGCAAAGATGAGATCATCGCCGACATCGACGCCAATTTCGGCGCCGGCCGGCGCGGCATGTATGTCTACCAGTGGTACGGCAAGCACAGGATCGACAACGTCGAGGAATTCAACAAGGACTTCAAATACATCAAAACGATTGCCGTTTCCGTCTTCAGCAAGCGCGAATCGACCTCCTGGCATTTCGGACCGCTGCGGCTCAGCCTGCGTATCCTCTACAATCTGATCCCGGTGAAAGCGGAGATTTTCGTCGAATGCGGCAACGTCAAGAACTACTGGTACGACAATCCGCAGTTCATTTTCGACGACACGCTGCTGCATCGCTCGGTCAACGAGTATGATGGCCGCCGCTACTGCGTGTTCATGGATATTATCAGGCCATCCCCGGTGCCCCGCCTGATCGCTGGCATGCTTGCGGTCGTCTCGGTGAGCGTCGAGCGCATCAACTCGATGTTCTACAAGAACTGGAAGATGATTGGCTCGACAAAGCCAAAGAAGGTCGAAACCACCTAAGTTGAAGATCTGTCGATACTGCCGGCGGAGCCGGCAGTATCCTGAATGCGTCACGGCAGTGATTGCGCTACGTGAGTTGGAAGCCCGGTTCTTGATAGGTCGACTATCTCTGCCATCCCGAAGCTGCGTCACCTCGCTCAAGGGATTGACGCCGGCGTCCTCGCGGGGGCAGTAACGTTCTATGTTCAATCTGCTTCTCGTAGCCGTCGGCGGCGGCATCGGCGCCGGCATCCGTCATCTGACCAGCATGGGCGCGCTGCGCCTCGTCGGTCCCAACTATCCCTGGGGCACGATGGCGATCAACATCGTCGGCTCGTTTGCGATGGGGCTGTTCATCGCCATCCTTGCGCGTCGCGGCGGGTCCGATGAGGTCAGGCTGTTCGTTGCTACCGGCATTCTCGGAGGCTTCACCACCTTCTCCGCCTTTTCGCTCGACTTCGCCGCCCTGTGGGAACGAGGTTCGACACTGCCGGCATTCGGATATGCGCTTGCCAGCGTCGTTGGCGCGATCATTGCCCTGTTTCTGGGACTTTGGCTCGCAAGAACCGTTTCATAATGTTATTGCCGCGCCAAGCGCAGGCCAAGAGCCCTGCTCGGGAAACGGATAAGCGAAGAAGACATGGCAGGCGTTGAACAGATCACTGTGGAGGCCGGCGAGGCGGGCATGCGGCTCGATCGCTGGTTCAAGACGCATTTCCCGGGCCTTGGCTTCGGCCATCTACAGAAGCTGCTGCGCTCCGGCCAGATCCGCGTCGATGGCGGCCGGGTCAAGGCCGACACCCGCGTCGAGCCGGGGCAGATGGTCCGCGTTCCGCCGCTCGAGGTGGACAAGAAGGGCGAGAGCGCGCTCACCGGCCACTCGATCCGCAACCAGGGCGACGCCGATGTGCTCGCCAAGATGCTGATCCACGAGGATCCCAAGGTCTTCGTCTTCAACAAGCCGGCGGGCCTCGCCGTTCAGGGCGGCTCCGGCGTTACCCGCAATGTCGACGACATGCTGGAAGCCTGGCGCAGCCAGAAAGGCGAGAAGCCGCGGCTGGTGCACCGGCTCGACCGCGACACGTCGGGCGTGCTGGTGGTGGCCCGCACCAGGCTGGCCGCGATGAAGCTTTCAGAGGCGTTCCGGGCGCGGGAAACCAAGAAGACCTACTGGGCGCTGGTCAAGGGCGTGCCGCCCAAGCGCGAGGACAAGATCTCGACCTGGCTGATCAAGGAGGCTACGCCGGACGGCGACCGCGTGCGCATCGCCGCGCATGGCGAAAAAGGCGCCGACCATGCCGTGTCCTATTATCGCATTATCGAGCAGGCGGCGCAGACCATGACCTGGCTGGAGATGGAACCTTATACCGGCCGCACACACCAGCTTCGCGTCCATGCCGCCCATATCGGCTGCCCGATCATCGGCGACCCGAAATACTTCGAGGCCGACACCAACTGGGATTTTCCTGGCGGCATACAAAACCGCCTGCATCTGCACGCGCGCCGCATCATTATCCCGCACCCGGACAAGGGCGTCATCGACGTCACCGCTCCGATGCCGCCGCATATGCGCCAGAGCTGGAACCTGATCGGCTTCGACGACGCCAGCGCGGAGGACTAACCGTGAGCGGCGCCACCGATGCGCTCGATCGGCGCGACGCGGTCGACATGGCCGCAGCCGCCATCATGGTCGGCCTGACCTTTTCCTGGGGGCTGAACTACGTCGCCGCCAAGATCTCCTATGCAGGCTATGATCCCGTCTTCCTATCGATCGCGCGTTCGGTCATCGGTGGTTTCTGCGTCTTTCTCTGGTGCCGCTGGCGCGGCATTGCGCTGTTCAGCAGGGATGGGACATTGCCGGCGGGCATTGCGGTCGGCGTGCTTTTCGGCGTTGAGTTCCTTTGTCTCTACGTTGGCCTGGAGCATACGACCGTGGCGCGCAATACGCTGCTGGTCAACTCAATGCCGTTCTGGATGCTGATCGGCGGCCATTTCCTGCTCGGCGAACAGATCACCATGCGCAAGTTCCTCGGCCTGCTGTTGGCCTTCGCCGGTCTTGCCACGGTCTTTTCCGACAAGCTCGGCGGTAGCGGAGACATGCTGTTCGGTGATCTCCTGAGCCTCGGTTCGGGGTTTTTCTGGGCCCTGACCAATATCCTTATCAAACGATCAAAACTGGTCGAGGCGAGTGCGGAAAAACTGCTGCTCTATCAACTCGCCGGCGCGGCGATCGTTGGCATGATGGTGCTGCCTCTTGCCGGCCCACCGGTGCGCGATCCGTCCCTGTTGCCGACATTGGCGCTGCTTTTCCAGGCGGTCTATATCGTCGCTTTCACCTATGTGCTCTGGTTCTGGCTGCTGCGCCGCTATCCGGCTTCAGGCTTGTCCAGCTTCACCTTCCTGTCGCCGGTCTTCGGTGTCCTGTGCGGTGCGATCATCTTGAACGAGCCGCTGACCATTCGCATTTTTCTCGCACTTGGCTTGATTGCGGCCGGCCTGATCATCGTCAACCGGCCGGCACGCAAGCTGATACCGGTGTAAGAAAGGCACTTCATGCGTGATATCCTCAACGACCTCGAAGCGGGCAAGTATCTTTCCGATCCGGATCCGGTGCGTCGCGCCCAGATTCAGATGAAGACGCCGCTGCCCAAGCGCTTCTATAAGGAGGTCTCGGTCGCGTCGGCGGAAGGTGGCTTTGCCGTCCATCTCGACGGCAAGCCGGTGCGCACGCCGGGCAAGGCAATGCTGGCGCTGCCGACCGAGGCGGCCGCGACGCTGGTTGCCGGCGAGTTCGCGGAACAGGGCGAGACGATCAATCCGATGACGATGCCGGTGATGCGGCTGGTCAACACCGCCATCGATGGCGTGGCCAGCGATCCGCAGGCGGTGCTGGAAGACATTCTGCGTTTTGCCTCGTCGGATCTGCTCTGTTATCGCGCCGATGCCCCGCAAGGGCTGGTCGAGCGGCAGAACGAGCGGTGGGATCCCGTCATCGACTGGGCTCGCGCAGCACTTGGGACCCGTTTCAACCTTGCCGAGGGCATCATCCATGTCGAGCAGCCACGCGAAACCATTGCCGTGCTGGGCAGCCATCTGGCGCAACGCGCCGAACCGCTGCGCCTTGCCGCCATCCATGTCATGACATCGTTGACCGGCTCGGCATTGCTGGCGTTGGCGGTCGATTTCGGCGAGCTCGACGGCGAGGAGGCCTGGGCCGCCGGCCATGTCGATGAGGACTGGCAGATCGCACAGTGGGGACAGGACGCCGAAGCCGTCGCGCGCCGCGCCGCTCGCAAACGGGACATGATGGCCGCCGTCAGCTTGCTCGAAGCGCTGCGGGCCTGAGGGCTTCGCTCCGCCTTCGCACTGCACCTAATACGAAAGTCATAATCCCATCGTCGCGGTGCCCTTTCCCCGCCCTTTCTGCCATTTTTCCTGTGTTGGCTGCGTCTTTGAGTCCGCGTTCGGAGGAGAACGCGGACGTCGGCGCGCAGCATCGAGGTCTCACGGGAGGATAGCTCTATGGCAATGGCATCGACCGCCGGCGGAACGAGCCGCGGCATGACGCGGGAGGAGAAGAAAGTCATCTTCGCTTCCTCGCTCGGCACTGTTTTCGAATGGTACGATTTCTATCTCTACGGCTCACTGGCGGCTTTCATCGGCTCGACCTTTTTCAGTCCGACCATTCCCGAGGCAACGCGCAACATCTTCGCGCTGCTGGCCTTTGCCGCAGGCTTCCTGGTTCGCCCGTTCGGCGCGCTGCTGTTCGGTCGCATCGGCGACCTCGTCGGCCGCAAATACACGTTCCTGGTCACAATGACGATCATGGGCCTGTCGACCTTCCTGGTCGGTCTGCTGCCCGGCTATGCAACCTTGGGCATCGCGGCTCCGGTGATCCTTATCGTCCTGCGCATGCTGCAGGGTTTGGCGCTGGGCGGCGAATATGGCGGCGCGGCGACCTATGTCGCCGAACATGCACCCGATGACCGCCGTGGCTTCTACACCTCGTGGATCCAGACGACCGCGACGCTCGGCCTGTTCCTGTCGCTGATCGTCATCCTGATCGTGCAGGGATCGCTGAGCAAGGAGACCTACGCCGCCTGGGGCTGGCGCATTCCGTTCATCGTCTCTTTCCTGCTGCTCGCCGTTTCGATCTGGATCCGGTTGTCACTCTCGGAGTCTCCGACCTTCCAGAAGATGAAGGACGAAGGCAAGGGCTCAAAGGCGCCGCTCTCGGAAGCCTTTGGTCAGTGGAAGAACGCCAAGATCGCGCTCCTGGCGCTGCTCGGCCTCACAGCCGGTCAGGCCGTGGTTTGGTACAACGGCCAGTTCTACGCGCTGTTCTTCCTGCAGAATGTGCTGAAGGTCGACGCGCAGTCGGTCAACATCATGATCGCCATCGCGCTGGCTATCGGCTCGATCTTCTTCGTCGTCTTCGGCTGGCTCTCCGACAAGATCGGCCGCAAGCCGATCATCATGGCTGGCCTTGCGCTGGCCATTGTCTGTACCTTCCCGCTGTTCAAGGCGTTGACCTGGGCCGCTAATCCGGCGCTCGCCAAGGCTCAGCAGAGCACTCGGGCAACGGTGACGGCAGCTCCCGGCGACTGCAAGTTCCAGTTCAATCCGGTCGGCACGGCGAAGTTCACGACGTCCTGCGACATCGCGACTTCGTTCCTGACCAAGAACTCGGTTCCCTATGAAGTGGTGTCGACGGCTGCGGCCGGGACGCCTGCGTCAGTCAAGATCGGTACAGAGACAGTGGCGTCCTACGATGCGGTCGCCGCCGGCGATCAGGCCAAGGCTAAGGACGCCGCCTTCGTCAAGGCAGTCAACATGTCCTTGCAGGACGGCGGCTATCCGCTGAAGCGAGCGCCGATCAAGGTCGCGGACCAGAAACTCGATGCCTTCATCGCAGCCAATCCTGAACTTAAGCTCGACGCGGCCGCCATCCGCGGCGGTGAAAAGGCAGCGGTGCCGACCGACCAGGCGGTTAAGGACAAGCTCTTGACCGCCGATGAGGCAGCGGGCGCCCCCGAGGTCACCGTCTACAACATACCGGGCGGCGGTGCCTTTGCCATGTTCGCCGATCCGGCGGCGGTTAACTGGCCGATGACGATCGGCATCCTGTTCATCCTGGTCCTGTTCGTGACCATGGTCTATGGGCCGATCGCGGCGATCCTTGTCGAGATGTTCCCGACTCGCATTCGGTACACGGGCATGTCATTGCCCTACCACATCGGCAATGGCTGGTTCGGCGGCCTGCTGCCGGCGACGGTGTTCGCGCTCAGCGCCTACAAGGGCGACATCTACTACGGCCTTTGGTATCCGGTGGTCATCGCGGCGATGACCCTGATCATCGGCATGATCTTCGTCAAGGACACGCTCGGCACCGACCTGCACGCCAAGGAATAGTCGGTAGGCCAGAACGAAAAGCCCGGCGCGAGCGATCGCGCCGGGCTTTTTTATTCAAGATCGACGTGGAAGGGTTCAGCCCTTCCGCCGCGGGTCTTCTTCCTCGACGGCGGCCTCGTGATACCAGCCATCGAAATCGGCGTGCTCGCCGCGAAGCGCGGCAAGCTCTGCCGCGAATTTGGCCTTGGCGCCTAAATTTAAGGCAGTCCTGCGCGCTGCCAGCGGGAACATCAGGATTTTCGCCGACGGACGCGATTGCGTGACTTGCATTGCCGGTGTCCCCGCTTTTTCAGGCGCTCGTTGATTCAGCTTTCACCAAAATAGGTCCTGCGATTCATTTAGGCAATATGCCTATGAAAAGATCATGATTTGCCTATGATTTAAGCAATATTGCTGCCTGGATCATCCGCAAGCATTGCTGAGGCGGCTCATTAAAATAATCGCCTGGGCACGATCATTTTGCCGCACCCTGCGAGAGCCGAGTGGCACACGAATTGCTTTTTATCCATCGGCAGGCCGGCCTGTTTCGGCCATGCATCGACATCCGCCTGCTTGCGGTGTCCAAGCAACGAGAGGCTCTAGAATGACCAAATACAAGCTCGAGTATATCTGGCTCGATGGATACACCCCGGTCCCGAATCTTCGCGGCAAGACGCAGATCAAGGAATTCGCTGAGTTCCCGACGCTCGAGCAACTGCCGCTGTGGGGTTTCGACGGATCCTCGACGCAGCAGGCCGAGGGCCACAGCTCCGATTGCGTGCTGAAGCCGGTCGCGGTCTATCCCGATCCGGCCCGCACCAACGGCGTGCTCGTCATGTGCGAAGTCATGATGCCCGACGGTGTTACGCCGCATGCATCCAACAAGCGCGCCACCATCCTCGACGACGAAGGCGCCTGGTTCGGCTTCGAGCAGGAATATTTCTTCTACAAGGACGGCCGTCCGCTCGGCTTCCCCGAGAGCGGCTATCCCGCACCACAGGGGCCGTACTATACCGGCGTCGGCTACTCGAATGTCGGCTCCGTTGCGCGCCAGATCGTCGAGGAACATCTTGATCTCTGCCTCGCGGCCGGCATCAACCATGAAGGCATCAACGCCGAAGTGGCGAAGGGGCAGTGGGAATTCCAGATATTCGGCAAGGGTTCCAAAAAGGCCGCCGACCAGATGTGGATGGCCCGCTATCTGATGCAGCGCTTGACCGAAAAGTACGGCATCGACATCGAATACCACTGCAAGCCCCTCGGCGACACCGACTGGAACGGCTCGGGCATGCATGCCAATTTCTCGACCACCTATATGCGTGAAGTCGGCGGCAAGGCCTATTTCGAAGCGCTGATGGCGGCTTTCGACAAGAACCTGATGGACCACATCGCCGTCTACGGCCCGGACAACGACAAACGTCTGACCGGCAAGCACGAGACCGCGCCGTGGAACAGGTTCAGCTACGGCATCGCCGATCGCGGCGCCTCGATCCGCGTCCCGCATTCGTTCGTCAAGAACGATTACAAGGGCTATCTGGAAGACCGCCGTCCGAACTCGCAGGGCGACCCCTACCAGATCGCCTCGCAGATCCTGAAGACGATCGCTTCGGTGCCGGCGAGCGCAGAGATTTCGGCCGCCGCCTGATCCGTTTTGCGGGCGCTTCAATGCGCGGCAGATGGATGTTCTTGCAATAAAGGCCCGGGCGGAAGCGCCCGGGCCTTTCTTTTTACCGACCCGACATGACGCCACGCGCGGTCAGCGTCGTCACCGACTGCCCCGGAGCGGCGAATTCCCCCAAAAAAAGTCAGGTTGAAAAACAACGAGCGGTTTCACCGAAACGAGCGGCTTTGGCTGACGCTCCTTGCCGCTACTCGTCTCGTGCGGTTCCAAGTTTTCATTGAAAAAGCCCGGAAAACAGCCTGTTTCAGCTCGGTTCGTACGCGGCGGTCCTTTATATAAGCCACTGTTCATACATTGAAATCGGCGATTTATGCCTCCGTGTGGCGGCGTTGACAGGCTACGCCGCGGCATGCGTATTCGTGGCCTTGGGGTTACGCCAAGCGATGCTGTTCGAACGGGGCGGGGGTTTCGTGAACGACGGCATTGGCGGGGGCGCCGGACGAGCGGGCATTGCAGCCTGAGGCAGTGTGCCGCTCGCTCCTGGCGATTGATTGCGTCCCCCAAAAAAGCAAGTTGACCATCGTTGTGTGGCTGGCCGCACGCAATCCATCGATGAGCCTTTGGATCAGCAAAAAGCCCTTGAAGGGGGAAAGCCTTCAAGGGCCTTAAAACATTATTCGAGCGGAATCCTAGACCGAATAGTACATGTCGTACTCGACCGGATGCGGAGTCATTTCGAAGCGCATCACTTCGGCCATCTTGAGCTCGATATAGCTGTCGATCTGGTCGTCGTCGAAGACGCCGCCGGCCTTCAGGAAGCCGCGGTCCTTGTCGAGGCTCTGGAGCGCTTCGCGCAGCGAACCGCAGACGGTCGGGATCTTCTTCAGTTCCTTCGGCGGCAGGTCGTAGAGATCCTTGTCCATCGGCTGTCCCGGATGGATCTTGTTCTTGATGCCGTCGAGACCTGCCATCAGCATGGCGGCGAAAGCGAGGTAGGGGTTCGCGCCCGGATCGGGGAAGCGGACTTCGACGCGCTTGGCCTTTGGTGAGCTGCCGAACGGGATGCGGCAGGAAGCCGAACGGTTGCGCGCCGAATAGGCAAGCAGCACCGGCGCCTCGTAGCCCGGCACCAGGCGCTTGTAGGAGTTGGTCAGCGGGTTGGTGAAGGCGTTGATCGCCTTGGCATGCTTGATGATGCCGCCGATGTAGAACAGGCAGCTCTCCGAAAGACCGGCATATTCATTGCCGGCGAAAGTCGGCTTGCCGCCTTTCCAGATCGACTGGTGAACGTGCATGCCCGAGCCGTTATCGCCGAAGATCGGCTTCGGCATGAAGGTGGCCGTCTTGCCATAGGCATTGGCGACCTGGTGCACGACGTACTTGTAGATCAGCATCTTGTCGGCGTTGCGGACAAGCGTGTCGAACTTGATGCCGAGCTCGTGCTGGGCGGCTGCCACCTCGTGGTGGTGCTTTTCGACGCGCACGCCCATTTCGGCGAGTACGGTCAGCATTTCGGAGCGCATGTCCTGCGCCGAATCGATCGGCGGCACCGGGAAATAGCCGCCCTTGATGCGCGGGCGGTGGCCGAGGTTGCCGGTCTCGTAATCGGTGTCGTCGTTCGACGGCAGTTCCGTCGAATCGAGCTTGAAGCCGGTGTTATACGGATCGGCCTTGTATTTCACGTCGTCGAACACGAAGAACTCGGCTTCCGGGCCGACATAGATGGTGTCGCCGATGCCTTCCGACTTCATGTAGGCCTCGGCCTTCTTGGCGGTGCCGCGCGGGTCGCGGTTGTAGGATTCGCCCGAGACCGGATCGAGAATGTCGCACAGGATGACCATGGTCGACTGCGCGAAGAACGGATCCATGTGGACGGTGTCCGGATCGGGCATCAGCACCATGTCGGACTCGTTGATGGCCTTCCAGCCGGCGATCGAGGAGCCGTCGAACATGACACCGTCGGCGAACATGTCTTCCTCGACCTCGACGACATCCATGGTGACGTGCTGCAGCTTGCCCTTCGGGTCGGTGAAGCGCAGGTCGACGAATTTCACGTCGTTGTCCTTGATCTGCTTCATGATGTCTTTGGCTGTCGTCATGTCATGTAATCCCTGTGTGCTGACGTTTTTTGATGGATGACGTTTCTTAGAGGATGGCCGGCTCGGATCAAACCGCGTCCATTCCGGTTTCGCCGGTGCGGATGCGCACCACTTCCTCGATGTTGGAGACGAAGATCTTGCCGTCGCCGATGCGGCCGGTCTGGGCCGCCTTGCGGATAGCCTCGATCGCGCCTTCCACGGCATCGTCGCCGAGCACGACCTCGATTTTCACCTTGGGCAGGAAGTCGACGACATATTCGGCGCCGCGGTAGAGTTCGGTATGACCCTTCTGGCGGCCGAAGCCTTTGGCCTCGGTCACGGTAATGCCTTGCAGTCCGGCCTCCTGAAGCGCTTCCTTCACTTCGTCCAGCTTGAATGGCTTGATGATCGCTTCGATCTTTTTCATGTAAAAAGTGGCCTCCACTGCCAAAAAAACGGGTTGTGAGCCCCCGCTTGCGCCTCAATCAAGCACGAACTGTGCCAGTCGAAGGGAACAGAAGCGGTGTCATACGATTTCAAAGTCATGTCACCCCCATATGCAAATTCGCGTCATTCGCTGCATCGGAAGCGGCATAGATGGCTGCAGCCTACCCGGCACGACTGTGCATGTCTGCCCAATATTCGGGCAAATTGCTCATCTTGCGGGCAGATCGGTGCCTGCAATCCTCGCGCCGATCGACGTGCTCATGACAGCGCCAACTCCTCCCCGTTTGCGTCGAGCCGAAAACTGGACAATGCTTGATCGAATGCGGATCGGCAATCCATGAGCCACGAACTTCTTACCTCCGCCGAGATGGGCGAGGCGGATCGGCTGACAATTGCAGCAGGTCCAACCGACGGCGTTGGATTGATGCGCCGTGCCGGGCAGGCCGTCGCGACCGAAGTGCTCAGCCGCTATCCCTCGGCAGCGCATGTCCATGTGTTATGCGGCCCGGGCAACAATGGCGGCGACGGTTATGTCGTCGCTCGCATTCTGGCCGGCAGCGGTGTCGCCACCACGGTCTGGACGTCTGGCCCGCCGAGGCCGGGTAGCGACGCGGCAGTCGCCGCCGCGGAATGCCCCATCAAGCCCCGACCGCTATCGGACTTTGATCCCGGTCCCCGCTCGATCGTGGTCGATGCGCTTTATGGGGCAGGGCTGTCCAAGCCGCTGTCCGGCGACGCCGCCAGGGCGGTCGATCTGGCCGCCAAGCTGCATTTGCGGGTTGTCGCCGTCGACCTGCCTTCCGGCATTTCCGGTGACAGCGGCAAAGTGCTCGGAACGTCGTTTTCAGCAGACCTCACAGTGACCTTCGCGCGCAAGAAACCCGGCCATCTGCTGCTGCCGGGCCGGGAAAGATGCGGCGAGATCGTGCTTGCCGATATCGGCATAGTGGCGGAGATCATCGCAAGGCTGCAGCCCCGCACGTTCGAGAACGGTCCAGCGCTTTGGTTGCGCGATTTACCGGTGCCGGCAATCGATGCCCACAAATACAAGCGCGGTCATGTCGGCGTCTTTTCCGGCGGGCCGAGCGCCACTGGCGCGGCGCGGCTCTCAGCCCTTGCCGCTGCCCGAAGCGGGGCAGGGGCGGTGACGGTTCTGTCGCCGGGCAACGCCATGCAGGTCAATGCCGCGCACCTGACCTCGATCATGCTGCGCAAGGCCGACGAAGCTGCCGACATAGAAGCATTCGTCGGGGAGCGCCGGCCATCGGCCTTCGTTCTCGGGCCCGGCTTTGGCATCGGCGAAAAAACCCGGGCGTTCGCACTTGCGCTACTCGCGTCGGGCAAGCCGGCCGCGTCCACCGGAATTGACGGCCTGGTCTTCGACGCCGACGCGATCACCTCGTTTCGTGAGGCGCCGGATGTCTTGTTCGAAGCCGCCCGCAGGCCGGACGCGCCCGCGCTGGTGATGACACCGCACGAAGGCGAGTTCGCCAGGCTGTTCGCGGACATCGCCGATGACAATGTCTCGTCCAAGCTGGACAAGGCACGCGTGGCGGCCGCGCGCGCCAATGCCGTCATCGTCTACAAGGGCGCCGACACGGTGATCGCCGCTCCCGATGGCAGAGCGGCGATCAATTCCAACGGCGTGGCCTGGCTTGCCACCGCAGGATCGGGCGATGTGTTGTCCGGCATCACGGCCGGCCTGCTTGCCCAAGGCATGCCGGCTTTCGAAGCGGCCTGCGCGGCGGTCTGGATCCATGCCGAGGCCGGCAGTCGGTTCGGGCCGGGGTTGATCGCCGAGGATTTGCCGCTGGCGATGGTGCCGGTGCTGCGCGAACTGGTGGCTGCCAGAGGAGGGCGCTGATCAACCGCACTTGAGCGATGACCTCGACACCGTTCACAGTGGGATGTTGTCGTGCTTCTTCCAGGGGTTCTGCATATCCTTGTTGCGCAGCATGCGAAGCGCCCGGGCCATGCGGCGGCGGGTCGAATGCGGCATGATCACCTCGTCGACATAGCCGCGCTCGGCGGCCACGAAAGGCGACAGGAAGCGGTCCTCGTAAGCCTTTGTATGAGCCGCGATCTTTTCGGCATCGCCGATGTCCTTGCGGTAGATGATCTCGACCGCGCCTCTCGCCCCCATGACGGCGATCTGCGCCGTCGGCCAGGCATAGTTCATGTCGCCGCGCAGATGTTTTGACGCCATCACATCATAGGCGCCGCCATAGGCCTTGCGGGTGATCACGGTGATCTTCGGCACGGTCGCCTCGGCATAGGCGAAAAGCAGCTTGGCGCCGTGCTTGATCAGCCCGCCATATTCCTGCGCCGTGCCCGGCAAAAAGCCTGGAACATCGACAAAGGTAACGATGGGAATAGAAAAACAGTCGCAGAAGCGCACGAAGCGCGCCGCCTTGCGGCTGGCGTCGGAATCGAGCACGCCGGCCAGCACCATCGGCTGGTTGGCGACAAAGCCAACGGTACGGCCTTCGACCCGGCCGAAACCGGTGACGATGTTCTTGGCAAAACTCTGCTGGATCTCGAAGAAGTCACCTTCGTCGGCGACCTTCAGGATCAATTCCTTGATGTCGTAAGGCTTGTTGGCGTTGTCGGGGATCAGCCGGTCGAGCGACATGTCATGGTCGGTGACCGACTGGAAGCATTCGATCTCGGGGATCTCCGACGTGTTGGAAGCTGGCAACAGGT
This sequence comes from Mesorhizobium sp. BR1-1-4, assembly GCF_020165375.1. Classification (NCBI taxonomy): domain Bacteria; kingdom Pseudomonadati; phylum Pseudomonadota; class Alphaproteobacteria; order Hyphomicrobiales; family Phyllobacteriaceae; genus Mesorhizobium; species Mesorhizobium sp. BR1-1-4. Next base: position 26,936 of record NZ_JAIUIB010000017.1, on the reverse strand, counting down.
CGATCAGCCGCCGCATCTGCAGGAGCGCCTCGACGTCATTGTCATAGGCGCCGTCGGCGATCGAGGACTTCGTCGTGTGCACCGACGCGCCGCCGAGGCTCTCGGCGGTCACCGTCTCATTGGTTACGGTCTTCACCACGTCCGGTCCGGTGACGAACATGTAGGAGGTGTCGCGCACCATGAAGATGAAGTCGGTCATGGCGGGCGAATAGACGTCACCGCCGGCGCATGGGCCCATGATGACCGAAATCTGCGGAATGACGCCGGACGCAAGCACGTTGCGCTGAAAGATCTCGGCATAGCCGCCGAGGGCTGCCACGCCCTCCTGGATACGCGCCCCGCCGGCATCGTAGAGGCCGATGATTGGCGCACGGTTGCGCAGCGCCATCTCCTGCACCTTGATGACCTTCTCGGCATGGGCTTCCGACAGCGAACCGCCGAACACGGTGAAATCCTTGGCGAAGAGGTAAACGGGACGGCCATTGACCGTGCCCCAGCCGGTGACGACGCCATCGCCGGCGATCTTTGTCTTCTCCATGCCGAAATCGGTCGAGCGGTGCTCGACATACATGTCGAATTCCTCGAACGAGCCTTCGTCGAGAAACACTTCGATGCGTTCGCGCGCGGTGAGCTTGCCCTTCTTGTGCTGCGCATCGATACGGGCCTGGCCACCACCCATGCGGGCGATGTCGCGCCGCCGCTCGAGTTCCTTCAGCACGTCCTTCATCGTTCGATCCCCAAAATCGGAAGCTGCGTTTGTGGTAATGATGCCGGTCGGGGAGTGCAAGCGTCGGCTTTTTGGCTGGTTTTTGCTGCACCGCAACATTGCGCCCCTTGCATTCCAGGCCGAACTCAGCCATATGCAGCCCATAGGCGCTTGGGCCGGGAGATTCCGGCCTTCTCGACAAATGAGACTGGTTGCGTCTGTTTTCCCTCTTTCCGGTATATCGGCCCTCTTCCGATACATCACAAAGTGGCGAAAAAGCCCCGTGGCATGATGCCTGCGGGCACGACAGCGCAGCCGAGTGGACGCACGCGTCCGCCCGCCTTGTCGTTTCATATAAAATTTTCGACGGCAGGTTGCGCCCTGCCGCCATTGACGTTTGCGGCCAGAGGCCGCGTGAAAGAAGATTATTTTGACCAACGAAAACACATTGCCCGGCAACGACACCGCGGAACTCTCCGGTTTCGCGGCGCTGGGAATTACCGGTGCGCTGCTCAAGGCCACCCACAATGCCGGCTTCGCCGAACCGAAGCCGATCCAGATGCAGGCGATCCCGCCGCAGCTGGAAGGCCGTGACATTTTCGGCATCGCCCAGACCGGCTCCGGCAAGACCGCTGCCTTCGCGCTGCCGATCCTGTCGAAGATCATCGCACTCGGCACCAAGCGGCGCGCCAAGACGACCCGCGCGCTCATCCTGGCGCCGACCCGCGAACTCGCGGTGCAAATCGAGGACACCATCAAGATCCTCGCCAAGGGCGCGCATGTCTCGACGGCACTCGTGCTGGGCGGTGTCTCGCGCTTCAGCCAGGTGAAGAAGGTTGCTCCCGGCGTCGATATCCTCATCGCCACGCCCGGCCGGTTGACCGACCTGGTGCGCGAGGGCGACCTCATCCTCTCCGACACCAAATGGCTGGTGCTGGACGAGGGCGACCGCATGCTCGACATGGGCTTCATCAACGACGTCAAGCGCATCGCCAAGGCGACCGCGCCCGATCGTCAGACGGCGCTGTTCTCGGCCACCATGCCGGACGAGATCGCCGAACTCGCCAAGGGCCTCCTGAAGAACCCGGTCCGCATCGAGGTCTCGCCGCAAAGCACCGCGGCGGCCGAGATCGTGCAGGGCGTCGTCTTCGCCCGCACCAAGCAGAAGCGCCAGGTGCTGTCGACGATGCTCGCCGACGAAGCGATGAAGTCCGTCATCATCTTCTCGCGCACCAAGCATGGCGCGGACCGGGTGACCAAGGACCTGGAACGCGACGGCTTCAAGGCCGCCGTCATTCATGGCAACAAGTCGCAGAATGCCCGTCAGAAGGCACTGAATGATTTCCGTGATGGATCGGTGCGCATTCTGGTCGCGACCGACATCGCCGCGCGCGGCATCGACGTGCCCGGCATCAGCCATGTCGTGAATTTCGACCTGCCGGACGAAGCCGAAAGCTATGTCCACCGTATCGGCCGCACCGGCCGCAACGGTATGGATGGCATCGCGATCACGCTCTGCGATCCTTCGGAGAACAGCAAGCTGCGTCAGGTCGAGCGCATCATCCGCACCAAGCTGCCAATCGTTGCCGACCATCTCGGCAGCCCCGATCCCGCACGCAATCCTGCGGAAAAAAACGAGCGCTTCGAACCTGCCAACGATCGCGACCGCAATGGCCGTCGCGACGGCAGGCGGCCGGGCGGCGAGAAGAAGCCGAACAACGGCTTCGGCAAGAAGCGTTTCGGCGACAAGCCGGCCTTTGCCGGTGAGCGCAAGCCGGAAGGTGCAAAACCCTTCAAGGGCAACAACAAGCGCCGCTTCGGCGGCAAGCGTCCGGCCGCACGGGCTGCCTAACGAAACCTCGCGGCAACCGGCCAGTTCCTAACGGTTGCCTGGTGCCGACTACGAATGAAACGGCGGCTGAACATTGCTTCAGCCGCCGTTTTGTCTTCCAACCTCACTTCGCCACCGCTTCGATCCAGACGGCAATCCGTTGCGCCAGGAATGCGGTGGTGGATGGCGATAGCGCGTCGCCGGCAATGACATGGTTGTCTGGATCGCCAGTGCTTTCGATGGGCACCAGCTCATGCGCGGCACCCCAGCGCGCGGCGATCTCACGCGTGCGGTCGGGTCGCACGACCCTGTCTATATCCGAGAAGATGAACAGGGCGGGAATGGTCGCCTTCTCCACCGGCGCGCCATAGGCAAGGTCGGTCAGCGCCTGCATCGGCATCGTCGCGGCGATCGGATATCTGGTGGTCCAGAATTTCTCATGCAGCGCGTTGCGCGGCGCGAAGCTGCGTTCCTTGCCGGCGACGAGTTCCGCGATCTGCTTGCCCCAGGGCATGGTCAGGATCTCGGCGCCGGATGCTTTCACGCCGAAATTGGGCGAGATGAATGCAATGGCCGCCACACCCTCGGACGCCCCGGGCTGCGTCGCCGCCCAGGCCGCCAGCGCGCCGCCGGTCGATGTCGAGATGACGATCACCTTGTCGCCGATTGCCCGGCCGATGGCGAGCGCCTCCTCATAGTCGTTGATCCAGGCGTTGACGCTGCCTTGCGTCATCGCCGCGCCGTCCTGCCCGTGGCCGGTGAGGCGGGTGTAGAACAGGTTGGCGTCGAGCTGGTCGGCCACGTCGTCGGGCAAGGGTCGGATCTCGCCCTTCGATGCGGAAAAGCCGTGGATGTAGACGATCGACAGCGGTGTCTTTGCGTGCACCATTGGGTTGGCCCAGACGATCTCCTTCTCCAGCCCGTCGCGGATACCGGGTACGGCAGCCTCCACTTTTGCCACATAGGCCTGTGGGTCGTCGCCGATGGCGGAAGGATCGAAATGGATCGTGGTGTCGACGAGTACGCGTGGACCCAGTAGGAAGGTCAGTGCAAGGACGGCGATCAGGCCCAGCACAGCAAGCACGATCCGTCGCCCCATCGCAGACTCCACGCAACAACATTCAAACTATGGTGGTGGCCATGAACAGGCAACGGCCGTTCAGGCGGCCAAGCCACCAATCCTGTGGGCATTATTTGTTGGGCGGTTTGCGCTCATAATGCAGCGGGCGCGCTTTCCAGCTGGTCGTCAGGCTGATCACCCATCGGCATAGCGGCCTTGGCAGCATGCCGAGAATTTTCAACGGCCAGCTCGTTCTGTACGGGAACGTCACTTCGAAGCCGCCGGATTTGATTCCCCGCACCATGCGGCGCGTCGCGCGGCCGACCGGCATCAGGCCAGGCATCGGCAGCATGTTCTTTTCGGTCAATGGCGTGTCGACAAAACCGGGGTTAATCACCTGGACGCGGATGTTCATCTTGTCGAAATCATATTTCAGCGACTCGGCCAGAATGTTGATAGCCGCCTTGGTACCGCCATAGGCCGCCGTGGTCGGCCAGCCGAAATAGGCGGTCACCGAGCCGACCAGAACGACATGCCCACGCGCGCGCACCCGCATATGCTCGACGACAGGCACCAGCCCATTGATGATGCCGAAATAGTTGACTTCGAAGGAGCGGCGGAAATCCTTGACGACGAGGGACTCTCCGGGTGTCGAGATGTAATTTCCGGCATTGAAGATGGCGAGCACGATCGGCCCGAGGTCGTTCTCGATCGCCGCCACCGTTCTTGCCATGCGCGGCTCGTCGGTGACGTCGCAGGGAAAGGACACGACCTTGCCCGGCATCTGCGCGGTCTCGACGATGAGCGTGTCGATCGGATCGTCGTCCAGCGCTGTCACAGCCACCGCATAGCCTTGTGACGCCAGATCCCTGGCCAGCGAGCGGCCAATGCCGCTGCTGCCGCCGGTGACCCAGGCTACGCCGTGTTTCGGATCGGCCCGATAGAGTGTCATGCTGCGCCCTGCCGAGTTGTTATGTCTTGCTCTAGCGGTGGAGAAATCGAATGAAAAGAGTGCTTCTCGACGCCGGGTGCAAATGAACTGTCCGGTGTCCACCGGTCCCCGGCGACATCCATACACCGCAGCGCCGGAAATGCGACTGGACCAGACGAATTCTTGCCTTGAAACCGAAGCGTTGGGTTTCTAGGGTTTCGGCGCACGCATACAAGGAATCCCGAATGCCCCGTTCAGTGATCGACGCGATCGGCAACACGCCCCTGATCCGCCTCAATAAGGCTTCCGAAGAAACCGGCTGCGAGATCCTGGGCAAGGCCGAGTTCATGAATCCGGGGCAGTCGGTTAAGGATCGCGCCGGCCTGTTCATCATCCGTGATGCCGAACAACGCGGCCTGTTGCAGCCGGGCGGTGTCATCGTCGAGGGAACCGCCGGCAACACCGGCATCGGGCTGACGCTCGTCGCCAAGGCGCTGGGCTATCGCACTGTCATCGTCATTCCGGATACGCAGAGTCAGGAAAAGAAGGACACGATCAGGCTGCTCGGCGCCGAGCTGATCGAAGTGCCGGCCGTGCCTTACAGGAATCCCAACAACTACGTAAAACTGTCGGGACGGCTGGCGGAGCAGATGGCCAGGAGCGAACCGAACGGCGCGATCTGGGCCAACCAGTTCGACAATGTCGCCAACCGCGATGGCCATATCCGCACCACGGCCGAGGAAATCTGGGCCCAGACCGGCGGCAAGGTCGACGGTTTTGTCTCGGCGGTGGGGTCGGGCGGAACGCTGGCCGGTGTCGGGCTCGGATTGAAGGCCAAGAGCAAGAACGTCAAGATCGCGCTCGCCGACCCTCTCGGCGCCGCGCTCTACAGTTTCTACACCAGCGGCGAGCTGAAGTCAGAAGGCAGTTCGATTACCGAAGGCATCGGGCAGGGGCGCATCACCGCCAACCTCGAAGGCTTCACGCCTGACTTCTCCTACCAGATCAGGGATGAGGACGCGCTGCCGATCGTCTTTGACCTGATCCAGGAGGAAGGCCTGTGCGTCGGCGGCTCGACCGGCATCAACATCGCCGGCGCGATGCGGCTGGCTGCGGAATTGGGTCCGGGCCACACCATCGTGACGATCCTTTGCGACTACGGGACGCGCTACCAGTCGAAGCTATTCAACCCCGAATTCCTGCGCGAAAAGCAACTGCCGGTACCAGGCTGGATGGAATTGCAGAGCAAGATTTCAGTGCCCTTCGAGAAGGTCACGTGATGGCGCACCGGACCGAAGCGCTGTTTCGCGACGACGCCTATCTCCGCACGGCGGATGCCACGGTCGTCGCCATCAATGAGCGCGGCGGCATCATCCTCGACCGGACGATCTTCTATGCCACTTCCGGCGGCCAGCCGGGCGATAGCGGCACGTTGGAGCGTGCCGACGGCAGCCGCGTCGCAATTGCCGCCACGATCACTGGCGAGACCAAGGACGAGATCATCCATGTGCCGTCACCGGAGCAGGCCTTGCCGGAGGTGGGCGAGACGGTGAAGCTCGCCATCGACTGGGAGCGCCGGCATCTGCTGATGCGCATGCACGCGGCTTGCCACCTGCTCACCGTTGTCTGCCCGTTCCCGATCACCGGGGCGGCGGTTTCCGAGGACGACAGCCGTGTCGATTTTGACATTCCAGACGCCAGCTTCACCAAGGAAGAGGTGACCGCCGGCATGATGGATCTGGTGCGGGCCGATCATCCCATCTTCACCAGGCTGATCAGCGACGAGGAATTGGCCGCGAATCCTGGCTTGGTGAAGTCCAAGAACGTCCGACCGCCTGTTGGCACCGGCAAGATCCGTCTGGTCTGCATCGGTGACAATGCCTCGGTGGACAGCCAGCCCTGCGGCGGCACCCATGTGAGGAGCACCGGCGAAATCGGCGAAATCCACATCGGCAAGATCGAAAAGAAGGGCCGGGAGAACAGGCGCTTCCGCATCCGCTTCGGCCCGATGCCGGCGAACTGAACAGACAGACACCATCAAAAGGCGGCAGGAGAAAAGAATGGCCGAAGACAGTCCTTTTACCGTCGATGCGGACTGGCTGCAGGAACGCCTCGGCCAGCCGGGCCTGACGATCATTGACGCCTCCTGGTATCTGCCTGCACAAAGGCGCGACGCGCGCGCCGAGTATGATGCGGCTCACATTCCTGGCGCCCGTTTCCTGGACCAGGACGCGGTTTCGGATCCTGACGCTGCCTTGCCGCATACACTGCCATCCCCGCAGCATTTCGCCCAATATGTCGGCGCGATGGGCGTTTCGGCCGATGACACCATCGTCGTCTATGATGGCCCGGGCTTTTTCTCCGCACCGCGGGCATGGTGGATGTTCCGGATCATGGGTGTCTTCCAGACCTATATTCTGGACGGCGGCTTTGATGGCTGGAAGGCGACCGGCCGGCCGGTAACGGCCGAGCCGACGAAGATCGCGCCAAGCGTCTTTCATGCCGATTTCGACGCCGGTCGCGTCGTCGGTCTGGCCGATATGCGCCGGATTGTCGATACAAAGACAGCACAGATCGCCGATGCCCGTGGGCCGGGCCGCTTCACCGGTAGCGAACCCGAGCCCCGCGCTGGCATCCGCTCCGGCCACATGCCGGGCGCGCGCAATGTGCCGTACTCCGCATTGTCGGAAAACGGCAGGCTGCTGCCGAAGGACCGTTTGCGCAAGGTGATAGAGGACACCGGTGTCGACCTATCCAAGCCCGTGGTCACATCCTGCGGCTCCGGCGTCACCGCCGCGGTGGTCACGCTGGCGCTGGAGACGCTTGGCCATACCGACAACAGGCTTTATGACGGCTCATGGACCGAGTGGGGCGGATTGTCCGATACACCAGTCGTGACCGGCCCAGCGACCACCGGCCCTGCAACGACCGGCCCAGCAACGACCGGCCCAGCAACGACTGGCCCAGCAACGACTGGCCCAGCAACGACCGGCAAGGAATGAATTGATGGAAAACGGCGTGCTGCAGGACATTGAGGTCACGGTGACTTTTCTCGAAATGCATGCCCCACCGCCCGTCTCGCCACCGGTACCCTACAACCGCCAGGTCGCGCTGCTGAAAACCAGGGACATTCCCTTGCACTTCTATCGCTACCTGATGGACCGGGTGGGACGCAAATGGCACTGGGTGAATGTCCTGAGGCTGAATGACGATGAGCTGTCAGCCGGAATCCACCGCGAGGATCGCGACATCAGGGTGCTCTATCTCGACGGTGCGCCGGCCGGCTTCTTCGATCTCAAGCCGCATCTGCCCGAGGAAGTCGAACTCGCCTATTTCGGCATGATGGAACATGCCACCGGTCAAGGCATCGGCCGCTGGTTCCTTGGTTCGGCGATTGCCGCAGCATGGTCGTATGGGCCGAAAAGGGTGACGGTGCAGACCTGCACGCTCGACCACCCGGCCGCGCTACCGCTCTACCAGAAGCTCGGTTTCAAGCCGGTGGCGCAGAAGAAGGAAGTCGTGCATCCCCTGCCTTTCGCCGAGCGCTCGGCCAGCGTCATGCGGCCGTAAGTTCAGCCGGAATCCGCCGCCGCTTCGATGATTCATCAAGGGATTGTCGAACTGATTAGCCGATTAACGATTTCGGTGGCCCTCCCGGAGCTCGAAGGGAGGATCCGACATCGGATCGGCTCATGCACGCTTGGCAGGAATCGGGTGGGAAGCACGGCGGCGAGCGCATAGTTTCCGGTCGCCAGTACCGGAGATCTTACGATGACCATCCAATTCACAGCTCTGCCGACCGAAAATGTCAGGGCGCTGCAGCGCGGCGGCCCCGATGCCTATGGCCGTACGCCCGAGCGGAAAAACTCTGACGGCGACGGGATGCCTTGCCGTCATTGTCTCAGGAATATCGCCGCCGGCGATGTCTATCTCATCCTCGCCTACCGGCCATTTCCAGACCCTCAGCCCTATGCAGAAACCGGGCCGATCTTCCTGCATGCCCAGGAATGCGAGCGTGCCGTCGGGACAAGGGAGCCGCCGGAGATCCTCGACAGCCCGGACTATATCGTGCGCGGCTATGGCGGCGATGATCGCATCGTCTACGGCAGCGGTGGCATTATCCCGACCGGAGCAATTGCCGCACGAGCCGAGACTTTGTTGGAGCGTGAGGACATTGCCTATGTGCATGTCCGCTCGGCGCGCAACAATTGCTATCAGTGCCGCATCGAGCGCGCATAAGATCAAGGGATTGGCGGCAGAAAGTCTCTGTCGCACTGCTGTCGCATAGACGCGCTAGAAAGCCAGTGTCGATCGATTGGCCGACCGCGGATGAACCGGCGGCAATCTCGATATCGAGGAAGCGGGGCTTTGGCTCCGCTTTTTTGTTGCCCGCGTTCGGCCCTAACGTCTTTCGCCGCAAAAAAGCCCGCCGGCATGGCCGACGGGCTTCGACTGTTTGCCTGGAGGGGGCTTAGTTGAACTTGTACTTCGCGCCGATACGCACGGTATGGAAGGAAGCCTTGGAAGTGATGGAGTCGTCGGGGAGGCCGAGATCCGACGAGAAATCCTTCTTGGCAAACTGCGAATAGCGGTATTCCAGACCGAGCGTGACGTTGCTTGACACTGCCGTTTCCAGGCCACCACCGACTGAGAAGCCGCTGGAACCCCAGTCGATGATATCACCGACCGGATCGGAAGCGTTCAGATCGAAATGCTGCCAGCTATAGCCAGCCAGTGCATAGGCAAGGGTCGATTCGTTCATCTTCATGCCGACGCGGCCCAGCACATCGAAGCCGTAGTCCGTATCAAGATTGATCGAGCCGCCTGGGATGTCGAGCTGGCTGGTCATGCCCGAATAACGAGCATCGACCATGACACCCGCAACCCAGCTGCCGAAGTCATGATCATAGCCGACGTTCAACTCGCCAAGCACGCCTTCACCACCAAGGCCGTTGAACTTGGCACCGAGAAGCGGCGGGATTTCGAGCTGGTGCACCGATGCGCCGGCGCCCAAGCCACCACCGATATAGAAGCCGGTCCAGTTGTAGGCGGGTGTTTCAAACGAAGCGGCGGCTCCGTTCTGCGCACCGAAGCGATAGCTGGCGGCAACCTGGAATGTGTGACGCGACGTGTCGAGATTGAGTGCGCCGTCCGGCGAAGGAATGCCAGCTTCGGAAAGGAGATCGTCCTTGGTGCCGAAGCGGGTGTAGCGGTATTCTGTTTTGATCGTCCAGTTGCTGTTGATCGCGGTTTCGAGACCACCCCCGACGAAATATCCGCTCTGGTCCCAATCGAAGCCGAAACCGGCATTGGTATCGAGCTTGTACTTCTGCCAGGAATAGCCGCCCATGACGTAGCCCAGCGTAGTCGGCGTGATCAGGTAACCAGCACGCAAACCGGCATCGAAGCCGTATGTCTCCTGAATAGACGCGTCGAAAGGGCCGACATCCAGCGACGTTTCAATGTTGCCAACATGGACATCGACAAGCCCACCCAGAAGGAAGCGGGGCGACACCATATAGTCGTAACCAGCGGTAAGTTCGCCGTAGACCCCTTCACCGCCGATGCCATCCAAAGACAGACCGGGGATGAAATCGCTGCTGAGCTTGTGCGAGTTGGCTCCGGCGCCGATACCGAAGCCAACATAAACGCCACTCCAGTTAAAACCGGATGCCTCGACCGGTTGCACAACATCAGCGGCATGCGCGACCGACATAATTGCCACCGCCGATACTGCACTAAGAAGAATAGATTTCGCTGAAACGCGAAGAAACATAGCCCGTACCCCTAATCAATAAGCCCAAGATGTTCCTAGCAGGGAGTCGGCCAAGACGGGTATGACAAAAATGCAACAATAGGGGGTAAAGTGCCCCTACGGCACACGCTTCGATGGTCCTCTGGGAAGCGGGTTTGGCGCATCATTGCCCAAAGCAAAAAGCCCGCCGGAGTGAACCGGCGGGCAAGAGTGTGAGTTGACTTTTTCTGGGTATGTTCCGGGTATATTAAGCCGCCAGCACTGCTTTCGGCTCGACCAGTTCGTAGCCGAGCGCTTCGGCGACCGCGCGGTTGGTGATCTTGCCCTTGTGGACATTCAGGCCGTTGCGCAGGTGATGGTCATCGACCAGAGCCTTCAGGCCCTTGTCCGCGAGTTGCAGACCATAGTGCAGCGTCGCGTTGTTGAGCGCGTGGGCCGAGGTGACCGGCACGGCACCTGGCATGTTGGCAACGCAGTAGTGGATCACGCCGTCGACCTCGTAGGTGGGCTCGGCATGGGTGGTGGCGTGCGAGGTCTCGAAGCAGCCGCCCTGGTCGATGGCGACATCGACCAGTACCGAGCCCTTCTTCATGCCGGACAGCATTTCGCGGCTGACGAGCTTCGGTGCGGCGGCGCCCGGGATGAGCACGGCGCCGACGACGATGTCGGCCGAGAAGCATTCTTCCTCGAGCGCCTCGACGGTCGAGTAACGGGTGTGGACCCGGCCGGCGAAGAGGTCGTCAAGCTGGCGCAGGCGCGGGATCGAGCGGTCGATGATGGTGACATCGGCGCCAAGGCCGGCGGCCATACGGGCCGCGTGCAGGCCAACGACGCCGCCGCCAAGCACGGTGACCTTGCCCGGCAGCACGCCGGGTACGCCGCCGAGCAGCACGCCGCGGCCGCCATTGGCCTTCTGCAGCGCCGTGGCGCCGGCCTGGATCGACAAGCGGCCGGCGACTTCCGACATCGGGGCCAGCAGCGGCAGGCCGCCACGATCGTCGGTCACGGTTTCGTAGGCGATCGCCGTCACGCCCGAGGCGAGCAGGCCCTTGGTCTGCTCCGGATCCGGAGCCAAATGGAGATAAGTGTACAGGATCTGGCCTTCGCGCAGCTGTGCCCATTCATTGGGCTGCGGCTCCTTGACCTTGACGATCATGTCCGACTTGGCGAACACGTCGGCGGCCGTCTTGGCGATGATGGCGCCGGCGGCGCGGTAGGCGTTGTCATCGGCGCCGATGCCGGCGCCCGCGCCGGTCTCGACCAGCACTTCATGGCCATGGGCGACATATTCGCGTACCGAGCCCGGCGTCAGGCCGACACGGTATTCGTGGTTCTTGATTTCCTTGGGGCAGCCGATGCGCATTTTCTTCTCCTGATCCGGGCCCTTTTGGGCTCACTCCCTGTAGTGCTGGAGTGAACCATGAATCGGCGTGCAGGTGTTTGCGAATGCGCTTGCGCGAACAGGCCGGTTTCGATATTTGTTGCAAAAAATAAACGGATTTTCGCAGGAATCACGAAAAATGCCGCTCGACAGGATTGATATCGCCATTCTTGAGACTTTGCAGAAGGACGGGCGGATGCCGAACGCGGCCCTTGCCGAGAAGGTTGGCCTGTCGCAGTCGGCCTGCTCGCGGCGGCTCGACAATTTGGAGAAGTCCGGAACCATCCGCGGCTATCACGCCCGGCTGTCCAACGCGGCCCTTGGCCACCAGATGACGGCGATCGTCCACATATCGCTCTCCGGCCAGTTCGAAAAGACGCTGTCGGATTTCGAGGCGGCGATCAAACGCTGCCCCAACGTGCTGTCGTGCCACCTGATGTCGGGCGAGTACGACTATATCCTGAGGATCGCGGCCAAGGATCTCGTCGACTACGAGCGCATCCACAAGGAATGGCTGTCGGCGATGCCGCATGTAACGAAGATCAATTCGTCCTTCGCCTTGCGGGAAATCGTCGACCGGACGGCTATGGGCCTGAAGCCGGAGATGGCCTAGAGCCCTATACCGTGGCCGCCTCCGTCACGATGCGATCCATCGGGATGTCGTGCGGCTGCGGATAGATGGTGGCGATACGCTGCAATTCGTAGCCAACACCGATGACCAGTGGCTTGAACGGCATGGCGGCCAACGTACGATCGAAGAAGCCGCCACCATAGCCCAGGCGATAGCTTGCCGGATCAATGCCGACAATGGGCGAGATGACGATGTCCGGCAGCACCGGATCACCCTCTGCCGGAATCGGGATGTTCCAGACGCCCCTTTCCAACCGGTCGCCCGGTTTGTAGGCGCGGAAGATCAGCGGTTGCCCTTTCTCGACAACGATAGGCAGCGCGGTGCGGCCGCCACGCTCATTGACGGACGCCATCCAGGGCCGCAGATCCGGCTCGCCGCGAAAAGGCCAGTACAGGCTGACCATGCGGCCCGCGATCTCGCCGACAAGTGCATCCAGCCCGCCGGCGATGCGTTGCGACATTGCTGTTCGGGCGTCGGCTGAAACTTCAAGTCGGGCGGCGATTAGCCTTTCGCGCTCGGCTTTGCGCCAACGCCGCACGTCGGTCCAGTCGCTGAGTGGTGCCTGGAACGCAGGGTCGAGCTCGTGCATGAAGCAGGGCGGCGAAGAGTATTGCGCCGGGCCCTCGTTGTCATGATCGTTAGCCATGCCTCACCTCATCTCATGTTCGATGACGCTATACCTCGCGATACGATAGAACATGTGCATTCACGACATGGAACGACGAGTCTCAAGCACTGTCCTGCCATTGTTGCATTGCACAAGATACCTACATCTAGGGCAGGCAATCTTGCCCATCAGGGGTGAATCAAATGAGCGATGCCAGACATCATGTCGTCGTCGTCGGCGCCGGGTTCGGCGGTCTCGAATTCACCCGCGCACTGGCCGGCGCACCGGTGCGCATCACCATGATCGACAAGCGCAACCATCATTTGTTCCAGCCGCTGCTCTATCAGGTGGCAACCACCGCCTTGGCAACCTCGGAGGTTGCCTGGCCGATCCGCCATCTCCTGCGCAAGCGCAAGGATGTGACGACACTGCTCGCCAATGTCACGGGTGTCGACCGGGCCGGCAAACGCGTTCTGCTCGACGACGGCGGCGCCGTCGCCTACGACACGCTGGTGCTCGCCACCGGAGCGCGCCATGCCTATTTCGGCCATGACGAATGGGAGCCTTTCGCGCCGGGCCTGAAGACTTTGGAGGATGCCACCACCATTCGGCGCCGCATTCTTCTGGCCTTCGAGCAGGCGGAGCGGGAATCTGACCCTGCCAGGCGCCAAGCGCTGCTGACCATTGTCATCGTCGGCGGCGGGCCGACCGGGGTCGAACTCGCCGGAACCATTGCCGAACTGGCACATGACACGCTGCGCGGCGAATTCCGCAACATCGATACGCGCCAGACGCGCGTGGTGCTGATCGAGGCCGGCGACCGCATTCTGGCCAATTTCGCGCCAAAGCTCTCCGACTACGCCGGGAAGGCGCTGGAACGGCTTGGCGTTTCGGTCGAGCTCGGCCGGGCCGTTACGCGCTGCGATGCCGAAGGCGTGGTTTTTGGCGACACGGTTCTGCCGGCCCGCACGATCCTGTGGGCAGCCGGCGTTGCCGCTTCGCCAGCCGCCGAATGGCTGGCAGCGAAAGCGGATCGGGCGGGCAGGGTGCTGGTCGAGCCTGATCTCAGCGTGCCCGGCAGCCCGGAGATTTTTGTCATCGGCGACGCCGCCCACGTGCTGCGGCCCGACGGGCGGCCCGTGCCCGGCGTCGCGCCTTCCGCCAAGCAGGAGGGACGGCATGTTGCCGCGACCGTCAAGGCCAGGCTTGCCGGCGACACCAGCCCGCGGCTTTTCCTCTACAAGCACGCCGGCGATCTGGCGACGATCGGGAAGCGCGCCGCCGCCATCGATTTCGGCTGGATCAAGCTGACCGGTTGGCTTGCGTGGTGGCTGTGGGGCATTGCCCATATCTATTTCCTGATCGGTTTTCGCAACCGGCTTGCGGTTTCGCTGAGCTGGCTATGGATCTACGTCACAGGCCAGCGCAGCGCCCGGTTGATTACCCAGGGCGACGACGACAAGACCTGACTTTCTTCACCGCGCCTTTCATCCGGCCGTCATCTGTTGTTGATGGATTGGCGTGCCGATGCGCGGGACTTCTTGAGTGGACTTGAGCTGATTTCAGCGCGAAGTTCGCTTCGGGGCAGGGCTCGTCAGGTCGTCGAAGAAGGAGAAAACATGTCGCAACTGCTCCATCCCGTCTCTCGCCGTGGTCTCCTAGCGGGGGCCGCCGCCACGGGGGCGTTGATCATGCTTCATCCCTTCTCCGCCCGGGCGCAGGCCAACCAGGCGCATCTAAGGATCATGGAAACCACCGATATCCATGTGAACGTGCTGCCTTATGACTACTACGCCGACAGAGCCAATGACACGATGGGCCTGTCGCGCACGGCCTCCCTCATCGACGCGGTGCGCAAGGAAGCCGCCAATTCGATGCTGATCGACAATGGCGACCTTTTGCAGGGCAACCCGATGGGCGACTACATCGCCTATGAGAAGGGCCTGAAGGAGGGCGATCTCCATCCGATCATGAAAGGCATGAACCTGCTCGGCTACGAGTGTTCGACACTGGGCAATCACGAATTCAACTATGGCCTGTCCTTTCTGGACAAGGTGCTGGCCGGCGCCAATTTCCCGTTCGTCTGCGCCAACCTGATCCGGGGTACCGAGCTTGCCGCCAACCCGCGCGACGACAAGCTCTACCTCAAGCCTTACGTAATCCTGGACAAGAAGATCAAGGACGGGTCAGGCTCGGAACAGCCGATCAGGGTCGGCATCATCGGTTTCGTGCCGCCGCAGATCATGGTCTGGGACCTCAAGAACCTCGAAGGCAACGTCAAGACACGCGACATTGTCGAAGCGGCGAGGGCGTGGGTGCCGCGGATGAAGGAGGAGGGCGCCGACATCGTCATCGCGCTCTCGCATTCCGGCATCGACGTCAAGCAGGGTGACATGATGGAGAATGCCTCGTTCTTCGTCGCCGGCGTCGAAGGCATCGACGCGGTCTTCACCGGCCACCAGCATCTGGTCTTCCCCGGCAAGAAAGATTTCCAGGCGCTCGAGGGCGTCGACGCACAGAAGGGGACGCTGCAAGGCAAGCCCGCCGTCATGGGCGGGTTCTGGGGCTCACATATGGGCCTGATCGACCTGATGCTGGAGCGCGACGGGTCGAAGTGGAAAGTGGTCTCGGCGACATCGGAGGCACGGCC
This sequence comes from Mesorhizobium sp. BR1-1-4, assembly GCF_020165375.1. Classification (NCBI taxonomy): domain Bacteria; kingdom Pseudomonadati; phylum Pseudomonadota; class Alphaproteobacteria; order Hyphomicrobiales; family Phyllobacteriaceae; genus Mesorhizobium; species Mesorhizobium sp. BR1-1-4. The sequence continues at coordinate 11,384 of NZ_JAIUIB010000017.1, read as the reverse complement.
GATCTTCGAGCGTGTCGACAACAAGAACAAGCCGACCGTCCCGGACGACAAGCGCATCATCGCCGCTCTCGAGCAGGACCACCAGGCGACGCTCGCCTATGTGCGCCGCCCTGTCGGCAAGACGTCCGCGCCGCTCTATTCCTATTTCGCGCTGGTCGCTGACGACCCGTCGGTGCAGGTCGTCAGCCAGGCGCAAACCTGGTACCTGAAGGACATATTGAAAAGCACACAGTGGAAGGACGTGCCGTTGCTGTCGGCGGCGGCCCCGTTCAAAGCCGGTGGACGCAACGGCGCCGATTACTATACCGATGTGCCGGCGGGCGACATCGCCATCAAGAACGTCGCCGACCTCTACCTCTATCCCAACACGGTGCGCGCCGTGGAAATCACCGGGGCTCAGGTCAAGGAATGGCTGGAAATGTCGGCCGGCATCTTCAACAAGATCGAGGCCGGGAAGGCCGACCAGGTCCTGATCAACACTGATTTTCCGTCCTACAATTTCGACGTCATCGACGGCGTCACCTACAGGATAGATCTGTCGCAGCCGCCGAAATACGATGCCAAGGGCGGCGTCGCCAATGCCGGTTCCAATCGCATTGTTGAGCTTATGTTCGACGGAAAACCGATTGATCCGGCAGCGAAATTCGTTGTCGCGACCAACAATTACCGGGCTGGCGGCGGTGGCAATTTCCCCGACATCAATGCCGCGAAGATCATCTACGAGGCGCCGGACACCAACCGCGACGTCATCGTCCGCTACATCGTCAGCCAGGGCACCATCAACCCGTCGGCCGACGACAACTGGTCGTTCGCGCCGTTGCCGGGAACCAGCGTCGTCTTCGACACCGGCGTCAAGGCAAAGGACGTCATCGCCGATGTGAAGTCGCTGAAGATCGAACCTGCCGGCGAGGGCGAAGCTGGCTTTGCCCGATATCGCATCCTTCTCTGATCAGCCGTCAAAGCTGGATGCGGTCAGCCTTGGAGGGGCCGGCGGCACGAATCGCCTGGCATGACAAGATCCAGCGCATCGATGGAAATGCCGCCCGCAAAAGGAAGTCGACGTGCGTACCCAGCTACGCCTTGTAGACCACCTGGCGCACATCGATGTAGCTGGCTCGGAAGCCGGCTTCGCAATAGTGCAGGTAGAACTCCCAGAGTTTCTTGAAACGATCGTCGAAACCGAGCGGTACGATTTTCTCCCAGGACCCTCGGAAACGCTGGCGCCATTCGGCAAGCGTACGGGCATAGTCCTCGGGGAAAACGCGTTCGCGCAGATGGGCAAGGCCGTGCGCGGCGCCAAGTGATTTCAAGATGGACGGCGTCGGCAGCATGCCGCCCGGGAAGACGTAGCGCTGGATGAAATCCGGCCTGGCGCGATAGGTGTCGTAGGCGGCTTCGTTGATGGTGATGATCTGCAGCCCAGCCATGCCGCCGGGCTTTAGGCAGTCCTTCATCTTGGAGAAGAACACCGGCCAGTATTTCTCGCCGACCGCCTCGAACATCTCGATCGAGGCGATGCGATCGTAGGTGCCCGTTTCGTCGCGGTAATCCTGCAACTTGATGTCGACCTTTTCGGCAAGGCCGGCCTTGGCGATGCGCGCCTTGGCGAAGTCGTGCTGCTCGCGGCTGATGGTCAATCCGGTAACCCGGCAACCGATTTCGCGTGCCGCGAATTCGGCAAAGCCGCCCCAGCCGCAGCCAATCTCCAGCACATGATCTTTCCCGCCTATGCCGGTGTCCCTGGCCAGCGCCCGGTATTTGGCGGCCTGGGCGCTCTCGAGATCGTTGACGCCATTGGCGTAAAGCGCCGAGGAATAGGTCATGCTCGGGTCAAGCCATTCCTTGTAGAAGGCGTTGCCGAGATCGTAGTGCGCCGAGATATTACGCTTCGATCCGGTGCGTGTGTTCTCGTTGAACCAGTGACGGATGCGCTGGACTGTGTTGATGAGCCAGCTGGCGCCGCCGGCAACCCTTTCACCGAAGGCGGAGTTGACCACGAATAATTCCAGGAAGCTGGTGACGTCAGGGCTTTCCCAATCGCCGTCCATATAGGATTCGGCAACACCAATTGTGCCGCCGGAAAAGGCGCGGCCCGGCAGGCGCCAGTTCTTGAGCACCAGTTCGGCATCGGGCCCCGGCGCCTTTCCGCCGACGAGAACGGCGCGGCCGTCCGGCATCCAGACTTTCAGCGAACCGCGCGGCAGGTTCATCGCCGCCGACAGCACCATGCGCGCCTTGGCCGGCAGGCCCTTGACGATCTCGGCGAAATTGAACTCGTCGAGCCTGACCGCGTCGCCCGGCGCTATGCCATGATGTTCCCCGTGTGTCATTCCAAGCCCCTGGATCTCCGTGGTGCCGGCGCGATCGCCGAGCCGCGGTTCTCTTGGTTCATCCGCCGGTTCGACCGCCATTGCCTGGTCCCGGTAGTTTGCGGATCCGGCGACAGGCGGGCTCGAACGAAGCGCGCGCCCCTTAGCCAGAGCTTCAGCGCTTCCCGATGAATGCCTGCGCCAATCTTCCACGCCATGAGGCGGAACTTCAAGAGGCATGCCAAGAGCTGGACTGTGCCACGCGGGCGGCTGGCATCCGCCGCCTTGCGGCAGGCTGCTGCCCGAAATCGAAAACGTCTATGGCAGCCGCTGCGCTAGTGCGATAGCTTTAGCCATGCGTTATGTGATTGTCATTGCCGCCATCGCGTTCTTCCTGATCTGGGACGGTCTCTACAATCAGGGCCGGTATCTCGACGTCACGGTCAGGGAACTCTCCCATGTCGTGCGCTACGTCACCGGAAAAGCCTGATATCCCCTCTTGAGATAGCAGCCTGGCGCCTCATTTGAGGTGCTCACCGGTGTGAGACGAGGTCCAGCCCGATCGAGGCGCGTCGCAAGGACGCGTGGCGCCATGACCGGTTGACGCAAAGAGACCGCCGTCACAAAAGACACCGACATTTCAGATCGAGGAGGCGGGATTGATCCGGCATATCGTTTTCTTCAGCGCGCGCCGCAAGGAAGATGTGGAAGCAGTTCGCACCGGACTGCTGGCGCTTGGGGACATTCCTCATTCCAGTCTCTTCGAGGTCACGTTGAACACCAAGGTCGACCCGCTGTCGGATGAAGTCGATGTCGTCGTCTACGCGGAATTTGCCGATGACGCGGCGCTGGCAGCCTACAAGTCGCATCCGCTCTATGCGCAGACCACCAGCAAGGTCAAACCATTGCGCGAGCTGCGCTATTCCGCTGATGTCGTGGCTGGAAGCTGATCCCGTGCCGGGATAGCTCATGTCAAGTCCAGTTGCGGCGGAAGGGAAAGTCCACGACTGTTTCAGGTGGTTGTTGCGGGGCCGCCGCCGGCGGCATTGCGATCAAGTCTTGAACCGATCTTCCGAATGATGCACATCGCGCTTCCATGACCTCGTCAGGCATTCATCCGCTCGATCATCTGGTTCTGCCGACGCAGAGCCTCGATGTGGCGCGTGCCCGGCTCAACGCCCTTGGCTTCGTCGTCGCTCCGACCGGCATCCATCCGTTTGGCACGGAAAACTGCTGCGTTTTCCTCGCCGATGGCACCTATCTGGAGCCGCTTGCGATCGGCCGTGAACAGGCTGCGACAGAGGCGGCCGCCGAGGGCAATGTCTTCGTTGCGCGCGATCGCCTCTATCGCGAAAGTCGTGGCAACGAGGGATTTTCCGCGGTGGTGCTTGGCACGGACAATGCCGATGACGACCATGAACGCTATGTCGAAGCGGGTCTGTCGGCGGGAGACAAGCTGAGCTTCTCCCGAGCCTTCACCGACACGGCGGGCAAAAGCGATACGGCGTCATTCAAGCTCGCCTTTGCCGCGGCTCCCGGCCAAACGGACGCATTTCTTTTTGCCTGTCAGCGCATCAACGCGCCGAGAGTAGACCGAGGAGCCTTGCAGGCTCACCCCAATGGGGTCGACGGAATTGTCGAGGTGGTTGCAATCAGCAGCGCTTCCGCCGAGCAGCATCGGCTGATTTCAGTGGCGGTCAATGATCAGGCCGCCGATGCGCACGACGGCGTTTTTCATCTGCCGAACGCGGCCTTGACCGTGCTGGAGGCCGCCGCTTTCACGGCGCGCTTCGGCATACCGGCCGGTACGCCATCAGAATTGCACTTCGCCGCCGTGGTTTTTTCGATCCGCGACATTGGCGCCACCGCAGGCCTGCTTGCGACCAATGCCGTCCAGCACGATATGTCGGGCAATGACATCATCGTGCGGCCGGCATCCGGGCAGGGCGCGGCTTTCATCTTTCGGGAGATCCCATGAGCAACCCCCTGGCGCCCAATTCGTCGGTAACCGTCGGCAACGTCGTCTTCGACAATGCGGGACCCCTGGCGCTGATCGCCGGCCCTTGCCAGTTCGAATCGCGCCAGCATGCCTTCGACATGGCCGGCACGCTGAAGGAGCTGACCGGCAGGCTCGGCATCGGCCTCGTCTACAAGACGAGTTACGACAAGGCCAATCGCACCTCGTTATCGGCAACGCGGGGTGCCGGCATGGATGCCGCGCTTCCCGTCTTCGACGAGTTGCGCAAGGAATTCTCGCTTCCCGTGCTGACCGATGTCCATACCGAGGAACAGTGCGCGATCGTGGCGCCGCATGTCGACGTGCTGCAGATTCCGGCCTTCCTGTCGCGCCAGACCGATATGCTGGTCGCCGCCGCGAGGACGGGCAAGGTCATCAATGTGAAGAAGGGGCAGTTCCTCGCGCCCTGGGACATGAAGAACGTCGTCGCCAAGATCACCGGCTCAGGCAATGCCAATGTGCTGACCACCGAGCGCGGCGCTTCTTTCGGCTACAACACGCTGGTGTCGGATATGCGGGCGCTGCCTGTCATGGCCGAGATCGGCGCCCCGGTGATCTTCGACGCCACCCATTCGGTGCAGCAGCCGGGCGGGGAGGGCGGATCGTCTGGCGGGGAGCGCCGCTTTGTCGAGACGCTGGCCCGCGCGGCCGTTGCCGTCGGCGTTGCCGGCGTCTTCATCGAGACCCACCAGGACCCCGACAATTCGACTTCCTCCGACGGTCCCAACATGCTGCCGCTAAAGGATATGCCGGCACTGCTGGAAAGGCTGATGGCCTTCGACAGGATTGCAAAGGGCTGAAAAGCCAATGTCTTGTAGCGGATAAGCCCCGGTTGTAGGCTCGTCCGGCAAATGAGCGCTTTGGCAGGAGGAAGCCAATGTCCGTCGCCCGCGTCACCGAAATCACCTCGTCGTCCAGGAAAAGCTTTCAAGATGCCATCGAGAAGGGAATTGCGCGCGCCGCGAAGACCCTGAAGAACGTCGAAGGCGCCTGGATCCAAGACCAGAAGATCGTCGTCGAGGATGGCAAGATCGCAGCCTATCGCGTCAATATGAAGGTGACTTTCATCCTCGCGGAGTGATTGGGCAGCCCGCCAAAAAAGTCGGGAACTTTCGCCCGCGCCCCTCATTGTCAAAGTGCGGATTAACGACAACGAGGAGCAAACAATGACGACGCAAACAGGCCACACCGAAGCCATTGCCGCTTCGCGAGTCATCGGCACGACCGTCTACAACACCCAAGGCGACAGCATCGGCAGCATCGAGGACGTCATGCTCGACAAGACGTCGAACGGCATCATGTTCGCGGTGATTGGATTTGGCGGCTTTCTCGGCATTGGCGAGAAGTACCACGCCATCCCCTGGGCAAGCCTCGACTATGATGAGGCAAGGGGCGGCTATGTCATACCCTTCTCCAAGGAACAGCTGAAGGCAGCGCCTGCCCATTCCATCAACGAACTGGCCGGCGCGGATGGCGAGAGCGCGCGCGACGAGTCATACGAATATTACAAGGTCGCGCCCTACTGGCATTGACGCCACAATCGAAAAAGGGGGTCGTTTCCACGGCCCCCTTTTTGATTCAAATGCAACGCTACTCGCTGATGTGCAAAGCCGGCAAAGACGCAATAGCCTTTGGCGGCGACTGCTGGTTGTCGCATGACGTCAGGAACGCCGCGGCGATCAGGAACAGACTGACAATACCGCTCAACTCAGACATGGCGAACCCCTCCTGTTTCGCCCCGCGATAACATTCCTAACCCGAAATGCGCGTCCGGTGGCATGACTTATGATGACAGGAAATTGCGCTTCGTGAATCGGGCGGGCGGCACTATTCGATCAGGCCCCGATTGCCTTTTGCGTCGCTTTGGCTAAGACGGGCGCGACGTTTTCTCCAGATCAATCGAGGACATCGCAATGACCGCCATCATCGACATTGTCGGGCGTGAAATCCTGGACAGCCGTGGAAACCCGACCGTCGAGGTCGATGTTGTTCTCGAAGACGGTTCGATGGGCCGCGCCGCGGTGCCGTCGGGTGCCTCCACCGGCGCTCACGAAGCCGTCGAGCTTCGCGACGGCGGCGCCCGCTACCTTGGCAAGGGCGTGCTCAGGGCCGTCGAGGCGGTCAATGGCGAATTGTTCGAGGCGATCGGCGGCATGGAAGCCGAAAACCAGATCCATATCGATCAGACCATGATTGAGCTTGATGGCACGCCCAACAAGAGCCGGCTCGGCGCCAACGCCATCTTGGGCGTTTCGCTGGCGGTCGCGAAGGCCGCGGCCGATGCAGCCGGGCTGCCGCTCTACCGCTATGTCGGCGGCACCAAGGCGCATGTCCTGCCCGTGCCGATGATGAACATCATCAATGGTGGCGCGCATGCCGACAATCCGATCGACTTCCAGGAATTCATGATCCTGCCGGTCGGTGCGCCGACGCTGCGCGAAGGCGTGCGCTGGGGCTCGGAAATCTTCCACACGCTGCGCAAGAAGCTGAAGGATGCCGGCCACAACACCAATGTCGGCGACGAGGGCGGCTTCGCCCCGAACCTGAAGAGCGCGCCGGTGGCGCTCGACTTCATCATGGAATCGATCGAGAAGGCCGGATTCAAACCAGGTGAAGAGATCGCGCTCGGCCTCGATTGCGCCGCGACCGAGTTCTTCAAGGACGGCAACTATGTCTATGAGGGCGAGAAGAAGACGCGCGATCCCAAGGCGCAAGCCAAGTACCTCGCCAAGCTCGCGGCCGACTATCCGATCATCTCGATCGAGGATGGCCTTGCCGAGGACGATTGGGAAGGCTGGAAGTACCTGACCGACCTGATCGGCAAGAAGACGCAGCTCGTTGGTGACGATCTCTTCGTCACCAACACGGCGCGCCTGCGCGACGGCATCCGCATGGGCGTCGCCAACTCGATCCTGGTCAAGGTCAACCAGATCGGCTCGCTGACCGAGACGCTGGATGCGGTCGAGACCGCGCACAAGGCTTCCTACACCGCCGTCATGTCGCACCGTTCGGGCGAAACCGAGGATTCGACCATCGCCGATCTCGCCGTCGCCACCAATTGCGGGCAGATCAAGACCGGCTCGCTGTCGCGCTCCGACCGCATGGCCAAATACAACCAGCTGATCCGCATCGAGGAAGAACTCGGCAAGCAGGCGCATTATGCCGGCAAGTCCGTGATCAAGGGCTGATCCGGCCGCACATCGTTGATACGGAGAGGGCGGGACATCCCGCCCTTTTTCATTTCAGGCCGGCATGGCGGTCTCCCGTAACCGTCCGTTAAGCACAATCAGGCGAAAAAGACTTCGAGCCGTTTGAGTTCGCGGCACGGGGAATCGGTTATGTGGACGCGTCAGCACAAGCAGAGAAACACCGGCCGGCTGATCATTCCCTCGCTGTGCGTGCTGTTCCTGGCTTATTTCGGCTTCCATGCCTATCACGGTGAATTCGGCATCAATTCGAAATACAAGCTTGAGGCCGAGACGGTTGCGTTGCAGGGTCAGCTCGATGCGATCAAGGCACGCAGGATGGAACTCGAGCGGCGCGTCAAGCTCATGCACGACGGCACGCTGGAGAAGGACATGCTGGACGAGCAGGCGCGCAAGGCACTCAATCTGTCGCAGGCCGACGAGATCACCATCATGCTGCCGGCTCCGGCGAAGTAACCAATTTCAGGTTAATCACCAATATTTTTAATGATTTTAATTGCTTAGGCGCATGCCAGCTATGCAATTTCGACATGGCGGAACGCCTTTCTACGTGTTAGCCTCCCATAAATCGAAGGGGAGGGCGATCTCCCCGGAGCAGTTTGATCTTGCTCCAGTGTCCGCAAAGAGACGCCAACAGGGAGTGATGCATGGCCACCGCAGCCAGAAAAGCGCCTGCCAAATCGAAATCCGACGGCAAATCCGGTCTATCAGCACCCAAGCCTGTTGACTTCACCAAGGACGAAGAGCTTGCCGCCTACCGGCATATGCTGCTCATCCGCCGCTTCGAGGAGAAGGCCGGCCAGCTCTACGGCATGGGCTTCATTGGCGGTTTCTGCCACCTCTATATCGGCCAGGAAGCGGTCGTCACCGGCATGAAGATGGCGCTGATCGACGGCGATCAGATGATCACGGCCTATCGGGATCACGGCCACATGCTGGCGATGGAGCTGTCGCCGCGTGGCGTGATGGCCGAACTGACCGGACGCCGCGGCGGCTTGTCCAGGGGCAAGGGCGGCTCCATGCACATGTTCTCCAAGGAGAAGCATTTCTATGGCGGTCACGGCATTGTCGGTGCGCAGGTGTCGCTTGGAACAGGTCTGGCCTTTGCCAACCGCTACCGCGACAACAACAATGTCTCGCTGACCTATTTCGGCGACGGCGCAGCCAACCAGGGCCAGGTCTACGAAAGCTTCAATATGGCTTCGCTGTGGAAGCTGCCGGTGATCTACATCATCGAGAACAACCGCTACGCCATGGGCACCTCGGTGTCGCGCTCTTCGGCGGAAACCAATTTTTCGCATCGTGGCGCGTCGTTCAAGATTCCGGGCATCCAGGTCGACGGCATGGATGTGCGTGCGGTGAAGGCGGCTGGCGATCTGGCTACCGAGTGGTGCCGTGCCGGCAATGGGCCGATCATTCTCGAAATGCAGACTTATCGCTATCGCGGCCACTCGATGTCTGACCCGGCGAAATATCGCTCCAAGGAAGAAGTCCAGAAGATGCGCTCCGATCATGATCCGATCGAGCAGGTCAAGGCGCGGCTCATCGAGAAGAAGTGGGCGACCGAGGACGAACTCAAGACCGTCGACAAGGAGGTTCGCGACATCGTCGCCGACGCCGCCGAATTTGCCCAGCACGACGCGGAGCCGGATCCGTCCGAGCTCTGGACCGATATCGTATTGTAAGGGAGGGCCAGGACATGCCGATCGAAATTCTCATGCCCGCCCTCTCGCCGACCATGGAAGAGGGCAATCTTTCCAAGTGGTTGAAGAACGAGGGCGACAAGGTCGTCGCCGGCGACGTCATTGCCGAGATCGAAACCGACAAGGCGACGATGGAAGTCGAAGCCGTCGACGAAGGTACGCTGGGCAAGATCCTGATCGCCGCCGGCACCGAAGGCGTCAAGGTCAACACGCCGATCGCCGTTCTGCTGCAGGATGGCGAAAGTTCTGGCGACATCGACAAGGCCTCCAAGGCGGCTCCCGCCTCGACGCAAGACGCGGTGTCAACTGGTGGGCAGCGCGCCGACGCGGCCGAGGAAGGCTCCCAGCGGGCGCCGCAGGATGCTGGAGAGGCGCCGAAAGCCTCCGTCCCCGCCGCCCCGGTGGTCAACCTCGCTGCCGATCCGGACATTCCTCCCGGCACCGAAATGGTCTCGACCACGGTGCGCGAGGCGCTGCGTGATGCCATGGCCGAGGAAATGCGCCGCGACGGCGATGTCTTCGTCATGGGTGAGGAAGTCGCCGAATACCAGGGCGCCTACAAGATCACACAGGGCTTGCTGCAGGAATTTGGGCCGCGTCGCGTCGTCGACACGCCGATTACCGAGCATGGTTTTGCCGGCGTTGGTGTCGGTGCGGCGATGGCTGGGCTGAAGCCGATCGTCGAGTTCATGACCTTCAACTTCGCCATGCAGGCGATCGACCAGATCATCAACTCCGCCGCCAAGACGCTCTATATGTCGGGCGGCCAGATGGGCGCGCCGATCGTGTTCCGCGGGCCAAATGGCGCGGCGGCCCGCGTCGCGGCGCAGCACTCGCAGTGCTATGCCGCTTGGTACAGCCACATTCCAGGCTTGAAGGTCGTGATGCCGTATACGGCCGCCGACGCCAAGGGCCTGCTCAAGGCAGCGATCCGCGATCCGAACCCGGTCATCTTCCTCGAGAATGAAATCCTCTACGGCCAGTCCTTCGACGTTCCGAAGCTGGACGACTTCGTGCTGCCGATCGGCAAGGCGCGCATCCACAAGGCAGGCAAGGATGTCACCATCGTCTCCTTCGGCATCGGCATGACCTATGCGGTCAAGGCTGAAGCCGAGCTGCGCGGCATGGGGATTGACGCCGAGATCATCGACCTCAGGACTATCCGTCCGCTCGATCTCGACACCGTCATCGCCTCGGTCAAGAAGACCAACCGGCTGGTCGTGGTCGAAGAAGGCTACCCGCAGAATTCGGTTGGCGACCACATCGCCAACCAGGTCTCGCAGCGCGCCTTCGATTTCCTCGACGCACCGGTCATCACCATTGCCGGCAAGGACGTGCCGATGCCTTATGCGGCGAACCTCGAAAAACTGGCTTTGCCGAATGTCGGCGAAGTCATCGAGGCCGTCAAAGCCGTCACATATCGCTGAACCGGCTGGGAGGACAATATGCCAATCAACATCACCATGCCGGCGCTCTCGCCCACTATGGAAGAGGGCAATCTTTCCAAGTGGCTGGTCAAGGAAGGCGACAAGGTTTCGCCGGGCGACGTGATCGCCGAGATCGAGACCGACAAGGCGACGATGGAGGTCGAGGCCGTCGATGAGGGCAGGGTTGCCAAGCTGGTCGTCCCGGCCGGCACCGAGGGCGTCAAGGTCAACGCGCTGATCGCGGTGCTTGCGGCGGAAGGCGAAGATGCCGGCGCCGCGGCGAAAAGCGGCGGCGCCACACCGGCGAAAGCCGAAGCTCCGAAAGCGGATGCGCCTAAAGCCGAAGCGCCGAATGCTGAAGCGCCAAAGGCCGAGGCCGAGGCCCCAAAGGCGCAGGCGGCTCCGGCCGCCAATGGCAACGCGGCTGGCGACCGCACCTTTGCATCGCCGCTTGCCCGCCGTATCGCCAAGGACGCCGGCGTCGACGTCTCTGCGGTCACCGGCACCGGCCCGCACGGCCGCGTGGTCAAGGCTGACGTAGATGCCGCGATTGCCGGTGGTGGCGCCAAGGCGGCACCGGCTGCCAAGGCTCCGGCCGGCGCGCCTGCCTCCGCCCCGGCGGTAAAGGCGATGTCGGACGAGCAGGTGCTGAAACTGTTCGAGGAAGGCTCCTACGAACTCGTCCCGCACGACAATATGCGCAAGACCATCGCGCGGCGCCT
>NZ_JAIUIB010000016.1:0-121159 GCF_020165375.1 Mesorhizobium sp. BR1-1-4 | reverse complement strand
GCACCCGCGCATAAACCTCTCCCACGATCCCGCGCCGGAACACCAGCACGCAGACCATGAAGATCAGGCCGGTGGCGATGGTCACGGGGAAACCTGAGGTGGCGAGCGTGTTTTCCAGGCCGACGACGAGGCTGGCGCCGATGATCGGGCCGACCATGGTGCCGATGCCGCCGAGCAGCGTCATCAGGATGACCTCGCCCGACATCTGCCAGGTGACGTCGGTGAGGGTGGCGAACTGGAAGACGATCGCCTTCAGTGAGCCGGCGAGCCCGGCCAGCGCCGCTGACATGACGAAGGCGGCGAGCTTGTAGCCGGCTACGGAATAGCCGAGCGAAATGGCGCGGTTCTCGTTTTCGCGGATCGAGCGCAGGATCATGCCGAAGGGCGAGTTGACGATGCGCCAGATGGCGAAGATGCCGAGCAGGACCACGACAAGCACGAAATAATAGATATCCATCGGGGCGTTGAGATCGAGGACACCGAACAGGACGCCGCGCGGCACGCCCTGGATGCCGTCCTCGCCTTGCGTGAACGGCGCCTGCACGCAAAAGAAGAAGAACATCTGCGACAGCGCCAGCGTGATCATGGCGAAATAGATGCCTTGCCGGCGGATGGCGAAGAAGCCCATGACGAGGCCGAGCAGTGCGGCACCCCCCATGCCGAGCAGGATGCCGGCTTCCGGCGGCCAGCCCCAGACCTTGACGGCGTGCGCGGTGAAATAAGCGGCGCCGCCGAAGAAGGTGGCGTGGCCGAAGGACAAGAGGCCGGTATAGCCGAGCAGGAGATTGAAGGCGCAGGCAAACAGCGCGAAGCACAGCATCTTCATCAGGAAGATCGGGTAGACGAAGAACGGGGCCGCCAACAGCGCCGCTATACCGAGCCCGACCAGCACCCATTCGAGCCTTGGCGAGGGTTTGGCCGATGCCTCGCGCAGCGAAAGCCCGGCCATGTCGGATGTCTCTTCCGCCATCTCAGGCGTCCTTTCCGAACAGGCCGGCCGGCCGGACCAAAAGTACGATCGCCATGATGACGAAGACCACCAGGTTGGAGGCCTCGGGGTAAAAAACCTTGGTCAGGCCTTCGGCGAGGCCAAGCATGTAGCCGGTGACGATGGCGCCGAGGATCGAGCCCATGCCGCCGACCACCACGACGGCGAAGACGACGATGATGAGATCCGATCCCATCAGCGGGCTGACCTGGTAGATCGGCGCGGCCAGGATGCCGGCGAGCCCGGCAAGGGCCGAGCCGAGGCCGTAGGTGAGGGTCAAAAGCAACGGCACGTTGACGCCGAATGCCTGGACGAGGCGGGGATTCTCGGTCGCGGCGCGCAGATAGGAACCGAGCCTGGTCTTCTCGATCAGCGCCCAGGTGCCGAAGCAGACGAGCAGCGACGCGACAACGACCCAGCCGCGATAAATGGGCAGGAACATGAAGCCGAGATTGGTGCCGCCGGCCAGCAGCGGCGGCACGGCGTAGGGGTTTCCCGACACGCCGTAATAGTAGCGGAAGATGCCTTCCAGCACGAGCGCGAGGCCGAAGGTGAAGAGCAGGCCGTAGAGCGGATCGGTGTCGTAGAGCCGCGACAGCGCCAGGCGCTCGACCACGACGCCGAAGATGCCGACGATCAGCGGCGCCAGGACCAGCGCCGGCCAATAGCCGATGCCGAGATGGGTGAGCAGGAGATAACCGATGAAGGCGCCCAGCATGTATTGGGCGCCATGGGCGAAGTTGATGACGCGCAGCAGGCCGAAAATCACGGCCAGGCCAAGGCTCAGCATGGCGTAGAAGGAGCCGTTGATCAACCCGACCAGCAACTGGCCGAGCAATGCCTGGACGGGGATGCCGAAGATCATCGTCATGGCGCCATCATACACCCAGGATTTCGTGGAGCAGCGTCATGCGGTCCGCCAGTTCGCCGGTGGGAAACCCGGCCACGACCTTGCCGTGCTCCATCAGGTAGAAACGGTCGGCGACACGGCTGGCGAAGCGGAAATTCTGCTCGACCAGCAGGATGGTCATGCCTCGCTGCTTCAGCGTCGCCAGCAGCTCGCCGATGCGCTGGACGATGACAGGCGCGAGGCCCTCGGTCGGTTCGTCCAACAGCAGCATCTTGACGCCGGTCCGCAGCATGCGCGCGATCGCCAGCATCTGCTGTTCGCCGCCCGACAGCCGCGTGCCGGGACTGTTGCGCCGCTCCTTCAGATTGGGGAAAAGATCGAAGATTTCCTCGACGCTCATGCCGCCCGGGGCGACGACCGGCGGCAGCACCAGGTTCTCGTCGACGGTCAGCGTCGAGAAGATGCCGCGTTCCTCCGGCACGAAGCCGATGCCCTGGTGCGCGGTGCGGTGCAGCGGTAGCCGCATCAGGTCGGCGCCGTCGAAAACGACCTTGCCGGTGCGCCGGCGGATCAGGCCCATGATGGCGCGCAGCGTCGTCGTCTTGCCGACGCCGTTGCGGCCGAGCAATGTGACCGTCTCGCCGGCAAACACTTCGAGGTCGACGCCGTGCAGCGCATGGCCCTCGCCATACCAGGCGTTGAGGCCGCGGACCGCGAGCAGGGGCGAAGCGCTAGTCATCGGCCGTGCCCATGTAAGCCACCTTGACGCGCTCGTCGCGGCTGACGGTGGCGTAGTCGCCGGCCGCGAGCACCTCGCCGCGCTGCATCACCGTTATCCAGTCGCAGAGATCGGCGACCACGGTCAGATTGTGCTCGACCATCAGAACCGCGCGGTCGCCCGCCACCGAGCGGATGAGGGCGGACACCGTGGCCACGTCCTCATGACCCATGCCGGCCATCGGCTCGTCGAGCAGCAGCACTTTGGGATCCAGCGCCAGCGTCGTGGCGATCTCGAGCACGCGTTTCCTGCCATAGGAAAGATCGCCGGCCAGCCTGTTCGTGGCATCGCCGAGGCCGACGGACCGCAGCAGTTCCATGGCACGCGGCGTCAGCCGGTCGAGCGCCGCCAGCGAGCGCCAGAACTGGATGCCGAGCCCAGCCGGCCGCTGCAGCGCGATGCGTACATTGTCGAGCACGCTGAGGTGCGGAAAGATCGCCGATATCTGGAACGAGCGCACCAGCCCCATGCGCGCCACTTTGGCCGGCGAGGTGCGGGTGATGTCGTGGCCGAGCAGCTCGATCCTGCCGCTGGTCGGCGCCAGGAATTTGGTCAGCAGGTTGAAAACGGTCGTCTTGCCGGCGCCGTTGGGGCCGATCAGCGCATGGATGTTGCCATGGCGGACATCGAGATCGACATTCCTGACGGCGACGAAGCCGGCAAAGTCACGCCGCAGGCCGCGGGCGGAAAGCACCACCCGCGGCTCTTCCGCGTTCAGATCAGGCGGCACCGTGGCCGCGCCGGTCACTGGGCGGCCGTTGCGCAGCCGCTGTCCTTCTCGCTCAGGAACGCCTCCTTGCCGGGGATGGTGGCGAGGTATTTGTAATAGTCCCAGTCCTTGCTGCTCTCGCTGGGCGCCTTGACCTGGTAGAGATACATATCGTGGACCATGTTGCCATCGGCCTGGACCTTGCCGCCGGTGATGACGGCGTCGTCCACCGGCAGCGAATGGAGTTGCTTGGCGACCGCTTCGGTCTCGTCCGTGCCGGCCTTGTCGATCGCCTTCAAATACTGCGTCACCGCCGAATAGGTCGCGGCCTGGATCATGTTCGGCATGCGGTTGGTGCGCTTGAAGAAGCGCTGCCCGAATTCGCGGCTCTTGTCGTCGCGGTCCCAGTAATAGCCCTCGGTCAGCACCACGCCCTGCGCCGCCTGCAGGCCGAGCCCATGCACCTCGGCCAGCGTGAACAGGAGCGCCGCCAGTCGCTGGCCGCCCTGCACGATGCCGAATTCGGCCGCCTGTTTGATGGAATTGGAGGTGTCGAGGCCGGCATTGGCCAGCCCGATGACCTTGGCGCCCGAAGATTGCGCCTGCAGCAGGAAGGACGAATAGTCGGTCGCGCCGAGGGGATAACGCACCTCGCCCAGCACCTTGCCGCCATGGCTCTCGACGAACTTGGCGGTCTGCTCCTTCAGCGAATAGCCGAACGCATAGTCGACGGTGACGAAGAACCAGCTGTCGCCGCCCTGCTGCACCAGCGAGCCGCCGGTGCCCACCGCCTGCGAGTGGGTGTCATAGGCCCAGTGGAAGCCGTAGGGCGAGCACTGCTTGCCGGTGAGGTCGGTGGTCGCCGCACCGGTGACGATGTCGATCTTCTTCTTTTCCTTGGAAATCCCCTGCACGGCGAGCGCGACCGAAGAGGTCGTCAGCTCCATGATGGCGTCGACCTGCTCGGTGTCATACCACTGGCGGGCGATGTTGGAGGCGATGTCGGGCTTGTTCTGGTGGTCAGCGCTGATGATCTCGACCGGCGCTCCCTGCACCTTGCCGCCGAAATCCTCGACCGCCATCCTGGCCGCCTCGACCGACCATTTGCCGCCGAAATCGGCATAGACGCCGGATTGGTCGTTGAGGATGCCGATCTTGACCTTGCCATCGGAAATCTCGGCGGCCGAGGCGGGGATAGTGGTGGCCGCGAGAAGCGCGGCGGAAACGACATGGCGTAGCTTCATGAGTTTACTTCCTCCCAATGTGGATGAATCCGCCCGCCCCCTACGATCGTCATCCGCAAGCACTATGCAACATTAGGAAAATGAGGCGGAAGGGCAAGGGGCGGCCCCGGATTTCATGACGGCGAGACGGCCCATGGCGTGCGACACGACTATGTGAAGCTCGACCTGCCGCGGACCGAGCTTGTCTCGGCCCGGATGGCCTCAGCCCTCGGCGGCGACGAGATGGCCGTTGCCGACATCGCTGAGCGCCAATTTCAGCGGCGCCTCGCCGATCCGGCGGGTGGCGCTGGGGATTTCCTGGTCGAGGCGGGCGAAACGGCTTCGGCGCCGCGCCGGATCCGGCACCGGCACGGCTTCGATCAGGCGCCTGGTGTAGGGATGGCGGGGGTTGGAAAAGACCTGGTCGCGTGTGCCCATCTCGACGATCTGGCCCAGATACATGACGGCGACACGGTCGGAGATATTCTCGACCACGGCCATGTCGTGCGAGATGAAGAGATAGGCGACGCCAAATTCGCGCTGCAATTCCTTCAGGAGGTCGAGCACGCGCGCCTGCACCGAGACGTCCAGCGCCGAGACGCTTTCGTCGGCGATGATCAGCTTTGGCCTCAGCGCCAGCGCACGCGCGATGCAGACGCGCTGGCGCTGGCCGCCGGAGAATTCGTGCGGGTAGAGCTCCATCTGGTCCGATGACAGGCCGACGCGGTCGAACAGCGCGGCGACGCGCTCGCGGCGCTCTTCCTTCGAGGCGATGCCGTGGATCAGCAGCGGCTCGGCGACGAGGTCGCCGACGCGCATGCGCGGGTCGAGCGAGGCGTAGGGGTCCTGGAAGATCATCTGCACGTCGCGGCGCACCGCCTTGCGCTCGGCGCCACCGAGGCCGGACAAATTGCGGCCGCCGACGACGATGTCGCCGCTATACGGCACCAGCCCGGCCAGCGCCTTGGCGGTGGTCGACTTGCCGCAGCCGGATTCACCGACCAGCGCCAGCGTTTCGTTGGGCGCGATCGAAAAGCTGACGCCCTCGACGGCGTGAACGCGGCGGGTGACCCGGCCGAAGACGCCGCCGCGCAAGTCGAAGCGGACGTGGAGATCGGTGACCTCGGCGACCTTCGCCGGCGTTGCGGCTTCGGCTTCCCTAGATTTCTGACGGCCGGCGCCGCTGCCGATGCGCGGCACTGCGGCCAGCAGCTCGCGCGTGTATTCGGCTTGCGGGTGGGCGAAAATGTCCGACGTCTTGCCTTCCTCGACCATTCGCCCATGCCGCATGATGATGACGCGATCGGCCATTTCGGCGACAACGCCCATGTCGTGGGTGATCAGGATGACGCTGGTGCCGTGCTTCTGCTGCAGGTCGCGCAGCAGCTCCAGCACCTCGCCCTGCACAGTGACATCGAGCGCGGTGGTCGGCTCGTCGGCGATCAGCACGTCCGGTTCCAGCGCCAGCGCCATGGCGATCATCACCCGCTGGCGCATGCCGCCGGAGAGCTCGTGCGGAAATTGCCTTAGCCGGCTTTCGGCCTCCGAAATACGCACCGCCTTCAACGCCTCGATGGCGCGCTGGCGGGCCTCGTCCCGCGACAGGCTGGTGTGCGCCTCGATGGATTCGGTCAATTGCCGGCCGATCGACAGCACCGGGTTGAGCGAGGTCATCGGTTCCTGGAAGATCATGGCGATGCGGTCGCCGCGGATATGGCGCATGCGGCGTTCGTCGAGGGCGGTCAGCTCGGTGGCGCCAAGGTGGATCGTGCCGGCGGAGATGCGCGCGGCGGGCTGCGGCAGGAGCTGCATGATGGCCAGCGCGGTCATCGATTTGCCGGAGCCGGATTCGCCGGCGATGCAGAGCGTCTCGCCACGCTTGAGCGTCAGGGACAGGTTGGAGACGACCTCGCGGGAGCCCTCATCGCCGCGTACGGAGACGCAGAGGTTGGCGATGGTGAGGACGGTTTCGGGAGTTGAGGTCATTGGGAAGGCAGCCCGGAAAGGGATTTACTCCGGCACACCCCCCTCTGCCCTGCCGGGCATCTCCCCCGCAAGGGGGGAGATTGGCAGTTCCCACGCCCCGCCTCTCTTCCAGCGGTGACGATTGGCGAAAGCCCAAGCGCGATCCGATCTCCCCCCTTGCGGGGGAGATGGCCGGCAGGCCAGAGGGGGGTGTCTAGACGCTGACCTGTCATTCAAACACGCAGCGCGGGAAGTAGAACGACACCACCCAGTTGGGCATGTCGACGATCTCGCTGATGCGGAGATCGCCGCAGACCGAGGCCAGCATGTAGGCTTCGACCGGGTCGATCTGGTAGCGGCCGGCGAGCAGGTCGACCATCTGCGCCACGGCCTCTTTTGCGCCACTCATCAGGTCCGGCCCGATGCCGGTCGTCACCTCGTAGCCCTTGGCGTCGAGATGGCGTGTCACGGGACCCGGCGTGGTGAAGCGCGGCGTTTTCAGCCGCGCATCTTTCACCAGGTCGAGTTTCAGCACCACGTTCATCGGGCTTTCGATCGCCGTGCCGCAGACCTCGCCGTCGCCTTGCGCGGCGTGCGTGTCGCCGACCGAGAACAGCGCGCCCGCCACCTCCACCGGCAGGTAGAGGGTGGTGCCGGCGGCAAGGTCGCGGATGTCGAGATTGCCGCCGACGCGGCGCGGCGGCACCACCGAGTGATGGCCCATTTCGGCCGGCGCGTTGCCGATGGTGCCGGCGAATGGTTTTAGCGGCACGCGAGCATTTTTGCCGAACAATGCCGGCTCCAGCGAGGCGGCATCGTATTTCCAGATGTTGAGCGCCGGCTCCTGGAAATCGTCGGCGAGCAGGCCGAAACCGGGAATGTTCGCCGTCCAGCCGAAGCCGGACGGCTTGAACATCTCGATCGTCACCTTCAGCGCGTCACCCGGCTCGGCGCCTTCGACGAAGATCGGCCCAGTGACCGGATTGATCTGGCCAAAGTCGAGCTTGGCGATGTCGGCGGCGGTGCTGTCGGGCTGCAACTGGCCGCCCGAGGAATCGAGGCACTGGAACTCGATGGTCGAGCCTGGCGCCACCCGCTCGGCCGGGACAAAGGAATTGTCCCAGCCGAAATGGTGATGGCGCCCGTGGATGGTGTAGTCGCAGTTATTGCACATCTTTTACGTACACATTGTCATAGTTGATCGGGATATGGACCGGGTCGACATAGAGGTTGTCGGCGCCGCCCATGCGGGCCGACTTCATGGTGAAGCGCTGTTCGTTGAAGACCGGCGCCCAGGGGGCGTCCTCCATCACCTTGTCGTAGATGGCGCTCCACATCTTGTCGCGCTCGGCGGCCTTGGCCGGGTCGACCACCGAATCGGCCTCGGCCGCCTTGGCATCGAGATCCTTGTTGCAATACCACGACCAGTTCCAGCCGCCCGGCACCGCACCGGCACAGCCGAGGATAGGGCCGTAGAAGTTGGACGGATCCGGGAAGTCGGCGATCCAGGCCATGCCACCCGACCAGATCATCGGCGCCCCGGCCTTGTCGCCGCCGGCGGCGATGACGTTGGCCTGGGCGAGAGACTGGATGCTGGCCTTGATGCCGATCGCCGCAAGGTCCTGCTGGATCGCCTGGGCGATGCGCGGATTGGGGTCGGTGTTCATGGCGAACAATTGCGTGTCGAAACCATCGGGATGACCGGCCTCGGCAAGCAGCGCCTTGGCCTTGGCAACGTCATAGGGGTAGCCCTTGTACGCCTTGTCGTAGCCGGGCATCGACGGCGGCAGCGGCTGGTTGGCCGGCACGGCGCGGCCGTTGATGATCTGGATGATGCGCGCCTTGTTGAGCGCCATGTTGACGGCCTGTCGCACCTTCACATTGTCGAACGGCGCCATGGTTGTGTTCATGGTGACATAGCCGGTGTGCAGCTGGCCGCCTTCGACGACGCGCGCCTTCTGCTCGGGATCGGCCATCACCTCCTGGAATTTTGCCGGCGGAATGCCGTCGCCAGGCACGTCGATCTCGCCCTTCTGCAGGCGCAGCAGCGCCACGATCGGCTCCTGGCCGATCTCGAAGGTGATCTTGTCGAGATGCGGCAGGCCCTTGTGCCAATAGTCCGCGTTGCATTCGAAGACGATGCGCTGGCCAAGGGTCCATTCCGCCAGCTTGAAGGCGCCGGTCCCGACCGGATGCTTGCCGAAATCGGCGCCGTATTTCTCGACCTCTTCCTTCGGCACGACATGGGAAAAGTTGATGGCCATGACATGCAGGAAGGTGGCGTCCGGGCGGGTCAGCTCGAAGTTGACAGTGTAGGGGTCGACGACGGTGACGCCGGAAAGCGTCTCGGCCTTGCCGGCGGCGACATCGTCATAGCCCTTGATCGAGCCGAAGAAGCCGGCGCCGGGGCTCTGCGTCTTCGGATTGGTGACGCGGTCGAGCGAATATTTCACGTCTTCGGCGGTCATCTCGCGGCCATTGTGGAACTTCACGCCATGGCGCAGCTTGAAGGTGAAGGTCTTGCCGTCGGGCGAAATCTCGTAGCTTTCGGCGAGGTCGGGCTTGAGGTTGGTGGTGCCGGGCTCGTAGTCCACCAAGCCGTCGAACAGGCTCTTGATCATCGACCAGTTCTGCCAGTCATAGCCGATGGCCGGGTCGAGGGTCGCGACGTCGTCCTTGTAGGTGATGGTGATGGCGCCGCCCTGCTTGGCGTTCGGGTCGACGGCGTCCTCGGCGCGGGCGCTTGTCATGCCGAGCATCAGCGCCAGCGCCGATGCCGCGACGGTCGATGCGAGAAACTTCTTCATTGTCCTGTTCCCTTTCTCTGTTTGTTTTCTGGTTTCATCTGAGTTCGATGCTCATCGCAGTTTGATACGGGGGTCGATGAAGGGCGCGATGATGTCGGCCAGGAGATTGCCGAGCACGATGGCGAAGGCCGAGACCAGCGTGACGCCCATGATGATCGGGATGTCGACGCGCTGGATGGCTTGCCAGGCGAGTTGGCCGATGCCGGGCCAGCCGAACACGCTTTCGACCACGACGATGCCGCCCATGAAGATGCCGATGTCGATGCCGATCATGGCGACGACCGGCAGGATGGCGTTGGGCAGCGCATGGCGGAAGATGATGGCGCCCCGAGCCAGGCCCTTGGCACGCGCGGTGCGGACGTAATCCTGGCGCAGCACGTCGATCATCGACGAGCGCATCATGCGCGCATACCAGCCGGCGCCGAGGATGCCCATGGTGAGCGAGGGCAGCACGAGATGACGCCAGGTGCCATAGCCACCGATCGGAAACCAGCTCAGCCGCACGGCAAAGACGTAGAGCAGCAACAGGCCGACGACGAATTGCGGCGCCGAAACGCCGACGAAGGACGCGACCATCAAGGTCTGGTCGGTCGCGGTGCCGCGCTTGACGGCGGCGATCAGGCCCATCGAGAGGCCGATCAGCAGCTCGCACAGGATGGCCCCGACCATCAGCAGCAGGCTCGCCGGCAGCCGCGAGACGATGAGTTCGGTCACCTCCGAGCGCTGGATGTAGGAGCGGCCGAGATCGCCGCTGACGAGCTTCGTCAGATAGTGCCAGTATTGGACGACGAAGGGCTGGTCGAGGCCGAGCTGCTGGCGGATGTTCTCGACCGTCTGCGGCGTGGCGCTGCGGCCTGCGATCTGGCGCACCGGATCGGCGGGCAGGAGATAGAGCAGCGCGAAGGTGATCAGCGAGACGCCGAGCAGGATGAGCAGCGACTGGATCAGCCGGCGGCCGAGATAGGCGATCATGCCCGGCCCCTTTGCGTCGGATCGAGAATGTCGCGCAGCGCGTCGCCGATCAGGTTGAAGGCCAGCGCCAGGGCCAGGATCGCGGCGCCGGGGAAGAACACCAGCCAGGGTGCCGCCTGGAAATAGGTCTGGTTCTCGAAGATGATATTGCCCCATGACGCCGTCGGCGGCTGCACGCCGATGCCGAGGAAGGAGAGCGTCGCCTCGAGCAGCACCGTGGTCGAGATGCCGAGCGTGCCCCAGACGATGATGGTCGGCAGGAGATGCGGCAGGATGTGGCGAAACAGGATGCGCGGCGCGCCGGCCCCGATGGTGCGTTCGGCATCGATGAACTCGCGCTCGGCGAGCGACGAGGTCTCGGTGTAGACGACGCGAGCGGTCTGCACCCAGTTGACCAGCGCGATGACCATGGCGACGATCCATAGGCTCGGCTGGAACACCGCCGCCAGGCAGATGGCGAGCAGCAGCGCCGGAAACGCCATCATCAAATCGGTGAAGCGCATCAGCGCGCCGCCGATCCAGCCGCGGAAATAGCCGGCGGTGACGCCGACCAGCGTGCCGATGAAGAGCGCCACGCCGTTGGCGACGATGCCGATGATCAGCGAGGTGCGCGCGCCGTAGAGGATGCGGGTCAACAGGTCACGCCCGAGCAGGTCGGTGCCCAGCCAGAATTTCGCACTCGGCGGCAGAGGCGAGCCTTCGATGGTCAGACCGTCGAACATCTGTTCGTTGGGATCATAGCCGGTCAACCATGGCGCCAGGATTGCACCGGCGACGACAATGGCGACGATGACCAGGCCGAGCAGCGCCAGGCGGCGCTTGACCAGCCGGCGCCAGACGCCGGCGCGCGGCTTGGCCGGCATGCGCCCTGCCGTGAGATCAGGCGCGATGGGGCTGGTCATCGCCGCTCTCTTCCCCGATCTGGCCTTCCCCGGTCCTGGCTTCCCCGGTCTTGGCTTCCTCCATCATCGCCACGATACGCCGCGCGGCGTCCTCGACGCTGATCTGCCAGCTCATCGCCAGCGAGCGCAGCTGCGCATAGGCGCGGTCGTCGTCGCCGCCTTTCGACAAAGCCGAGACAGCCCGCACGATGGTCTGGCGTTCGGCGACCCGCTGGCGCAATGTGGCAATTTCGCCGGCTAAATGTTTTCTCGCCTCGAAACTCTGGCGCGCGATCAGCAGCGCGCTGTAGACGCCGGCATTGCCGACCGGCTTCAGGAGCTGGGCGTCGGCCTTGTGCGACAGCGCCCATTCGATGCGGCCCGGCGCCTCGGAACCGATCAGCGCCACCAGCGGCATCGGCGCCTCGCCCGGCTTCCAGGGAAATTGTTCGTCGAAGCCGAGATCGGCGTCGAAGAAGACGAAGTCGGCGGCCAGCGCCTCCGGCGCCAGTTCCGGCCAGCAATCCACGGTGACAAGGCCGATGGCCGACAACTGCCTGGTGATCGCTTGCGTCGTCGGGTGCGGGCGATGCAGGACAAAGGCCCTGGCGCCGCCGAGATTGGGGATGCGCGGGGTTCTGGTCACGACACCACCCGCAAGCGCGGCCGGCCGAATGTCTTTGCGGGGTCGTAGCGCGACAGGTACGGGTCCGGCGCGACCTCGTGCTGCCGGCTGACGACTTCGAAGTAGCCGTCCGCGATCCGGCCTATGATGACAGGCAGCGTGGCGTGCTGGGAATGGGCGTCGATGGCGATCGGGCCAAGCCGCGTGGAGAAGCGCCGCTCGGCGAAGGCCTTGGAAAATTCCGCCGGGCCGGCATCTGGATCGCGCGACAGCACGTCGGCCATTACCTGCACCGAGGCATAAGCGGAGGCTTCGAAGGACGACGCGAAGGCGGCCGGCCGCGGCGCGAAATACGGTCCGACCGACAGGTGACCCTTGCCTGTTTCGCCGATCGCCGGCAGTTCGCCTTCGGTCAGGTTGCAGGAGATCACCGGGCAAGATTCAGGACTGAAAGCCGCATCCTCGCCCGCCAGATCGCGATAGGCCGCAAGGAAGGCATAGGACGAGGTGCCGATCAGGTTGTTGAGGATGAAGTTCGGTCGCGTCGCGCGTATCTCGGCGATCAGCCGCGACACGTCGGTCTCGCCGATGCGCAGATAGCGCTCGCCCAGCACCTTGCCGCCGGCATCGGCGATGAGGTCGCGCGCAACGCGGTTCATCTCCCAGCCCCAGATGTAGTTCGACCCGAGCAGGAAACCGTTGGCGCCGAAGCGCGGCACGACATGGGCCATAAGCGGCACCAGATGCTGATTGGGACAAGCGTGCATGTAGACGACATGCTCGTTGGCCTCGAAGCCCTCATAGGGGCAGGCATACCAGAGCATGCCGCCCGCCTTCTCCAGCACAGGGATTGTCTCCTTGCGGCTCCAGGAGGTGACGCAGCCGACGACATGGCGTGCACTGCTGGTCCTGAAGATGTCTTCGCACAGCGTCGCGTAACGGTCGGCGTTGCTTTGCGGGTCGCGCTCGACCGGCACCAGTTCGATGCCTGAGCTCCTGTCGGCGTTGATGTCGGCGATGGCGCGCATGGCGCCCATCCGGCACGCGTCGGAGACGAGCTGATAGCTTCCCGAGCGGGAATAGAGGATGCCGATCTCGATGCGCCGTTTCAAACCGATCCCCAAAATGACAATGCCCCGCAGCCAGCGCCGGAAAGGCGAGGCATACGAGGCATGTTTGCCGCCCGGCGATCAGAGCCGGTATTTTGCCCTAGCGTATTCGGTCCGGCGGGTCAGTCAAGCCCTCAACGCCATCCGCGTCAAACACCGAGTGTCCGGCCATCGCTGGTCCCGCGAAATCCGCTGCCGCTATCTGGCCGCCGGCCTGTGTTGGCGGGCATAGGCCACGCAGGCATCCACGGTGCTGACACAAAGCGCGTCGCGCTTGTTCGGCAGGTTGTTGTCGCCGGCGTAGGCAACTTCGGCGACACGGCCGCCGACCATGCGAACCTGCGTGTCGCAGTAACCGCCGGGAGCGACATTGACGGAACCGCCGACCGTCGGGATCGCCCCCACGGCCAAGGCAGGAACGACGACGCTGAGATTGCCGCGCTGGACGACGCGCTTATAGGTCCAGATCTGCCCGGACTGGCCGACATCCGCGGTGGCGGTCGGAAATCCCGCGCACATTCGAACATCGGCTTCGCTGAGGCCGACCATCTCCTTGCGTGCCGCAGCCGCCGTGGGATCGACCTTGGCGATGCGCGACGTGTCGTCGGGAACGACGCAGGAGGACTGGATGACGACGATGAGGCCGGAAAGGGCAAGCTTTCGAATGCAGGAAAATGTCATACCGATTATTGAGATCGCGTGGCGCCCGGCCGCCCTCTCTACCTAGGCAAGCCGGCGGTCGGATCAACCCGCACAGCTTCACGAAAAAGTGGCTGTGCAAGCCGTAAAGCTTTTTGACTTCCATGGATGAACCCGCCGGCAGCCAACGAGGGCCGTCCATCATTTCCGGGCGATATCCTCGAAGCTCAAATCGAACCGCATGAGATATTTGCGCAGCCGGCCGGCAGAGGCGGGCTCGTTGAAAACTTGACTGCCTTCCCGACATCCCCGGATGGCGCGGCGCCGTCATGGTCGACCCGGCGGCGTCCTGTGCTCACATCCCTGAGTTTTTTGAGAGAATATTCCCGGCTTTGCCGAGAACGGCGAAACACGTTCTTTGATAAAATCAGTAGAATTTCTGACGATGTGAACAAGCCTCGGCAATCCGCCTTGCTGCCATGACTTCACAACCGCAGAGATCAATCATGTCCGATCCCAACAACACTTTGCCCTCTTCCCCATGGTCACCCCTCACCCGCCGCAGCGGCCTTGCTCTGCTGTTCGCGTCGGCCGTCGCGATCGGCAGCCTGATGGCGCCGCATGCGTCCTTGGCTGAGGACAAGAAGGCGATCAAGGTCGGCATCATCAGCGGCGAGGACGAGGATGTCTGGCGTGTCGTCGTCGCGCAAGCAGCCGAAAAGGGCCTCAGCATCGAGACCGTGGTGTTCAACGACTACACCCAGCCCAACGAGGCGCTGGAGCGCGGCGAGATCGACGCCAACGCCTTTCAGCACCAGCCCTATCTCGACAACCAGATCAAGACGCAGGGCTACCACATCGTGCGTGTCGGCTATACCGGCGTGTGGCCGATCGGCCTCTACTCCAAGAAGTACACCAAGGTTGCCGATCTGCCGGAGGGCGCGGTGATCGGCGTGCCGAACGACCCGTCCAACGAAGGCCGGGCGCTGCGCGTGCTGCAGAATGAGGGCGTGATCAAGCTCAGGGATGACACCGGCATTCTCGCCACCACCGCCGACATCGCCGAAAATGCGAAAAAGGTCGAGATCAAGGAGTTGGATGCCGGCATCGTCGGCCGCTCGGTCGAGGATCTCGACGCCGCCGTGGTCAACACCGACTGGGCGCTGAAGAGCGGCCTGACGCCGGAGAACCGCATCGCTCAGGAGCCGATCGCGGACAATCCGTACCGCAACTTCATCGCGGTCAAGGTCGGCAATGAAAACGAGGCCTGGGTGAAGACGCTGGTCGCGTCCTACCAGAACGAGGCTGTGAAGGCCGAGTTCGACAAGGTCTATAAGGGCACCGGCCTCAGCGCCTATTGAGTTATGCGGGCACCGACGTGCCTTTGACAGCTTAAGCGGTCCGCGCGATGCGCGGGCTGCGATCGCATTTCGGGACCTGCCTATGAACCAGCATTTTATCGCAACCACCGAGGCCGCGGATCAGGCCGCCACGCAGGACGTGGTGCGCCTTGTCGACCTGAAGCGCCGCTTCGGCCAAACGGCGGCGCTCGACGGCATTACCTTGACGGTGCGCAAGGGCGAGGTTCTCGGCATCATCGGCCGCAGCGGTGCTGGCAAGTCCACCCTGATCCGCTGCCTGAACGGACTGGAGCGGCCTGACACCGGCGAGGTGTTCATCGAAGGTCGCGAGATCAGCCGACTTGGCGAGCGCGAGTTGCAGCCGTTGCGGCGGCGCATCGGCATGATCTTCCAGCATTTCAACCTGCTGTCGGCCAAGATCGTCGAGGACAATGTGGCGCTGCCGCTCAAGATCGAGGGCCGGCCGAAGACGGAGCGGCTGAAGCGGGCGGCGGAGCTGCTCGATCTCGTCGGCCTGTCGGAGAAGGCAAAAGCCTACCCGGCGTCGCTGTCCGGCGGCCAGAAACAGCGCGTCGGCATTGCCCGAGCGCTTGCCGCGCGGCCGGCGCTGCTTCTGTCGGACGAGGCGACCTCGGCGCTCGACCCGGAGACGACGCGCTCCATTCTCGCCCTGCTGAAGGATATCAACCGCCAGCTTGGCCTGACCATCCTTTTGATCACCCACGAGATGGAGGTGATCCGCTCGATCGCTGACCGCGTGGCGGTGATCGACGCCGGGCGCATCGTCGAGGAAGGGCCGGTCTGGTCGGTATTTGCCGATCCGCAATCGGACATTACAAGACGCCTGCTCGGGACCATCCGGCCGCAACTTCCGCCGGAGCTGGCGGCGCGGCTGCTGCCGGGAGCCGGCACCGAAACGGTCTTGCGCGTCGACGTGGCGGGCGAGGCGGCGCGCGAGCCGCTGCTGTCCGACCTTGCGGCCGCCGTGCCCGGTCCCTTCCGCCTCGTCCATGGCGGCATCGACCACATCCAGCAGCAGCCGGTCGGAACGCTGTTCATTTCCGTTCCCGGCAGCGATGCGAACCATCTCGCAGAAATCATCACATTCCTGAAATCCCGCCAGGCGCGGGTGGAGGTGCTTGGCCATGTCGCCGGTCCTGTTTGAGCTTCTGTTGCGATCGATCTGGGAGACGGTGCTGATGACGGCCGCCTCCGGCCTGATCTCGCTGGTGTTCGGCCTGCCGCTCGGGCTGGCCCTGATTGCCACCGAACGCGGCGGCATCGCCGAAAACCCTTGGGTGAACCGCGTGCTCGGCGCCGTGATCAACGGCTTCCGCTCGGTGCCGTTCATCATCCTTCTGGTGGCGCTGATCCCGGTGACGCGGCTGATCGTCGGCACCTCGATTGGCACATGGGCGGCCATCGTGCCGCTGTCGATCGCCGCCACGCCCTACTATGCGCGGATCGCCGAAGTGTCATTGCGCGAAGTCGACCACGGACTGATCGAGGCGGCGCGCGCCATGGGCGGCAATCGCTGGACCATCATCCGCGAAGTGCTGGTGCCCGAGGCGCTCCCCGGCATCGTTGCCGGCTTCACCGTGACGCTGGTGACGCTGGTCGGCGCCTCGGCGATGGCAGGAGCCATCGGTGCCGGCGGCCTCGGCGACCTTGCCATCCGTTACGGCTACCAGCGCTTCGAGACGTCGGTGATGGTCGCCGTGGTGATCGTGCTGATCATCCTGGTCTGCGGCATCCAGTGGGTGGGTGACCGGCTGGTGGCGAGGCTGGATCGGCGGGGATAGTGAGCCGGCTGGTATTCAGGGCCGACCATGAGCTTCTCATGGAGCGTCGGCGATGGTCACCATAAGTAATTTGAGAACCACAACGATTTCCAGCCAAGCCGCGCTAGCCCCTCAGCCTCGCCCCTTCCGGGTCGAAGAACGGCATCGGCACCACCACCGCGCGGGTCGGCTTGCCGTCAATATCGATGCTAAGTTCCGTGCCTATGGCCGTGAAGGGCAATCGCAAATGCGCTGTCGCCAGCACCTTGCCCAGGGAATAGCCGTGGTCGCTGTAGGTGACCACGCCGGCGTCCTCGCCGTCGGCCATCACCCGTGCATCCGTCGCGGACGGCTTGTCGCCGTCGAGGATCAGCCCGGTCCAGCGCTCGTCGAGGCTCTCGTCGCGCACCTCGAGCAACGCGTCCCGGCCGATGAAATCGCCCTTATCGAACTTGATCCAGCGGTCGAGGCCGACATGGAACGGCGTGCGCGTCTCGTCCATGTCGATGCCGTGCGCCGGATAGGCCTTTTCCAGGCCGAGCGTGAACATTGCCAGCACGCCATAGGGTTTCAAGCCGAAAGCTTGGCCAGTGCGCATCAGTGCGTCCCAAACCGAGGTCGCCTCGTCGGCCGGCACGAACAGCTCGAAGCCGAGTTCGCCGGTCACGCCTGTACGGGAGATCAGGACCCGCGTTCCGTTGATATGGCCTGATGTGAAGGCCCAGCGCTTCAATCCGTCGAGATCGGCGTCCGAAATCATCGCCTTCAAGAGATCGCGCGAGCGCGGGCCCTGGATGGTGGGGAAGGCGACGGCGGCCGTGATGTCGGTGACATAGGCCCTGCGCCCTTGCGCATGATGCTGGAGCCAGGGCAGCATCTTGAGGCGGTTGACCGAACCGGTGACCAGCATGAAATGCTCCGCGCCCAGCCGGAACACGGTGAGGTCGTCCATGATGCCGCCGTCCTCCCGACAGACGGTGGAATAGCGTACTTGGCCCGGCCTCATCGCCGCGGCGTCATTGACAATGACATGGTTGACCAGCGCCTCCGCGCCGGCACCCTTGATGTCCATCTTGCCCATGGTGCTGAGGTCCTGCACGCCGACATTTTTACGCGTATTCAAATGTTCGTCGGCGATGCCGGAATAATGTTTGGCCGAGATGAAATCGCCGCCGACCCGACCCATGGTCGCCCCCAGCCCAACGATGCTGCTGTAGAAAGGGGAGCGACGCTCAGCCAAGAAAATCTCCATCATTCATAAAAAATCGGCAGCGCCGGGTGGCGCCGCCGAGCTCGATTGGTACCGGGATCAACTCCCGTAGACATCGAATGAAAAATACTTGTCGTTGATTTCCTTGTACTTTCCGTTGGCGCGCAGCGCGTCGATTGCCGCGTTGAACTTGCCGGCCAGTTCCTTGTTGCCCTTCTGCAGCGCAATGCCGACCCCCGGGCCGTGAATGGCCGGATCGGCCGTCAGCGTGCCGAGCAGCTTGCAGCAGGCGCCGTCGGGCTTCTTCAGCCATTCGGTGAGGATGATCGAGCCGTCCATCATCGCGTCGAGGCGGCCATTGACCATGTCGGTGCGGGCGTCGTCGCCGGTCGGGTAGGCCTTGACGGTCGAGCCCGAATATTTCTGCTCGGCGAAATTCTGGTGGATGGTGGCGCTCTGCACGCCCAGCACCTTGCCTTTCAGATCGTCCGGCGAGGTGCCCGCGATGGTCGAGTCCTTCGGCACCGCGATGGCCGGCGGCGTCTGGTAGTATTTGTGGGTGAACTCGACCTTTTCAGCCCGCTCGGGCGTGATGGTGATGTTGATGATGGCATCGAACTTGCCGGCCTGCAGCGCCGGAATAGAGCCGTCGAAATCCTGTACGGTGAACTCGCATTCGACCTTCATCTGCGCGCACAGCGCCTGGCCGAGATCGATGTCGAAACCGCCCAGCGTGCCGTCGGCATTGGCGTGGTTGAAGGGCGGGTAGGCACCCTCGGTACCGAGCCTCAGCTTTTTCTCCTGGGCGGAAGCAGCACCGGTTGCGAGCGCAAAAGCTACGGAAGCGGCAAGCACGAAACGACCGAAAAGACGCATGGTCCAGATCTCCATTGACCGGCGAAGTCTACGGGCTTTCATGCTCCCGGCGGAGACGGAAACGACATGTGCCGCGGCGATCACGGCGCGGGGCAGTCCGCGTCCGGTCAGGTTCCTTGTGCGTCGGCCCCGAACAGATCCCTGGCTTGCTCCGTCGTATAATAACCAAGCTGGACGTCCCGTGCGACCAGTTCCGGATCGCGCTCACGCGGATCGCCATAGCCGCCGCCACCCGGAGTGCCGACGCGCACGCGGTCGCCGGCCTTCAGCGGGATGTCCTGCTCCTTGGAGAGGTGCGGCGGCACATGCTCCTCGCCGTTGCGGAACACGGTCACGCTGTTGGGCTCGCCATCCCGACCGCCAAGGGCGCCCTGCGGACCGAAACGGCCATGGTCCATGACAAAGGAGGCGCGCGCCTCGCCACGCAGGATCTCGACCTCATAGGCGAGGCCAAAACCACCACGATGCTTGCCGGCGCCGCCCGAGCCTTCGCGCAAGGCATAGTGGCGATAGAGCACCGGAAAGGCCTGCTCCATGATCTCGACCGGCGGCGACTTGGAAATGCCGATGGTCGAGCAGCCATTGGTCAGGCCGTCATGCCCCGAATTGCCGCCATAGCCGCCACCGGATATCTGGTACATGACGTAGTCGCGGCCGCGCGCCGGATCATTGCCGCCGAGCGCGAAATTGCCGCTGGAGCCGGCTGGGGCCGCCGTCACCCTGTCGGGCAGCGCCTGCACCATCGCCGCGAACACCGCCTCGGCGATGCGCTGCGAGACTTCGGCCGCACAGCCAGACACGGGGCGGGGATATTTGGCGTCGAGGAAAGTGCCTTCCGGCCGCTTGACCTCGAGCGGCTCGAAGGCGCCGGCGCTGATCGGCACGTCCGGAAAGATGTGGCGCATGGCGAGATAAACCGAGGACAGGGTCGTCGCCAGCACGCTGTTCATCGGTCCCGCACAAGGCTTTGACGATCCTGAAAAGTCGAAGGTCAGCGTGTCGCCCTTCTTGTCGACTGCGAGCGCTATGGTCAGCGGTTCGTTGACCACCCCGTCGGAATCGACAAAAGCCTTGGAGCGGTAGGTGCCATCGGGAATGGCCGCTATATTGGCGCGCATCTGCTCGGCGGCGCGGCGGCGTAGCTCGGCGATCGCCTCGACAACGGTTTCGTCTCCGTAACGATCCAGGATTCCATTGAGCCTGTCCTGGCCGATCAACAGCGCGGCGGCCTGCGCCCGGATGTCGCCGATGCGCTGGTCGGCGACCCTGATGTTGGAGCAGATGATGGCGTAGATTTCAGGGTCGAGCACGCCCTTCTTGAACAGTTTTACCGGCGGCAGCCGCAGACCCTCCTGCTCGACAGCGGTCGCGGACGCGGAGAAGCCGCCGGGCACGGAGCCGCCGATGTCGGGCCAATGGCCGGTGTTCGACAACCAGCAGAAGATCTTTTCACCGCGATAGACCGGCATGGCGAAGCGCACATCCATCAGATGCGTGCCGCCGAGATAGGGATCGTTGACGATGTAGATGTCGCCCGGCTCCGGGGCCAGGCAGCGGCCGTCGGCGATCATCTCGATCACCGTCCTGGTCGAATATTGCATGACGCCGACAAACACCGGCAGGCCCTGACTGCCTTGCGCGATCAGCGAGCCGTCGACGGCGGAATAGATGCCGTCCGAGCGGTCATTGGCCTCGGCGATCACAGGCGAAAAGGCGGCGCGGGAAAAGGTCAGGTCCATCTCGTCGCAGACCTGCTGCAAAGCGGCCTGGAGCACCGAAAGCGTGATGGCGTCGAGCTTTGCGCTATCCACTGACATGTCAGGCCTCGCCAATGTCGATGATAATGTTGCCGTCGGCATCCGAGCGCGCGCGGTCGCCGGGTTCGAGCACGGTGGTCGCATCCATCTGTTCGAGGATCGCCGGCCCTTCGATGACTGCATCGAGCGGCAGCTTTTCCCTGCTGTAAACCGACGTGTCGTGCCAGCGCCCGGCGTACCAGACCGGTCGGATCTCGCGCCGCGCCCCGTCGAGCGTCCTTGCCCGCCCGGCCGGGTCGATCAGCCGCGACAGGTCGATCGCCGGTCGCACGCCGGTGACCGAGGTGTTGAGGTTGACGAGGTTGGCGCGGATTTCCGGCAGATCCACCTTGAAGCGGGCGAAATAGGCTTTCTCGAACAACGCCTGCAATTGGCTCCGGTTCACCGACGCGGACGGAAGCGGCACGTTGATGATGTGGGTCTGGCCGACGAACTGCATGTCGGCGGAGTGGGTGACGCGGATCGTTTCCGGCTTCACCGCTTCCTTGGCGATCAGCTCTTCGCCTTCGTTCCGGTGCCGTTCCAGTACTTGGTGAAGCTGGCTTTCGTCCAGCACGGCCACGGGCTGGTTGATGGTGTTGACGAAGTCATGGCGCAGATCGGCGACGACGCAGCCGAGCGCGTTGGTGATGCCGGGCCGCGCCGGCACCAGCACTTTGGGCAGGCCGAGTTCGCGCGCGAGCGCCGTCGCATGCAGCGGCCCGGCGCCGCCGAAGGCGAACAGCGCGAAATCGCGGGGATCATGGCCGCGCGACACCGACACCATGCGGATGGCGCCGGCCATCTTCATGTTGCCGAGCCTGAGGACAGCGCCCGCCGCCTCGACACCCGACAGGCCGGTTGCCTTGCCGATCCTGTCTTCGAAAATCCTGGTGACGCGCTCCGATGTGACCGGGTTTTCGACGGCGAGCAGCTTCTTCGGCGCCAGCCGGCCGAGCACGAGGTTGGCGTCGGTGATCGTCGGCTCGGTGCCGCCGCGCCCATAGCAGATCGGGCCGGGATTGGCGCCGGCACTTTCCGGGCCGATCTGGATCAGGCCGGCCGCATCGACGCGGGCGATCGAGCCGCCGCCGGCGCCCACCGTATGCACCGCCACCATCGGCACATGGATGGGCATGGCATATTCGATCTCGATCTCGTTCGAGACAGCCGGTTCGGCGTTGCGGATCAGCGCCACGTCGGTCGAGGTGCCGCCCATGTCGTAGGTGACAAGGTTTTCGAAGCCTGCGCGCTTGCCGGTATAGGCGGCGGCGATGACGCCGGAGGCGGGGCCCGACATGACCGTCTTGGCCGATTCACGTGTGACGAAACGGGCCGAGATCATGCCGCCATTGCCGTTCATGATCAGGAAGTCGCGGGCATAGCCCTTGTCGGCCAATTCCTTGCGCAGCCGCTCGACGTAGCGCTCCAGGATCGGCTGCACCGAGGCGTTGACCGAGGCCGTCACCCCGCGCTCGAATTCGCGCGCCTCCGACAGCAGCGCATGGCCTGACGTGATGTAGCCGTTCGGCCAGGCTTCGGCGGCGATCTCGGCGGCGCGCCGCTCATGCGTGGGATTGGCGTAAGAGTGGAGGAAATGGATGACGAGGGATTCGCAGCCGGCCGCGATGAGCGCCTGTACCGCCTCGCGCATCTCGGCTTCATCGAGCGGCGTGCGCACCGCACCCGACGCCTCGACGCGCTCCGACACTTCGAGGCGCAGGTTGCGCGGAATGATTGGGACGAAGGTTCCGGTCATGCCATAGGGTTGCGGCCGCGTCCGCCGGCCGAGTTCGATCACGTCGCGAAAACCGCGCGTGGTGATCATGCCGGTCTTGGCCAGCCGGCGCTCCAGCACCGCATTGGTGGTGGTGGTCGTGCCATGCACGATGAGGTCGATGCCGTCGATCGGAAAACCGGTGGCGCCAAGCGCCGCAACCACGCCAAAGGCCTGGTTGTCGACAGTGGTCGGGGTCTTGGCCAGATACACCTTGCCACCGTCCTTGCCGTCGATCAGGAGCAGGTCGGTGAAGGTTCCGCCGACATCGATGCCGGCGACGACGCTGCCCAGGGAATCCGGCGGCTGCACCGAAAAATTCTCTTTCATTGTCGAAACCCGAAATGCTGGGACTACGGATATGCCGCAGTTTGGAAAGGTGTTTTACGACGGCATCTTGACGCAAATATCGTTTGTATACTAATAAATTCCGGACACAAGAGCTTACCGCTTCGGTAGTGTGCATGGCATGCCGGAACCTGAATGGTTCGGGCGCGCACGGGAAAGTTTGGCGCCCGCGTCTCTCATTGGGCGAGAAGGTTGGAATCGATGAACACCACGCCCGCGTTCAACACCGCTGAAGCCCGTCCGCTGCAGTTTCCGATTCCGGCCAATGTCTATGCCGAGACCGTCGTCTCGGTGAAACACTATACCGACCGGCTGTTCTCGTTCCGCATCACCCGGCCGCAGTCGCTGCGCTTCCGCTCGGGCGAATTCGTCATGATCGGCCTGCCCAATGCCGAGAAGCCGGTGTATCGCGCCTACTCCGTCGCCAGCCCGGCCTGGGACGAAGAGCTGGAATTCTTCTCGATCAAGGTGCCGGATGGCCCGCTGACCTCCGAATTGCAGAAGATCCAGGTCGGCGACACCGTCATCATGCGCCAGAAATCGACCGGCACGCTGGTCGTCGACGCGCTGACCCCCGCCAAGCGCCTGTTCATGATCTCGACCGGCACCGGCATCGCGCCCTTTGCCAGCCTGCTGCGCGATCCCGACACTTACGAGAAGTTCGACCAGCTGATCCTGACCCACACCTGTCGCGACAATGCCGAGCTGATCTACGGCCAGGAGCTGGTGGCGGCGCTCGAAAGCGACCCGCTGATCGGCGAGCTGACCACTGGGCGCGTCACGCTCTACAATTCGACGACCCGCGAAGAGTCGGCGCGCATGGGCCGCATCACCGCACTGATCGGCTCCGGCAAGTTCTACAGCGACCTCGGCATCGAACAGCTCAATCCCGAAACCGACCGCATCATGATCTGCGGCTCGATGCACATGCTGAAGGACGTCAAGGAGCTGGCCGAAAGCCTCGGCTTCCAGGAAGGTTCGCTCAGCCATCCCTCGAGCTTCGTCGTCGAACGCGCCTTCGTCGGCTGAGGCCAGTTCGCGTCTCCCAGAAAGCTGGTTTTGACCTTCCGGTCAAAAA
Source organism: Mesorhizobium sp. BR1-1-4 (assembly GCF_020165375.1). NCBI lineage: Bacteria > Pseudomonadati > Pseudomonadota > Alphaproteobacteria > Hyphomicrobiales > Phyllobacteriaceae > Mesorhizobium > Mesorhizobium sp. BR1-1-4. The sequence continues at coordinate 97,386 of NZ_JAIUIB010000016.1, read as the reverse complement.
TCAGCTGCTTTCGCGGCCTTTTTCAGCTATCCCTCGCTTGAGGACTCGTGAAGCGCGACTTCGCGGGCTATCTTCGTGCGTGTCACCCAAAACTGTCGACGGCTTTGGGAGAACGATGCGCGCGATCTCAAGCGCACGCCGCTGAAGGAAAGGGCAGAGATGAGCAGCACAATCCGCGAAGCCGATCTTGGCACCAAGGTGACGCCGCTGCCCGCGCGCGCCGCCGCCAACACGCCGGTGCCGCTGGACCATCACATCGCGCGCAATCCTGGCCTGAAACTCGACCTCGGTTTTCTCGAATCGGTACGCAGCGTCAACCGCTCCGCGCTGGAACGCCGCGTCGCCAGCCTGACCAAGCGGCGCTCGATCAAGGCCGACAACCAGGCCGCCTGGCTGCTGCGGGCGATCGCCTGCATGGACCTGACGACGCTCAACTCCAACGACACCGAGGAGCGCGTGCGCCGGCTCTGCGCCAAGGCGATCAACCCGCTGCGCCGCGACATCATGGAAGGCCTCGGCATTGCGGGCGAAACCATCCGGCCCGCCGCCGTCTGCGTCTACCATCCCTTCGTCGCCACGGCCGTGGACGCGGTGCGCGGCACCGGCATCCATGTCGCCGCGGTCTCCACCGCCTTCCCGCATGGGCTGGCCCCGCTGTCGACCCGGTTGCAGGAGATCGAGGCCTCGGTGAAGGACGGCGCCGACGAGATCGATGTCGTCATCCCGCGCGGCCTGGTGTTCGGCGCCAAGTGGCGCGAGCTTTATAATGAAATCGTCTCGATGCGGGCCGCCTGCGGTGACGCGCATCTCAAGGTCATTCTGGGCACCGGCGACCTCGCAACGCTGCGCAACGTCATGCTGGCCTCGATGGTGGCGATGATGGCTGGCGCCGATTTCATCAAGACGTCGACCGGCAAGGAAAGCGTCAATGCCACACTGCCTGTCGGCCTCGCCATGGTGCGCGCCATCAGGGCCTATTTCGAGGAGACAGGCTATCTCATCGGCTTCAAGCCGGCCGGCGGCATTTCGACCGCGAAAGTCTCGCTCGACTGGCTGGTGCTGATGAAGGAAGAGCTCGGCCGTCCATGGCTGGAGCCCGAGTTGTTCCGCTTTGGCGCCTCGAGCCTGCTGACCGATATCGAACGTCAGCTCGAGCATCATCTGACCGGGCATTATTCGGCCAATCATCGCCACGCAATGGCTTGAGCACCCCCACCCCGATCGGCTTTGCCGATCGACCCTCCCCACAAGGGGGAGGGTGAAGGAGGAACCTGATGAACGTCCTTGAACGCTATCACGCCATGGAATACGGCCCGGCGCCGGAGGCTCGCAACGAGGCCGATGCCTGGCTGGCCGGGCGCGATTTCTCCAAAGCGCTGTTCATCGGTGGCGACTGGAAAGCGGCCGGAGGCGGCAAGACCTTCGACACCAGCGAGCCGTCTTCCGGCAAGCTGTTGGCCAAGGTGTCCGATGCCAATGCCGCCGACATTGAGGCGGCGGTTGCGGCCGCCGCAAAGGCGCTGCCGAAATGGAGCGCCAGTTCCGGATACCAGCGCGCGAAAGTGCTCTACGCCATCGGCCGCGCCATGCAGCGCCACCAGCGGCTGTTCGCGGTGCTTGAGACGATCGACAACGGCAAGCCGATCCGCGAAAGCCGCGACATCGACGTGCCGCTGGCGATCCGCCATTTCATTCACCATGCCGGCTGGGCGCAGGCGCTGGACAGGGATTTTCCCGGCCAAAAGGGTGTCGGCGTCGTCGGCCAGATCATCCCGTGGAATTTTCCCCTGTTGATGCTGGCCTGGAAGATCGCGCCGGCGCTTGCGGCGGGCTGTACCGTGGTGCTGAAGCCGGCCGAGTTCACGCCGCTCACCGCCATTCTGTTCGCCGAGATCTGCGAGCGCGCCGGCGTGCCGAAAGGCGTCGTCAACATCGTGCAGGGCGGTCCGGAAGCGGGCGCGGCGATCGTCAACCACCCCGGCATCCAGAAAATCGCCTTCACCGGCTCCTCGGAAGTCGGCAAGATCATCCGCAAGGCCACTGCGGGCTCAGGGAAAAAGCTGTCGCTGGAACTTGGCGGCAAGTCGGCCTTCATCGTCTTCGAGGACGCCGATCTCGACAGCGCTGTCGAGGGCCTGGTCGACGGCATCTGGTTCAACCAGGGCCAGGTCTGCTGCGCCGGTTCGCGGCTTTTGGTGCAGGAAGGCATCGCCGATGCCTTGATCGCCAAGGTCAAGACACGGATGAGCCGGCTGCGTGTCGGCAGCCCGCTCGACAAGAACACCGATATCGGTCCGCTGGTCGACCTGACCCAGCTCGACCGGGTCAAGGGACTGATCGCCGAAGGTGCCCGCCAGGGCGCCGTCTGCTGGCAGCCGGATGCAACGCTGCCGTCTTCCGGCTACTATCACCTGCCGACGCTCGCCACCGGTGTTTCGCCGGCTAATATTCTGGCGCAGGAAGAGGTGTTCGGGCCAGTGCTCGCCACCATGACCTTCCGCAACACCGAGGAAGCGATCGAACTCGCCAACAACACGCGCTATGGCCTCGCAGCCTCGGTGTGGAGCGAGAACGTCAACCTGGCGCTCCATGTCGCGCCGCAACTGAAGGCTGGCGTGGTCTGGGTCAACGGCACCAACATGTTCGACGCCGCCTGCGGCTTCGGCGGCTATCGCGAGAGCGGTTTCGGGCGCGAGGGCGGGCGCGAGGGCATGTTCGAATATCTGGCGGCGAAACTGCCGCTCGGCCCGGTCATCAAGCAGGCGCCATCGTCGGCGCAGCCCGTGGAACAGGCGGACGGCGTCGCTATCGATCGCACCGCGAAGCTGTTCATCGGCGGCAAGCAGGTGCGGCCGGACGGCAATTACTCGCTTGCCGTCGCCACCGCCAAGGGCAAGCTCGCCGGCGAAGTCGGGCTCGGCAGCCGCAAGGATATCCGCGATGCGGTTTCGGCTGCCCGCGCCTGCAAAAGCTGGCCGGAGGCGACCGCTTATAACAGGTCGCAGGTGCTTTATTACCTGGCCGAGAACCTTTCCGGGCGCGCGGAAGAATTTGCCGCCCGGCTCACCGAACTGACCGGAGCCAACACCAAGGCCGCGCGGGACGAGGTGGAGCTCTCGGTCGAACGGCTGTTTTTCCATGCCGGCCTCGCCGACAAGTTCGAGGGACGCGTGCACCAGCCGCCGGCGCGTGCCGTGACGCTGGCGCTGCATGAGCCGGTCGGCGTCGTCGGCATCGTCGCGCCGGACAATCAGCCCCTGCTCGGCTTCATCTCGCTGGTCGCGCCGGCACTGGCCATGGGCAACACGGTGGTCGCCGTGCCTTCGGAACGGTATCCGTTGCTGGCCACCGATCTCTATCAGGTCATCGAATATTCCGATGTGCCGGCCGGCGCCATCAACATCGTCACCGGACGCACTGCGGAGCTTGCCGGCGTGCTGGCCAAGCACGACGACGTCGACGGACTGTGGCTGGTCGCCGACGCGGATACCTGCGCCAAGGCGGAAGCCGAGTCCATCGGCAACCTCAAACGCGTCTGGAGCGGCAACGGCCGCAGCCTCGACTGGGCCTCGGAAGAAGCCGCCGGCGACGTTTTTCTGCGCCGTGCCATCGAGGTGAAGAATGTCTGGGTGCCTTACGGCGACTAGAGCATGATGCCGAAAAGTGTGAAGCGGTTTTCGGACGACATCATGCTCTATCCTTTTGATTTAGAGACGGATTCAGCTTTCAGGTCGACTCGACCTGAAATCATCCGGCTCTAGGGCATGTCACACAGGGATCGCGATCGGGCTTGACGCCTGGCCATATGTTCTTTAACGAGAAAAAACATCTTTATCAGTGAACTGGCACAGGCCGCACAATCGCGCCTGACTGGCACATGACGTTTTCGCCGGCCGCCGATAAAGGCAATTGACCCAAGCAGGCGAGGAAAAAGCATGGCGGATCTGACAGGCAAGGTCGTTGTCATCACGGCAGCGGCGCAAGGCATCGGCAAGGCGAGCGCGCTGGCCTTCGCCAAGGCTGGGGCCACCGTCCATGCCACCGACATCAACGAGACGCTGCTGGCGGAACTCGCCAACACATCAGGGATCAAGACCCGCAAGGTCGACGTGCTCAACGACGAGGCGGTCAATGCCGCCTTTGCAGAGATCGGCGCCGTCGACGTGCTGTTCAATTGCGCCGGTTTCGTCCATTCGGGCTCGATCCTGGAGATGAAGGACGCCGATCTCGATTTCGCTTTCAATCTCAACGTGCGCGCCATGATCCGAACCATCCGGGCGGTGCTGCCTGGCATGCTGGAGCGTGGCGACGGGTCGATCATCAACATGGCTTCGCTGGCCAGTTCGACCAAGGGCGTGCCGAACCGCTTCGCCTATGGCGTCACCAAGGCCGCCGTCATCGGGCTGACCAAGGCGGTCGCGGCCGACTATGTCGGCAAGGGCATACGCTGCAACGCCATCTGCCCCGGCACGGTCGAGAGCCCGTCGCTGCAGGACCGCATGCACGCCCAGGGCGATTATGACGCCGCCCGCGCCGCCTTCATCGCCCGCCAGCCGATGGGCCGGCTCGGCACGCCCGAGGAGATCGCCGATCTCGCCGTCTACCTGGCCGGCGCCACCTACACGTCCGGGCAGGCCTATAATATCGACGGCGGCTGGTCGATCTGAGCGCTGCCTTGAGACAACCGGACATCGGATCGCCGGCCGCCAATACAGGCTGTTCGCGCTTGTCGTGAAGCAGGCCGATGGCTAGGGTCCGCCCGGTTCCAGAGACGGCCGCCCCGGCGGAGAGTTTGTAGAACGGCCACGAGGCCGCAATCAGGAGAAGATGCATGAAACTGCTGCGCTATGGCGAGGTGGGAAGCGAACGGCCCGGCCTGCTCGATGCGGATGGAACGATCCGCGATCTCTCCGCCCATGTCGCCGATATTGCCGGCACGACACTTCATCCGGCCTCGCTGGACATGCTTTCGAAGCTCGATGCGAAGTCGCTGCCGGCGGTTTCCGGCAAGCCGCGCCTCGGCGCCTGCGTCGCCGGCACCGGCAAGTTCATTTGCATCGGCCTCAACTATTCCGACCATGCCGCCGAGACCGGGGCCACCGTGCCGCCGGAGCCGATCATCTTCATGAAGGCAAGCTCGGCCATCGTCGGCCCGGACGACGACGTGCTGATCCCGCGCGGCTCCGAGAAGACCGACTGGGAAGTCGAGCTCGGCGTGGTTATCGGCAAAACCGCCAAATATGTCAGCGAAGCCGACGCGCTCGACCATGTCGCCGGCTATTGCGTCTCCCATGACGTGTCCGAACGCGCCTTCCAGGCCGAGCGCCAGGGCCAGTGGACCAAGGGCAAGAGCTGCGACACGTTCGGCCCGACCGGACCGTGGCTGGTGACCAAGGACGAAGTATCAGACCCGCAGAACCTGAAGATGTGGCTGACGGTCAACGGCAAGACGATGCAGAACGGCTCGACCAAGACCATGGTCTATGGCGTTGCCTATCTCGTTTCCTACCTCAGCCAGTTCATGTCGCTGCACCCCGGCGACATTATTTCGACCGGCACCCCGCCCGGCGTCGGCCTCGGCATGAAGCCGCCGGTGTTCTTGAAGGCCGGCGATGTCGTGGAGCTGGGGATCGAGGGATTGGGGCAGCAGAAGCAGACGTTCAAGGCCGATTTGTAAGCGTAACTTCTCGTTCCCTCCTTGTGGTGCTCCGGAAGGAGAGAAGACGGTTTCGCGCCTTTCCTCTCCCCCGTCGATCGGGGGAGAGGTGTCGAGCGAAGCTCGACGGAGTGGGGGGTCGACTGCTCGGCGAGAGACTAAGCACTCGCTGGGGTTGCGCCTGCTTTTCAGCGACCGCGCTTGGAAGAAGCGCTTTCCCCCACTCCGTCGCCGCTTCGCGGCGCCACCTCTCCCCCCTCCGGAGGGAGAGGAAAGAAGACGCGCCGACGTATCTACTTTATCGTCGTCCCATCAGCGCCGAACCGATAGGTCTTCGCCGCATCGGGCGTCGCATAGAGCGTGGCGCCCGGCTCCGCGTCGTACACGCCGAAAATCCGCACGGTGATCAGGCCGGCCTTCTCGCAATCCAGATAGAGATTGGTGTCGGCGCCGAGATGTTCGGCATGCACGACCGTGCCCTTCCAGGCGCCGGATTTCGGATCGACGGTCAGGTGCTCCGGCCGCACGCCGATGGTCCTGGCTGTCTCACCGAGCCGGGCGCCGTCGACGAAATTCATCTTCGGCGAGCCGATGAAGCCGGCGACGAACTCGTTTGCCGGCGAATTGTAGAGCTCCATCGGGCCGCCGATCTGCTCGATTTTTCCGGCATTGAGCACCACGATCTTGTCGGCCAGCGTCATCGCCTCGACCTGGTCGTGGGTGACGTAGATCATCGTCGCCTTCAGCCGGCGATGCAGCTGCGCGATCTCCAGCCGCGTGTTGACGCGCAGCGCCGCGTCGAGGTTCGACAGCGGCTCGTCGAACAGGAACAGTTTCGGCTCGCGCACCACGGCGCGGCCGATGGCGACGCGCTGGCGCTGGCCGCCGGAAAGTTCCGCAGGTCGTCTTTCGAGATAGGGCTCCAGCGACAGCATGGACGAGGCGATGCCGATGCGGCGATCGATTTCCGGCGCCGGCGTGTTCGCCTGCTTGAGGCCGAGGCCCATATTGTTCTTCACCGTCAGATGCGGATAGAGCGCATAGGTCTGGAACACCATGGCGATGCCGCGTTTCGCCGGCGGGGTGACCGAGACATCCTCGCCATCGATCAGCACCCGGCCCGAGGTCGAATCCTCCAGACCGGCGATGACCCGGAGCAATGTCGACTTGCCGCAACCCGAAGGGCCGACAAAGACGACGAACTCGCCATCCGTCACTTCGAGGTCGATGCCCTTCAGCACCTCGACCGGCCCAAAGGCCTTTTTCACGTTCTCGATTTTCAGCGAGCCCACGGCAGTCCTCCAAATTGATGAGTGGGCGCCAAGCGGGCGCCGTAGGGCGCGGACGACGACAGCCTGATCACAGTCGCACCGCCTTCCCGCCGCGCACGCTCTCGTCGGCGGCAAGGCAGACGGCAAGCGACCGCACCGCGTCGTCCATATGTCTGGTGAGATCGATATCCTCGCGGATCGCCTTGAGGACAAAAGCCTGTTCGAGATCGCAGAGATCCTGATGGCCGGGTTCGCCTTCCATCGACAGCATCTCGTCCGCCTTTAGGAACTTGCCGTCCGCGCCGGTCGCCGCGCTGTGCAGGCGGATGGTCGAGGTCTTGGTGTGGGTGTCGATGTCGTCGGACTTAACGCCCTCCTTCATGACGATCGACACGCAGCCCTTGGGCGAAATCACGTCCTTCACGAAGAAGGCGGTTTCCGAAATCATCGGGCCCCAGCCGGCCTCGTACCAGCCGACCGAACCGTCATCGAACAGCACCTGCAGATGGCCGTAATTGTACATGGAAGGCGCGACTTCCTCGGTCAGCCGCACGCCCATGCCGCGCACCTCGACCGGCTTGGCATCGGTGATCTGCAGCATGACGTCGAGATAATGCACGCCGCAATCGACGATCGGCGATGTCGTCTGCATCAGCTGCTTGTGCGTCTCCCAGGTATGGCCCGAGGATTGCTGGTTGAGGTTCATGCGGAACACGTAGGGACCGCCGAGCTTGCGCGCTTCGGCGATCAACCGGATCCAGGACGGGTGGTGGCGCAGGATATAGCCGATCACCAGCTTTCGGCCGTTGGCCTTGGCTGCCGCGACGACACGCCTGGCGTCGGCCACCGTCGTTGCCAGCGGCTTTTCGACGAAGACATGGCAGCCGGCCTCGAACGCTTTCACCGCATAATCGGCATGGCTGTCGGAATAGGTGGCGACGCAGGCGACGTCGGGCTTTTCGTCGCGCAGGGCGTCATCGAACGAACGCCTGATGCCATAGCCGGACAGCCCCCCAGGCAAAGGCACGTCGGAGCGGTTGACCAGCGCGGCGATCTGAAAACCTGGATTGGTGTGATAGGCCAGCGCATGGCTGCGGCCCATATTGCCTAGGCCGGCGACGACAACGCGAAGGGGTCTTTCTGAACTCACTTGACGGCTCCGGAAGTAATGCCGCGGATCAGTTGCCGCGAGAAGATGACGTAGAGGATCAGCACCGGCAGGATCGCCAGCGACAGTGCTGCCAGAATGGCGTTCCAGTTGGTGACGAACTGGCCGAGGAAAAGCTGGGCGCCGAGCGTCACCGTCTTGGTCTCTTCCGACGGCGCCAGGATCAGCGGGAACCACAGATCGTTCCAGATCGGGATCATGGTGAAGACGGCGACGGTTGCCATCGACGGCCGCACCAGCGGCACGACCAGGCGGAAGAAGATGGTGTATTCCGACAGGCCGTCGATGCGGCCGGCGTTCTTCAGATCGTCGGACACCTGCTTCATGAATTCGGACAGGATGAAGACGGCGAGCGGCAGGCCTTGCGCGGTGTAGACCAGGATCAGCGCCGTCAGCGTGTTGACCAGCCCGCTCGCCACCATCAACTGCAGAATGGCGACGGTGGCGAGCCGGATCGGGATCATGATGCCGAGCGCCAAATACAGCCCCATCATCGTGTTGCCGCGGAAGCGATATTCCGACAGCGCGAACGCAGCCATGGCGCCGAACAGAAGCACGAAGAACAGCGAGCCGACGGTGACGACGAGACTGTTCTGGAAATAGTGGATGAAGTCGCCCTGGCCGATCACCGTGGTGTAGCCGATCAGGTCGAAGGTCTTTGGCGTCGGCGGCGTCAGCGGCGCGCCGAAGATGCCGGCACGGGACTTGAACGAATTCATGATGACCAGGATCACCGGAAACAGCGCGATCGCCGTGTAGGTCAGCAGGATCGCGTGAGCGCCGATGGTGCGGGGCAGTGAACGGGTGGCGATGCTCATCTCCGTCCCCTCAGAACTGGTAGCGACGCAGGCGCGTCTGGATGAGGAAGAGGTAGACGCAGACACCGCCCAGGATGATCAGGAACATGATCGTGGCGATGGTCGCGCCCATGTTGGGATCGCCGACCTGCAGCTGGAAGCCGAAGAAGGCGCGGTAGAGGAAGGTGCCGAGAATATCGGTCGAATAGTTCGGCCCGGCGAGCGCGCCTTGCGCGGTGTAGATCAGGTCGAAGGCGTTGAAATTGCCGACGAAGGTGAGGATCGAGATGATGCCGATCGACGGCAGGATCAGCGGCAGCTTGATCTTCCAGAACTGCGACAGGCCGGTGATGCCATCGCATTCGGCCGCCTCGATCACCTCTTCGGGGATCGACAGCAGCGCGGCATAGATCAGCATCATCGGAATGCCGATGAACTGCCACACCGAGATCAGGCTGAGCGCGGTCAGCGCGTACTGCTCCTTGCCGAGCCAGGGCGTGAACAGGCTTTTCAGGCCGACGAAGTCGAGCAGATGCGGCGCCACGCCCCATAGCGGCGACAGGATCAGCTTCCAGGCAAAGCCGACGATGACGAAGGACAGGATGGTCGGCACGAAGATCGCGGTGCGGTAGAAGGCGGCGAACCGCAGCCTGGGGCTGGAGAGAATTGCTGCCAACAGCACGCCGACGGGGTTCTGCACCAGCATGTGGATGATGAAGAACCAGACATTGTTACGCAGCGCATTCCAGAAATTCACCGACCAGTTGGGGTCGCCGAACAGGGTGCGGAAATTATCCAGGCCGACGAAGATCTGGGACTGGTCGACATTGCGGAACAGCGAGAGCTGCAGCGTGCCGGCGAGCGGCAGGATCATGATCGCCGTGTAGACGAGCACCGCCGGCGCCAGGAAGACGGCGATATGCCAGCGGAATGGTCTTTTGGGTCGTGTTTGTGCGGCCATGAGTTCGGTCCCCGCCGTCTCTCGGTTCCAGACGATGTGATGCTAGATGATGCCTCGATGCATGGCCCAACCTTGCCCGGTGCGGCAAGACAAAGGCCTGCGACTGATCAGCCAGCCTTCCCCAACAACAGCAAGGGTAAGGCCGTGAGGCAGAGCCGACAATCGCAATATGAAGACAGGGTAATCCGGAACCGGCCGGGCATGCGCCCAGCCGGCTCCGCTGCCTGAGCTCTTACTTGGCCGGCTTATACCAGCTGTCGAGACCGGTCTGCAGCTTCTTGGCCGCGGCTTCGGGCGTATCGGTGCCGTTGATGACGTTGGCCGATTCAACCCAGGTCTCGTTTTCGAGGTTCGGCGTACCGCGCGACAGGATCTGGTAGGTCGAGCGGATCGTCGACTTGCACTTGCCGCGCCAGGAGACGAATTCCTGCGCCAGCGGGTCTTCCATCTTCACCGGCGAGGAGTTCAGGCTGAAGAAGCCCGGCAGCGCGTTGGCGTAGATGGTGGCGAAGTCAGGCGAAGCCACCCAGGACAGGAAGGTCTTGGCCGCGTCCGCGTGCTTGGAGGCTGCGTTCAGGCCCATGCCGATATCGGTATGGTCGGAGATGTAGCAGGTGTCGCCGGCCTTCTCGACCGGCGGCGGGAAGGCGCCCATCTTGAACTGTGCCTGGGTGTTGAACAGGCCGATTTCCCACGAGCCGGCCGGGTAGATGGCGGCGCGGCCGAGCGTGAACAGGTTCTGGCTGTCCGGATAGGTCTGGGCCTCGAAGCCGTCGCCCAGGTAAGGCTTCCACTTGGCCAGTTCCTCATACGGCGCGACCCAGTCCTTGTCGGTCAGCTTCTGATCGCCCTTGATCAGCGCCTTGCGGCCGTCCTCGCCCTTCCAGTAGTTGGGGCCGATGTTCTGGTAGCCCATGGTCGCGGCTTCCCAGAGGTCCTTGGTGCCCATCGCCATCGGGATATAGGTGCCGTCGGCCTTGATCTTGTCGAGCGCGGCGAAGAATTCGTCTCGGGTCTGAGGCACCTTGATGCCAAGCTTGTCGAAGGCGTCCTTGTTGTAGATGAAGCCATGGATGACGGATGCCATCGGCACGCAGAAGCTCGCCTTGCCGTCATCGGTCTGCCAGGCGGACTTTGCGACCGGCGAGAAGTTTTCCATGCCGGGCAGCGCCGACAGGTCGGCAAGGTTGCCCTTCTTGTAGAGTTCAAGCGACTTGTCGAACGGGCGGCAGGTGATCAGGTCGCCCGCCGAACCGGCGGCGAGCTTGGCGCCGAGGGCGGCGTCATATTCGGTCGGGGCCGATGGGGCGAACACCACCTTGATGCCGGGGTTCTTGGCTTCGAAGGCCGGGATCAGCTTATCCTTCCAGATGGCAAGGTCGTCGCCGCGCCAGCTTTCGATGTTGAGCGTTACGTCCTCGGCGTGAGCCAATCCGGCCGAGCCGAGAATGCTGGTGCCCAGAAGCAGTGCCGTCAGTAGTTTCGTTGTCATGCTCAGTCTCCCTGTTGACCTTTTTCAGGTTCGGTTTTGATGAGAACCTAGGCTTTGGAGCCCTTGTTCCCCTCGCAAGCCCGTTTCACCCCGATGGGAATCGGGAATGAAACTGGCCTATTTCCTTGTTCGAGCATGATCTTTTCCGAAAAGCGGTTTTCACTTTTCGGGATCATGCCCCAGCACGGAAAGGGCTGGCCGCAGCTTCTGGCCTGTCCGTTCCAGTATCTTGCGCGCCGCATCGGCGCTGTCGGCGCCGGCGGCGAGCAGAATGGCTGTCTTGACCGCGCCGCCGCTCTTTTCGAGCAGGCTGGCGGCCTCTTCCTGGCCGCGGCCGCTGACGGCGGCGACGATGCGCGCCGCCCGGTCGCGCAGCTTCATGTTATCGGCCATGAGGTTGACCATGTAACCGTCATGGACATGGCCAAGATGAACGGCGGTCAGCGTCGACAGCATGTTGAGCGCGATCTTCTGCGCCGTTCCGGCGCCCATGCGGGTCGAGCCGGCGATCACTTCCGGCGGTGTCTCGAGCAGGATGGCGGTGTCGGCCTGCTGGAGCAGAGCCGAACCCCTGTTGTTGGCGATGCCGATGGTGGCGGCTCCCCGGCGCCGCGCCTCCTCGATGGCGCCCACCGCATAGGGCGTCGTGCCGCTGGCGGAGAGGGCGATCAGGCAATCGCCCACGCCGACACCCGCATTGGCAACCGCCGTCGTGGCCTCCTCGGCGTCGTCCTCGGGCCCGCCGGCCAGTGTCCTCAAGGCGTCGTCGCCGCCGGCGATCAGGATGGCGATGCGGTCGCGCTGGATGCCGAACGTGCCCGGCAATTCCAGCGCATCGGCCAGCGCCATCAGGCCGGAGCTGCCGGCCGCGGCATAGGCAAGCTTGCCGCCGCCGCTCAGGCGGCCGGCAATGATCTCGGCTGCCCTGGCGATGGAGGGAATGGCGTTGCGGACCGCTTTGGCGGCCTCGACCTGCGCATCGGCCAGCGAAGCAAGGATGACTTCGGGAGCCTGGATATCCAGCCCCTCGGCATTCCCATGCAGCGCTTCGGTGCGCGTTTCGGCCATCCCAGTTCCTCCGATCCACAAAACAATACCAAAAAAATACCACTTGTCCACATGCATTAACGAATTCGCAGTCAGGAAATCGCTAAGCCGACGAATTGCGGAAGCTTTTCAATAAAATACGGCTTAATCTTTTTGAAACGGAAATTAACTCTTGGCTATTGGTATTTTATTGGTATTATCCTGCCGGAGGAGAAATCGCGTGAAATTCGTGCTCGGTATCGATGGCGGCGGCACCAGCTGCAGGGCCGCACTGGCAACGGCGGACGGCGCTGTTGTCGGCCGCGCCAAAAGCGGCGCCGCCAACATCCGCACCGATCTCACCGGCGCCCGCTCGAACATCGTCGATGCGGCGCGGCAGGCTTTCATCGCCGCCGGGCAAGATCCGGACCTGATCCCGCAAACACCCGCCATCCTCGGCCTTGCCGGCGCCAATGTCGGCACTTACCGGCAGCAGCTCGAGGCGATCCTGCCGTTCAGCACCAGCCGCGTGGAGACCGATGCGGAGATCGCGCTCGAAGGCGCGGTCGGTTCCGGTGACGGCGCGATGGCGATCCTGGGCACCGGCACCGCCTATATGGCGCGCAGGGATGGCAAATCGCGCGCCATCGGCGGCTGGGGATTCCAGGTCGGCGACCAGGGCAGCGGCGCCCGCATCGGCCGCGACCTGCTGGAGCAGACCCTGCTCGCGCATGATGGCGTGCGCCAGGCCTCGCCGCTGACCGACAGCATGATGGCCGTTTTCCGCAACAATCCCGAGGACGTCGTCGAGTTCACCACCAACGCCAAGCCCGGCGATTTTGGCGGCTTCGCGCCGAAAGTGTTCGAGCACGCGCAAAAAGGCGACATTGTCGCCAACTGGATCCTCGACAAGGCGGTCGCCGATGTCGAGGCCTCGCTTGGCGCGCTCGACCTCGCCGCCGGAGCACCGCTCTGCCTGCTCGGCGGGCTGGCGCCGCTCTATGCGCCGCGCCTGTCGGCGCGCTACCGCGCCCTGCTGAAGGAACCGCTCGACGATGCGCTAGGCGGTGCCGTGCAGATGGCGGCACGCCTTTTCGCTGGGCGCGCGGAGGCTGCGCGATGAGCGATGCCGCCGACCAGATCTTCGCCACGCTCAAACAATCCTCGCAAAGCGGCGCGCCGCTTTACCTGCAGCTCAGGAAAAGCATCGAGGACGCCGTCAATCGCGGCCTGATCGGCCCGGGCGACGCGCTGCCTTCCGAGCGCGACATCGCCACCAAGGCCGACATTTCGCGCGTCACCGTGCGCAAGGCGGTGCAAGACCTGGTCAAGGGCGGCATATTGGTGCAGCGCCATGGCTCGGGCACCTTCGTGGCGCCGCGCATGGAGCGCGTCGAGCAGTCGCTGTCGCGGCTGACCTCCTTCACCGAGGACATGGCGCGGCGCGGCATGGCGGTGCGTTCGGCCTGGCTCGACCGTGGCCTCTACGCGCCCTCGCCCGACGAGATGATGGTGCTTGGCCTGTCGTCGAGCGAACTGGTGGCGCGCGTGGCGCGCCTGCGCATCGCCAACGACACGCCGCTGGCGATCGAACGCGCTTCGCTGTCGGCCAGCGTGCTGCCGGACCCGGCTGGAATTGGCTCCTCGCTCTACGCGGCGCTGGAATTGACCGGCAACAGGCCGGTGCGCGCGGTGCAGCGCATCTCCGCCGCCAATCTCGGCGAGGGCGATGCGCGCCTGCTCGAAGTGCCGCCGGGCATTGCCGGCCTGCATATCGAGCGTATTTCCTACCTGGCGAGCGGCAAGGTGATCGAGTTCACCCGCTCCATCTACCGGGGCGACGCCTATGATTTCGTCGCCGAACTGCGGCTGACAGGGCCGAGTGAAGAGGGCCGATCATGATTGCCAACACCACGCATATGCAGCGCGAGATCGAGGAGATCCCGCAAGCCGTCGCCCGCCTGCTCGACGGCTCCGGAGCCGTGCTGGCCGAAGCAGGGCGCGGCATTAAGGAGCGCGACCCGCATTTCGTCGTCACCGTGGCGCGAGGCTCGTCCGATCATGCCGCCACCTTCATGAAATATGCCGTCGAATTGACCGCGGGCCTTGCCGTCGCCTCGGTCGGACCGTCGATCGCCTCGATCTATGGCCGCAAGCTCCGGCTTGACGGCTCGGCCTGCCTGGCGATCTCGCAGTCGGGCAAGAGCCCCGACATTGTCGCGATGGCCGAAACCGCACGAGCCGGCGGCGCGCTGACCATTGCCGTCACCAACACCGCCGATTCGCCGCTCGCGCGCGCCTCGGACTATGCGATAGACATACTTGCCGGGCCGGAGCGCAGCGTCGCGGCAACCAAGACCTTCATCAATTCCGCCGTTGCCGGTCTTGCCCTGATGGCGCATTCGACCGGCGACGACGCGCTTCTCGCGGCCCTGGCCCGCCTGCCCGAGCATTTCGGCAAGGCGATCGCCTGCGACTGGATGAGCGTGCTGGCCGAGACGATCGAGAAGCAGAAGTCCCTGTTCATTCTCGGCCGCGGTCCGTCGGCGGCGATGGCAAACGAGGCGGCGCTGAAGTTCAAGGAGACCTGCGGCATGCATGCCGAGGCCTATAGCGCGGCCGAAGTCATGCATGGCCCGCTGGCGCTGATCGGCCCCGACTTTCCGGTGCTGGCGCTGGCCGCTCGCGACGCGTCCGAGCCCTCGGTCGCCGACGCCGCCGACAGCCTGGCGGCCAAGGGCGCGCCGGTTTTCGTCACCTCGGCGCTCGCCAACCGCGCCACGCGCCTGCCGCACGTCGCCACCGGTCACCCGCTGACCGATCCGCTGACGCTGATCGTCTCCTTCTACATGTTCGTCGAGGCCTTTGCCCGCCATCGCGGCCTCG
The DNA here is from genome assembly GCF_020165375.1 of Mesorhizobium sp. BR1-1-4. NCBI lineage: Bacteria > Pseudomonadati > Pseudomonadota > Alphaproteobacteria > Hyphomicrobiales > Phyllobacteriaceae > Mesorhizobium > Mesorhizobium sp. BR1-1-4. The sequence continues at coordinate 82,129 of NZ_JAIUIB010000016.1, read as the reverse complement.
ATCCGGACGCGCCGCGCAACCTTCGCAAGGTGACGGAGACCGTATGAGCGACCGTTTTGCCCTGACCGGCGCCCGCATCTTCGACGGCGACGACTGGCACGAAGGCGCGGCCCTTGTCGTGCGCGACGGCCTCGTCGAGGCCATGCTGCCGCAAGGCGCGCTGCCCGGGGATATCCGTGCCGTCGACACCGGCGGCGGCATGCTGGTGCCGGGCTTCGTCGACATCCAGGTCAATGGCGGCGGCGGCGTGATGCTCAACGATCATCCCGATGTCGCCTCGATCGAAACCATCTGCCGCGCGCACGCGCCATTCGGCACGACGGCGCTGCTGCCGACGCTGATCACCGACACGCCCGCAATCACCGCCGCCGCGATTGCCGCCGGCGAAGCGGCAGCGCTGCAAAAAGTGCCGGGTTTCCTCGGCCTGCACCTGGAAGGTCCGCATCTGTCGATTGCCCGCAAGGGTGCGCATGATCCGGCGCTGATCCGGCCGATGACGGACGCCGACCAGGCCATGCTGATCGCGGCGCGCCAGAAGCTGCCGGTGCTGCTCACCACGATCGCGCCCGAATCCGTCAATCCTGCCCGCGTCAAGGCCTTGGCCAAGGCCGGGGTCATCGTCAGCCTCGGCCATTCCGACACTGGCCATGCCACGGCTAAAGCCTTTGCCGAGGCCGGCGCCAGCGTCGTCACGCACCTGTTCAACGCGATGAGCCAGATCGGCAACCGCGAGCCCGGGCTGGCGGGCGCCGCGATCGACATCGGCGCCTTGTCGGCGGGGCTGATCGCCGACGGTATCCATGTCCACCCCGCCACGATCAGGATCGCGCTCGACGCCAAGCAGGGACCGGGCAGGATCGTGCTGGTCACCGACGCGATGGCGACGATCGGCACCGAGATGAGTTCGTTCACGCTCAACGGCCGCACCATCTACCGCAGGGATGGCAGCCTCAGGCTTGCCGACGGGACGCTGGCCGGTGCCGACCTCGACATGATCTCGGCCATCCGGTTCATGCACCGCACTGTCGGGCTCGAGCTTTCCGAAGTCTTGCGCATGGCCTCGCTCTACCCGGCCCAGGCGATCGGCCAGTCGCACCGGCTTGGCCGCTTCGCCAATGGCACGGCGGCGGACATCGTTGCGCTGTCGGACAATCTTGACATAGGAAGCGTCTGGATCGGCGGCGACAAGGTGTTCGAGGCTGCCGCTCCGCGCTGAGAGCGAGGCCATGCAGACAATCGATTGTGTCGTCGCCGGAGCAGGCGTCGTCGGGCTTGCCGTCGCCAGGGCGCTTGCCTTGTCGGGCCGCGAGGTGGTGGTGATCGAAAAGGCCGACGCGATCGGCACCGTCACCAGCTCGCGCAATTCCGAAGTCATCCATGCCGGGCTCTATTATGTGCCCGGCAGCCTGAAGGCCCGGCTGTGCGTCGAAGGGCGCCGGCAGCTCTATGCATACTGCGCCGAACACACTATCGGCCATCGCCGCGCCGGCAAGCTGATCGTCGCCAGCGAACCCGGCCAGACGGACGGGCTGCGGGCGATCGAGGCCAATGCGAAACGCTGCGGGGTCGACGATCTCGCGCTTTTGACACGCGCCGAGGCCGAAAGCCTGGAGCCGGCGCTGAGATGCGCCGGCGCGCTGCTGTCGCCATCAACCGGCATTGTCGACAGCCACGCGCTGATGCTGTCGCTGCGCGGTGACGCTGAAGCCGCAGGCGTGTCCTTCGCTTTCCTCACCTGCGTTGCCGGGGCGACGATCGAAGCCGATGGGATCCGGATCGACACGCGCGACGCCAATGGCGAGACCTTCGCCGTGGAGGCCAGCGCTTTCGTCAATGCAGCCGGCCTCGATGCGCAGGCCCTGGCCAGTCGGATCGAGGGTTTCCCAAGGGATCTCATCCCCCGGCAGTGGCTAGCGCGCGGCAATTATTTCGCGCTTCCGGGGCGGTCGCCGTTTTCGCGGCTGATCTATCCGGTTCCGGTCGAAGGGGGTCTTGGCGTCCATCTGACGCTCGATCTGGCCGGCAAGGCGCGCTTTGGCCCCGACGTCGAATGGATCGACGGCGTGGATTACACCGTCGACCCCGGCCGAAGCGCCGTCTTCTACGAGGCGATCCGCCGCTATTGGCCCGACCTGGCCAATGGCGCGCTGCAGCCGGCCTATGCCGGCATCCGGCCGAAGCTTTCGGGCCCCGGGCAGCCAGCGGCGGACTTCGTGATTCAGGGACCGGCCGATCATGGCGCGGGCCGGATCGTCAATCTATTCGGCATCGAGAGCCCCGGCCTGACGGCGAGCCTGGCCATCGCCGACCATGTCGCCGAACTGTTGTACCCGACCTGAGCCAGCGTTCGCGCGCGCCGGAGCGCGGCATCTGCTTAGCCGGCTTTATTTGAGACGTAGAGATCCTTGTAGCTGTCGCGCAAAAGGTTCTTCTGTACCTTGCCCATCGTGTTGCGCGGCAGGTCGTCGACGAAGATCACCCGTTTGGGATGCTTGTACTTCGCCATGCGGCCGGTGATGGCGTCGAGAATCTCGGCCGCGCTGATCCGCGACGCGGGCGAGCGCACGACGACCGCGGTGACGCCTTCGCCGAAGTCCGGATGGGCAAGGCCGATGACGGCGCTTTCCAGGACGCCGTCGAGCGCGTCGATCTCGCTTTCGAGCTCCTTCGGATAGACGTTGTAGCCGCCTGAGATGATCAGGTCCTTGCCGCGACCGACAATGTGGACATAGCCGTCGGCGTCGATCATGCCGAGGTCGCCGGTGATGAAGAAGCCGTCGGCGCGGAATTCCGCCTTGGTCTTTTCCGGCATGCGCCAGTAGCCGCCGAACACGTTCGGACCCTTGACCTCGATCATGCCGACCTCGCCCTGGGCGAGCGGCTTGCCGGAATCGGGATCGGCGATGCGCAGCGACACGCCGGGCAAGGGGAAGCCAACCGTGCCGGCGCGCCGCTCGCCCTCATAGGGGTTGGAGGTGTTCATGTTGGTCTCGGTCATGCCATAGCGCTCGAGGATGGCGTGGCCGGTGCGCTCGCGCCAGGCGTTGTGCGTTTCGGCCAGCAGCGGCGCCGAACCAGACACGAACAGCCGGATGTTTTTCGCCGCCTCGCGATCCAGCCCGTCCTGCTGCAGCAGCCTGGTATAGAAGGTCGGCACGCCCATCAGCGCGGTGGCGCGCGGCAGCAGCGAGACGATGCGGCTCGCGTCGAATTTCTGCTCGAACAGCATCGAGGCGCCGGCCATCAGGGTGACGTTGGTGGCGACGAACAGGCCGTGCGTGTGGAAAATCGGCAGCGCGTGGATCAGCACGTCATCCCTGGTGAAACGCCATTGCTCGACCAGCACCCGCGCGTTCGAGGCGAGATTCTCATGGCTGAGCATGGCGCCTTTCGAACGGCCGGTCGTTCCCGACGTGTAGAGGATCGCCGCAAGGTCGTCGGCGCCGCGCTCCACATCGTGGAACTCGGAAGACTGACGCGATGCCTGGTCCGCGAGGGATCCCTGGCCACCGCGGTCGAGCGTGACCACGACGGCACCGGACGGCTCGACCATCCCACGGATGTCCGCCGACCGTGCCGGATCGCAGACGATCACCCGAGGTGCGGCATCCCCAAAGAAATAGCCGAGCTCGGCCAGCGTATAGGCGGTGTTGAGCGGCAGGAAGACGGCGCCGGCGCGCACGCAGGCGAGATAGAGCAAAACCATCTCCGGGCTCTTCTCGACCTGCACGGCAACCCGGTCGCCGGGCGCGACATCCATTTGCAGGAGCGCATGCGCAAGCTGCGCCGACCGTGCCAGCATGTCGCCATAGGTGAACGAGCATCCATCATCGGTTTCCATCAACAGACGCCCAAGCGCCGGCATCCGGGACCGGAACGCATCGAACAGATGATTGCTCATGAAATCTTCCCAGGTGACGCCGGCCGCGATCTTGGGCGGCACGCGACGAAGAGTTCGCGTTTCCCAGCCCCCCGTCAAGGCCGCAGCCGGCTGCCCGGCGTCCACCGAAAAGGTCCGAGGGATGGGACGGCAGAGGGCGCCGACCAAACAGCCGTCAACGCTGGGCGCGCTTACCCGGACCGGCGGGTGCCTCGCCTTGCCTGAAGCGTTCCATGCACATGGCGGCGGTCAGCTGGTAGTGATCGATCAGGGCCTGGACGGCACCATCCGCATTGCCGTCCAGCGCATTTTCAGCAATCAGCCGGTGTTCGGCGAAATCGTCGCGCTGGATGCTCTCCCCGTCATTGGCCATTTGCCTGTAGCGGTAGGCGTGATCGGAAAGCTGGTCGCAGAAACCAACCAGCCAGTGCGACCGGCACGCCGAGATCAGCACCCGATGAAAAGTGCGATGCACTTTCTCCCACTCCGGATTGAGCGACGAGCTACTTTGCGGCGAAAGCCGTGAGGCCCGCCCCAGGCGATGCAGCGCCAGCACCAATTGTTCTTCCCATTCGGCGGTGCGGTGGGCAATGGATTCGCGCAGCGCCCGCTCCTCGAGCCAGCAGCGCGTGCGCGTCAGTTCCTCGAGTTCCGTCGCGCTGACCGGCATGATGAAAAAGCCACGCTGGTCATGGCGGCCAAGGAGACCTTCGGAGGCAAGGCGATTGAGGGCTTCACGAACAGGGGAGGCACCTGCGCCATACTTGGAAACGACCCACTCGACGCGCAGCTTGCTTTCGGTTTCAAGAGCGCCGCTGAGAAGATCATCACGCAATTGGTGATAGACCGTGCTGGCAAGCGTGCTCTTGGCTCCTGTGCCGTCGTCGTTCAGATTGGCAGCTCCGTATGTCAAAAGCGACTCCTTGTCCCCTTACTGTCGTCCTGGGCAATTCGAGTCCGAGATTCTCTCTCCGTACGCGTACCATATAGCGTGACGCTTCCGGCACTCAAGCAGAAGATCGCGCTATTGTACTTTAGGACAATGGAATATACCCAATCCGCGGGGCCGATCGCGAGAATTCGAATATTTCTACAACCAGCAGAAGTTTAACGTGTTTTGTATGCACGCAGGATCATCTGTTTCTTGTGCTCCCATGCGAGCATCTTTTCTGTCGCGCGCAAAGACAGCGGACGACTGCCCGAATCAGATCGTCGCGCAACCTGATTCGGATGTACAACGACGCCGATCCGTAGCAATTGGTGCTGGAATGACCGCGCTGTGTCAGCCGGCGGCCTTGTCGGCCGCCGCCCTGATCGCTTCGATATTGGCGCGGTAGGCCTCGACACTGCCACCCCTGAAGATGGCAGCACCGGCCACCAGCACGTCGGCGCCGGCAGCGGTGACCAAGGGGGCGGTTTCCGGCGAGACGCCCCCGTCGATCTCGATACGGATCGGCCGGTCACCGATCAGCGCCTTGATCCTTCTCACCTTGTCGACCATCGCCGGGATGAAGGCCTGCCCGCCGAAACCCGGATTGACGGTCATGATCAGAATCAGGTCGAGCCGGTCGAGCACATATTCGATCGCCGTTTCCGGCGTCGCCGGATTGAGCGACACGCCCGCCTTCTTGCCGAGGTTCCTGATTGTCTGCAACGAGCGGTCGAGATGCGGCCCGGCCTCGGCATGCACCGTCATGCCGTCACAGCCGGCTTCGGCAAAGGCGGCGAGGTAGGGATCGGCTGGCGCGATCATCAGGTGGCAGTCGAAAAAGGCCTTGGTGCGATTGCGGATCGCCTTGATGACAGGCGGGCCGAAGGTGATGTTTGGCACGAAATGCCCATCCATCACATCGAGATGAATCCAGTCGGCACCGGCCGCCACCACCGCCTCGACCTCGTCACCGAGCTTCGAGAAATCCGATGCCAGCACCGACGGTGCGATCAAGGTTTTTTTGCTCATCTCGCGGCCTTTCCGGGCGCCCTTTTGATACGATCGCTGCGTACCGACTGCCTAAAGCGCTCCCGCGGACTTGTCGAGGGCGCCAGTACAGCGGTTCCACAGGGAGGGGGTAACGTCGCGGCGTTCCCGATCCTGTCGCCGCGAACCTTCGCTGCCTGGATCATGAAGAAAAACCCGCCGGATTGCTCCAGCGGGTTTTCGTTTGGCGTCGCGCGGGTGCCTATTGCTGCTGGAGCTTCAGCACCCTGTTTGGCACCGGGTCCTGCTGCTGGTCGATCGGCTGCCTGCGCCGCGGCAGCAATTGCAGCAACTGCCCCGGATCGATTTCCAGCGATGGCTGCCCGCGCATCGGCCGGCAGTTCGGATACCGCCCGACCATGTCTTCCGGACAGTGCCGCGTGAAGATCGGCTGGCACTGGCCGTTGACCATCTGCGAGCCCGGCGCGCATTCGCTCTCTTGCCTGGGCTTGCGGCATGCGCCGTCGATCACCTCGGTCCCACGCGGGCAGACGCATTCGCCGCGCTTGTTGTGGACCTGGCCGCGTATGTCGCACTGCTCTAACTGCGGCTGCTTGCGCCGGCAGGCATTGCCTTGCACCTCGGTACCCCTCGGACAAACGCAATTGCCGTCGGAGTCATGGACCTGGCCACGGATGGTGCATTGGTCAGGCTTCGGCCTGATCGGCCGGCAGGCCCGGTCTCGCACCTCGGTGCCTTGCGGGCAGACGCAGTCCCCGTCCGCATTGTGGACCTGGCCACGGATGGTGCACTGCTCGGGCTTCGGCCGGACCGGACGGCAGGCGCCATTGCGCATCTCGGTGCCTTGCGGGCAGACGCAATCGCCATCGGCATTGCGGACCTGGCCAGGAATGCGGCACTGCTGCGGCTTTGGCCGGATCTGGCGGCAGGCCCGGTCTCGCACCTCGGTGCCTTGCGGGCAGACACAGTCCCCGTCCGCATTGTGGACCTGACCACGGATGGTGCACTGCTCGGGCTTGTCGGTCCCGACGCATTTTCCGTTCTGCAGCTCCGTGCCGCGCGGGCAGACGCAACGTCCGTCCTCGGTACGGATCTGGCCTTCGAGCAGCACGCAGCGCGGCGGCGGTGGCAGCGGCAGAAGGTTGGTGCCGCCGCCGGTGCATTGCCCGTTGCGGAAGGTGGTGCCTTCCGGGCAGACGCAGCGGCCGGCATCGTTCATGACGAAGCCCGGCGAGCACTGGTTCTTCACCTCATGCGTGATGATGAAGGGATGGCACGCATAGGCCCTGCCGCGATCGCCCTGCACGTTGGTCGCGTCGTTGGACAGCACGTCGCCGCCGCCCTGCACCCGTGTGTCGGGAGAGAGCACGCCAACGCAGTTCCGGCCGTTGACGTTGCCCTGCAGGTTGGCAAGACGCCCATCGTCGGGGATGACCACGGTCACACGGTGCGAGCGGCTTTCGCCGGCGCCGAGCGTCAGGTTGGCGATGCAGGAGGCCGGCAAGGTCGTCGGTTCCGGCGAACAGCCGAAGGGCGGCTCGATCGAAGTGATCGCGACGCCTTCCAGCCGGCCAAGCCCATCGACGCCGATCGCATCGCCGATGCGGACCGGGCCCGAGAAGGGGCTCGTTCCGTCATTGGTGATGGTAATGTCGAACGAGCAGGGCTGGCCCAGCCTGCATTCGCGGTCGCCGGTCTTCTCGACACGGATGGTCGAGGAGCCGCCGCCCCTGGCGCAGGCTTGGCCGATCGGATAGACGACGTCGTCGCCCTGCGCCGGCCCATAGGAGCCGCGCGCGCAGTTCTCGAATTCGCCATTGGCCGAAACCGTCACGTCGAAGTGCCTGGAGGTTCCGGGCGTCATGACGGCGCCCGGTATCTGGCACGACAACGCATTGGCCGGAACCGGTCCGCATGCCCATTCCGCGCCGTCAGGGGTTACGGTCTGGATCTGGACAGGCGCTCCGCCCGACACCAGCGTGGCGGCATCGTTGACCCGCACCGGACCGGTGGGGGCAGCCGTGCCGACATTGGCGACGGTGATGCGGCAGGACACCAGCGCCGCGCCGGCCAGCGAACCGTTGCACACCTTGGTGATGCGCAAGGCCGGCTGGACGCTGTTGGGACGGCGGATGCGTTCCTTGGCGCAGGCCTTGTTGTTGGTGAGATCGACCTCACCGGGGATGGCCTTCACCTCGGCGCAGTTCTCGACCGTGTCGGACCGGTAGCCGGCCGGCATGACCGCCTTGACGAAGATCGGTGTCGAGGCGCCCGCGGGCAGCGAGATGCCGGCATTGTCGCAGCGGAACTGGCCGGGGCCGTTGGGGCCGCATGTCCAGGGCGGGCTCGGGCCGAAGGTGGAGGACGCCGGCGCGCCGCCGGGGTAGTTGTCGATCACCGTCAGCGGCCCATTGTAGGTCGATGTGCCGTTGTTGATGATGTCGATGATGAAGGTGCAGACGCCGTCGGCGGTGCAGACTTCGGTGCGGGCACGCTTCTTGAGAATCAGGTCGACCTTCTTCTCGACCGGCGGCTGGCAATCCGGATTGCGATCGCCGCGCCGGCAGATCGGGATCGACGCGCAGCCCCGGTCATTGGCCTGGCTGCCGAACAGCGGCTTGCCGCTGGCGCCGTAATTGTAGGTGGCGCAGTTGCGCAGCACGCTGCCTTGCCAGCCTCCGGCCGGCTTGAAGCCGAGCTTGAGGTCGACAAAGGCTCCCGGAGCGAGCGTGGTCACCGGGTAGGTGCACGTCATCGGGGTGGTTCCCGGCGCGCAGACCCAGGGCGGATTGGGCCCTGAACTCAGCGTCGAGCCGGCCGGCAGCGTCACCTCGTCGAGCACGATCTTACCGTTGTAAGGCGCTGTGCCGACATTGGTGACCCGGATGGTGAAGTCGCAGCCGCCGCCCATCGTGCAGCGTGTGACGTCGGCATGCTTTTCGACCTTGAGGTCCGGTTCCTTATCCCTGGGTGGGCACCTCTGGTCACGCGGGATGACGATGTCGATGGTTTGCGTGCAGCACAGGCCCCAGCCCTCCTTCGGTCCGGCATAGGTCTCGATACCGGTGACGATGAGGTGGATGACGTCGCCGGGTGACGCGCCGACGATCTTCCAGTTGAGCACGCCGCCGCCCGCCGGCACCTTCTGGGTGTCGGGGATGATGCTGATGCCTGGCGAGGTCGTCGACACCTGCACCCATTTGCCGCCCATCTCGGGGCCGACAGGCATGTGGTAGATGAAGGCGCCACCGCCGGGCACGCAGTCGACCGTGCCGCGTTCGACCTTGAAACACTCATGGTCGGTTGGAGGTGGAGGTTGCTTGTCGCATTTGGTGAGGTCGATCCGGATCGAGGTCTTTTCCCCGGTCGCGATGTTGCCGTCGTCCGGCTTGCCCGGATCCTGCGACGGGATGATGGTGCCCGTGCCGGTGCCGCCGGTGACCTTGATCATGCCCTGGTTGTCGACGTTGACCGGCGCTGGAAACGCGGCGTGGTCGATCTTGGCGGTGATGCGGAAGGTGATGACGCTTTCGTTCAGTGCGCCCGAGCCATCGAGATCGCTGGCGGAAATCCGGAAATCGGAAACCGTTGCCGTGTCGTTGGGGCCGGCCGAATTGCTTACGACAGCGCCCGGCAAGGCCCCACCCGATGCATCGGTGCCGTCGCCGGAGACTGTCACATTGACGATCGAAAGACCGTGCGGAAGCTGGTCCTTGAAGTCGAGCTTGGCTTTCTTCAGCGCCGCCTCGAGGGCAGGATTGGCAAAGCCTTGCGGATTGCCGCGCAGTCCGAAGGTCAAGGTATAGAAGACATAGTCGCAACTGCGCTGGCCACCGGTCTTGGTGAAGAACGGCACGACACGTCCGGATTCCGGGTTGATGATGCGCGGATTGTCGAGCTGCAGCGGCTGCACATCCTGGCTGGTGACAGCCTGGACGGCCTGGGCGGCGGATGCCGGCAGTGCGGGCGCAAGGGCGACCGCGATCCCGGCCGCCATCAGCCAGCGCGCGCCGCGCCTGGCGAGTGACAGGGGTTTCATGATCGTCTCCATGACGGTTTTTGGGGATTTGGCCGCGAGCGGGGATGGGGCAAGACTGTTCATCTTTGCCTCCTCAACGTTCGCAGCTGACGGCTGGGGTCCGGAGCGGCAAGGTCATCTTGCAGCAAGGGTAGTAGCCACCCTTGTCCTTGTCGGACTTCCTGTAGAAGCAGAGTCCAACATCCACTCTGTCGCCCGGATAGTGGCCGGTGATGTCGATCGTGTAAGGCTTGCCCGGCGCATGTGACATAGGTGAGGTCACCGCGACGCCTGGCGTCCTGGATTGGGCCTTGATCGAATCACCGCCGAAGCCGGCATGGTCATGGAGATAGAGATCGGCCTCGAGACCGCGCGGCGTGCAGTAATACTGCACGTTCTCGACATCGAGACAGGGAGGCAGATTGCCCGGCGGCGGGAAATCCGGCGGGTAGAAGGGGGGCTCATAACCGCCCGGTATTTCCTGATAATAGCCGGCACGGCCCTCGCAGGGATGCCAGACGGCGACGTCGCCGACATGGCCTTCCACTTCGGGATCCTCGAAATAGCCGTCGAAATCGACGAACCAGGAGCCGAAGGGCGGCACGTTGGCCGGCTTGACCAGCTCCTTGGGCGTGATCTGCACGCCGTGCACGGCAAGCGGCCCGCCCGCGGCGAGCTTTTCGGCGAACTCGGGGTTGTCGCGCAATTTGTCGCCTGTGTTGACCAAGGTCTGGGTGCAGACCGAGGTGTCGAGATTGCCGTCGGCATCGTAGCCATATTGCAGGTCGACGCCGCCGGCCGACTGCCTGTTGCCTTGCGGGAAGCCGACCGCATATTCCTGCGGCGCTTCCACCCAGACCGATTCCGTCGAGGGATCGTCGGGATTTTCCCTGAAGTAGCGGATGACCTCGCCTTTGCCGGAATCGGCGAAGCGGCTGTAATCATAGCGGTTTTCGATCGGGCCGCGCTGGGCGAGATACATGAAGCCGCTGTTGTCGAAGGCGATGTCGGTGACGGCGTAGTCCTTGTCGGCCCTCACAGTCAGTTCCCAGCGGGGATCGCCGGCGAAGGTGCCGTCGCGGGCAATGCCCACCGACCAGATTTCCGACTTTTCGCCAACCGAATAATAGAGCCGGCCGCCATGATAGGAGACGGCCCAGACGCGGCGCTCGTCCTGGGTGTAGCCCCAGCTGTCGGGGTCCTCGGTATCGAAGGCCGCGCCCTGTACGTCCATCACCGCGCCATCGTCGGCGACCGGGGCCAGCCCATGCGCCGGCCGGCCGGCGCCGCCATGGTCGAACGTGTCGACCAGTCTGCCGTCGGCGTCGATGCGATGGATCAGGCCGGTGTCGAGATCGGAGGCAAAGAACTGGCGGTGGGCGGGATCGAAGGTGATATTGCCGATGCCAGGTCCGCTGTTGGTGTCGATGTCGGCGAATTTGGCGACCTGGCCGGTGATGCCGTCGATCTTCCAGATGGTGCCCGGCCCGCCGCCGTTTTCGGTGCCGAACTGGCCCTCCATGAAGGTGGCGCCCGCCGTGCCGCGGCGCTGCCGCTCCGGCCTGCCGTCCTTGTCTGCGTCCGGCGTGACGATCTCAATGCCATGCAGCGAGGTGGCGGCGGCATAGAGGTTGGGAACGCCAGACGGCACACCGTCGCGCACGCCGTCATCATAGGTGAGGCCGAACACCTCACCGATCTGGCCTGCTGTCACCTCGAAAGGCGGCGGCGTGAAGACGAGCTGGCCCGAAGCCGGACCACTCAGGTGTGAAACGTCGAAGACGCGCAAGGTGGCGCGCGAGATGTCGATGAAGGTCTCGTCGACCGGATCGACGCCGGGCGGCAACCCCTCGTCGACATTGGGGATGATGGTGCCGGGAAAGCCGGTGACCGCCATCGAGCCTGGATAGATGATCTGGGTTTCCTGCGCTTGGGCGGCCGCGCCCAGCCACTGGCTGGCGGCAAGCGCCAGAGCCAGCAGGCCGGCGGCCTGCAATGCACCGCGCAAGCGGTTGTCGAACTCAAGAAAAGGCACGAACGCGCCGCGGATGCGAGACATGACACTACCCCCGTAGTCCAGGGGAGAGACGCCCGGACTTGCCGCGCAAATCAGGGCAAGGCGCGGTGGTCCGGCTCGTTCTTCCCTGATCGAATTGTCTGCTTTCCTCATAGTGACGATACGCCTGCTCCCGCGCAGGGTCAACGGAATCAGCGGGAAGCCCAGCGCATCGACCCCGTCCCGAAGGCGGTGGTCGCGCCGAGCTCCTGTTGGTCCCGGAGACCATGGAGTCTCTGGGTTGCTGGTCATGGGGGGCTTCCTTTCCGGGGCCGCACCATGCGGCACCTGGACATCAGTCGCGGGCCGGCGCGGAAAGGTTCATGGAAGCGTTGCGCAGAATGCTTGCGCGCGATGCCGCCTGTTCTTATATACGCGCCAAGCCGTGCGGCGCCGGAGAACCGGTGGGTGGACGGTATTTCTTGTGAACAGGGGCTTTCGTCGGAACGCCTTACCGGGTCCTGAGAGCCTGCTTAGCGGAGAGACTAGAAAAATGGCAAAAGTAATCGGTATCGATCTCGGCACCACCAACTCGTGCATCGCCATCATGGATGGCAAGGAGCCGAAGGTAATCGAGAATGCGGAAGGCGCGCGCACGACGCCTTCCATCGTCGCCATCTCGGGCGACGGCGAACGTCTCGTTGGCCAGCCGGCCAAGCGCCAGGCGGTCACCAATCCTGAAAACACCATCTTCGCGGTCAAGCGCCTGATCGGCCGCCGCTATGACGATCCGGTGACGGAGAAGGACAAGAAGCTTGTCCCCTACAAGATCGTCAAGGGCGACAATGGCGATGCCTGGGTCGAGGCCGGCGGCAAGAAGCAGTCGCCCTCGCAGATCTCGGCCATGATCCTGCAGAAGATGAAGGAAACGGCGGAGGCCTATCTCGGCGAGAAGGTCGAGAAGGCGGTCATCACCGTTCCGGCCTATTTCAACGACGCCCAGCGCCAGGCCACCAAGGACGCCGGCAAGATCGCCGGCCTGGAAGTGCTGCGCATCATCAACGAGCCGACAGCGGCAGCGCTCGCCTATGGCCTCGACAAGAAGGAAGGCAAGACCATTGCCGTCTATGACCTTGGCGGCGGCACGTTCGACATTTCGGTGCTCGAAATCGGCGACGGCGTGTTCGAGGTGAAGTCGACCAATGGCGACACGTTCCTCGGCGGCGAGGATTTCGACATGCGCCTGGTCGAGTATCTGGCGGCCGAGTTCAAGAAGGAACAGGGCATCGACCTGAAGAACGACAAGCTCGCCCTGCAGCGCCTCAAGGAGGCGGCTGAAAAGGCCAAGATCGAGCTGTCGTCGACGACGCAGACCGAAATCAACCTGCCCTTCATCACCGCCGACGCGACCGGACCGAAGCACCTGACGCTGAAGCTGACGCGCGCCAAGTTCGAAAGCCTGGTCGAAGACCTCGTACAGCGCACCATCGAGCCGTGCAAGGCGGCGCTCAAGGATGCCGGCTTGAAGGCTGGCGAGATCGACGAAGTGGTCCTGGTCGGCGGCATGACCCGCATGCCCAAGATCCAGGAGATCGTGAAGCAGTTCTTCGGCAAGGAGCCGCACAAGGGCGTCAACCCGGATGAGGTCGTCGCACTCGGTGCCGCCATCCAGGCCGGCGTGCTGCAGGGCGACGTCAAGGACGTGCTGTTGCTCGACGTGACGCCGCTTTCGCTCGGCATCGAGACGCTGGGCGGCGTGTTCACCCGGCTGATCGAGCGCAACACGACGATCCCGACCAAGAAGAGCCAGGTGTTCTCGACGGCCGAAGACAGCCAGTCCGCCGTGACCATCCGCGTCTTCCAGGGCGAGCGTGAAATGGCCGCCGACAACAAGGCGCTCGGCCAGTTCGACCTGGTCGGCATTCCGCCGGCGCCGCGCGGCGTGCCGCAGATCGAGGTCACGTTCGACATCGACGCCAACGGCATCGTCAACGTGTCGGCCAAGGACAAGGGCACCGGCAAGGAGCACCAGATCCGCATCCAGGCTTCGGGCGGACTTTCCGACGCCGACATCGAGAAGATGGTCAAGGATGCCGAGGCCAATGCCGATACCGACAAGAAGCGTCGCGCCGTGGTCGAGGCCCGCAATCAGGCCGAAGCGCTGGTGCATTCGTCGGAGAAGTCGCTGAAGGAATATGGCGACAAGGTCTCGGAGACCGAGCGCACGGCAATTTCGGACGCGATCGCGGCGCTGAAAGCCGCTGCCGAGGGCGACGATCCGGCCGACATCGAGGCCAAGAGCCAGGTGCTTGCCGAAGCTTCCATGAAGCTTGGCCAGGCCATGTACGAGGCCTCGCAGAAGGAAGCGGCGGAAGCCGACGCCAAGGCGGATGCCGCCAAGGACTCTGACGTGGTCGACGCCGATTTCGAAGAAATCGACGAAGATGACAAGAAGAAGTCGGCCTGAGCGGCTTGACGGCAAGATAATGCGAAAAGCCCGGCGCAAGGCCGGGCTTTTTTGCAACCCTCGCTGAAAAAATGCGAGCACTGCCGAAAAAATCACTGAAAACCACGGACAAGTTCGCGCCGGCCCTAGCATACGGGCAGCACCGCTCCTAAATCGAAACAACGTGCCGGCAACCGACGCAACATTGCATCAAGACGTTGAATATCCGGACTGCGGGAAAAAATGAAAGCTGATTTCTACGAAACGCTGGGCGTGCAGAAGGGCGCCGACGAGAAGGAGCTCAAGAGCGCTTTTCGCAAGCTGGCCATGCAATTCCATCCCGACCGCAACCCCGGCGATCATTCCTGCGAGCACAAGTTCAAGGAAATCAACGAAGCCTACGAGACGCTGAAGGACCCGCAGAAGCGCGCGGCCTATGACCGTTTCGGCCATGCCGCCTTCGAGCAGGGTGGGATGAATGGCGCGCAGGGCTTTGGCGCCGGCGGCTTCGCCGACATCTTCGAGGACATTTTCGGCGACATGATGGGCGGCCGCCAGCGCCGCTCTTCCGGTGGCCGCGAGCGCGGCGCAGACCTGCGCTACAACATGGAAATCTCGCTGGAGGAAGCCTTCGCGGGAAAGACCGCGCAAATCCGCGTGCCGGCTTCGATCTCCTGCACCGAATGCTCCGGCAGCGGCGCCAAGCCGGGCACCCAGCCGGTCACCTGCTCGATGTGCAACGGCCACGGCAAGGTGCGCGCCACGCAAGGGTTTTTCTCGATCGAGCGGACCTGCCCGCAATGCCAGGGCCGTGGCCAGACAATCAAGGATCCCTGCCCGAAATGCGCCGGCCAGGGCCGTGTCACCGAGGAGCGTTCGCTGTCGGTCAACATCCCGGCCGGCATCGAGGACGGTACCCGCATCCGCTTGGCCAATGAGGGTGAGGCCGGGCTGCGCGGCGGGCCATCGGGCGACCTCTATATCTTTCTGGCGGTCAAGCCGCACGAATTCTTCCAGCGCGACGGCGCAGATCTTTATTGCAAGGTGCCGATCTCGATGACCACCGCCGCCCTTGGCGGCTCCTTCGAGGTGACGACGCTCGACGGCACGCAGACCAAGGTGAAGGTGACCGAAGGTACGCAGAACGGACGCCAGTTCAGGCTCAAGGGCAAGGGCATGCCGGTGCTGCGCCAGCCCAATGTCGGCGACCTCTACATCCAGACCGCGGTCGAGACGCCGCAGAACCTGTCGCGTCGCCAGCGCGAATTGCTGGAAGAGTTCGAACAGCTTTCCTCGCAGGACAATTCGCCCCAATCGAGCGGCTTTTTCGCCCGCATGAAGGACTTTTTCGAGTCTTTCGGCGAGCGTTGAGACGCGACGAAAACTATCTTATCCACGCCATAGGCAAGGCCGCGCCTTGCCTTGCGTCATCCAGATGTTAAGTAGTTTCAAGGGGCGCGCTGAGGAGAGCTTGCATGGCACGTGGTCACGGACTGCGGAAGGCGTTTGCCGAGAAGTTCGACGACGAACTCAAATTCTTCAAGGGCTGGATCGACAAGCCGAAGACGGTCGGCTCGATCGTTCCGACCAGCTCGATCACCGCGCGCAAGATGGCCTCGATCGTCAATCCCAAGTCCGGCCTGCCGGTGCTTGAGGTCGGCCCCGGCACCGGTGTCATCACCCGCGCCATCCTCGCCCAGGGCGTGCGGCCCGAAAACCTCTACGCGATCGAATATTCCACCGATTTCGTGCGCCACCTGCGCCAGCTCTACCCCGGCGTCAACGTCATCGAGGGCGATGCCTTCAACCTCAACGCCACGCTTGGCGAGAGGAGCGGGATGATCTTCGACAGCGTCGTTTCCGGCGTGCCGCTGCTCAATTTCCCGGTCGCCCAGCGCATCGCCTATATCGAGAGCCTGCTCGACCGCATTCCGGTCGGACGGCCGATCGTGCAGCTGACCTATGGTCCGATGTCGCCGATCCCGGCCGGCCGCGGCGACTACACGGTGAAGCATTTCGACTTCATCTTCCGCAACATCCCGCCGACGCAGCTGTGGATCTACCGGCGCGAGGCGCATTAGAAGAGAAGGCAGTAGGGCAGTAGGGGGAAAAGATCGGCCAGGGAACCATTCCTACTGCCCTACTGCCCTACTGCCCTACTGCCCTACTGCCCTACTGCCCTACTGCCCTACTGCCCTACTGCCCTACTGCCTTTCCCCCCATCCAGCCGTTGATTTGATCGAACCTTGGCTGTACGTGTCCCAGAACAAGGGTGGCCAATGGCAGTGATCCCGAAAATCCTCGTCTTCGCCGGCTCGGTGCGCAGCGGCGCCTATAGCGGCAGGACCGCCGACGTGGCGCAGAAGGAACTTGCCGTGCAAGGTGCCGAGGTGACCCGTATTTCGCTTGCCGATTACCCCTTGCCGATCCTCGACGAGGACCTGGAAAAGGAAAACGGCGTTCCTGAAAACGCCCAGAAGCTGGCGCGGCTGATATCAGCCCATGACGGGCTGCTGATCGCGACGCCGGAATATAACGGTTCGATCCCGCCGCTGCTCAAGAACACGATCGACTGGGTGAGCCGGGTGCGACGGGATGGCGGCCGGTCGGTCAGGCCGCTTGCCGGCAAGGTCGCCGGCCTCTGCTCGTCCTCCAACGGGCACTTCGCCGGCATCCGCTGCATCAACCATTTGCGTGCCGTGCTGGTGCGCTGCCAGATGGAAGTGGTGACACCGGAATGCTCGGTGCCGGAGGGTGGCGACGCCTTCGACGGGGACGGCCATTTCCGTGACGAAAGACTGCACAAATCGATGGAGCACCTATGCCGCACGCTGATCGAAACCTCGCGCATGCTGTCGACCAGGGTCGAGGCGTGACCGCCGCAACCCTGCAGC
Organism: Mesorhizobium sp. BR1-1-4; assembly: GCF_020165375.1. Classification (NCBI taxonomy): domain Bacteria; kingdom Pseudomonadati; phylum Pseudomonadota; class Alphaproteobacteria; order Hyphomicrobiales; family Phyllobacteriaceae; genus Mesorhizobium; species Mesorhizobium sp. BR1-1-4. The sequence continues at coordinate 64,956 of NZ_JAIUIB010000016.1, read as the reverse complement.
CTCATTCCATGCAGGAGCGATTGATCGTCGGCCTCGACGTGCCGACCGTGAAGGAGGCCGAGCAGGCGGTGCGCGAGCTCGACGGCGTCGTCTCCTTCTACAAGATCGGCTATCAGCTGGCTTTTGCCGGCGGCCTCGACTTTGCCAGGGAGCTGGCCAGCGGTGGGACGAAAATCTTCCTCGACATGAAGCTGCTCGACATCGACCACACGGTGGCCAAGGGCGTCGAGAACATCGTCAGGATGGGCATGACCATGCTGACCATCCACGCCTATCCCAAGGCGATGCAGGCGGCGGTGGAGGCGGCGCGCGGCAGCGAGCTTTGCCTGCTCGCCGTCAGCGTGCTGACCTCGATGGACGAGCAGGACATGATCGATGCCGGCTATGAATACGACCCGCACACGCTGGTGCTGCGGCGGTCCGAACAGGCGCTCCATGCCGGCATGGGCGGCATCGTCTGCTCGGCCGCGGAAGCCGAAGCGGTGCGCCGCATCGTCGGCCCTGACATGGCGGTGGTGACGCCGGGCATCCGGCCTGTCGGCAGCGACCATGGCGACCAGAAGCGGGTGGTAACGCCGGGGCAAGCGATCCGCAACGGATCCAGCCACCTCGTCGTCGGCCGGCCGATCGTTGCCGCGGCCAGCAAACGCGAGGCGGCCGAGGCCATCCTCGATGAAATGCGCTCGGCCTGAGGTCCCAGATTAAAACCGGAGAACAATCATGCCCAAGGGATACTGGATCGCTCGCGTCGATGTGCGCGACACAGAAGGCTACAAGGACTATGTCGCCGCTTCGAAGCTGGCCTTCGACCGTTTCGGCGGGAAATTCCTGGCGCGCGGCGGTGCGCATGAAAAGGCCGAAGGGCCTGGTCGCGGGCGCAACGTCATCATCGAATTCGAATCGCTTGCGGCCGCGCATGACTGCTACCACTCGCCGGAATATCAGCGGGCGGTGGCCATCCGCCAGAAGGTCGCCGACGGCGAGATCGTGCTGGTCGAAGGGATTTAGATCCGCGCGGAAAGCCGATTAGCTGCCGTCTCGGCCATGGCGTCGGCAAGGCTCAGCCCCCATTGCCGGCGGCAATAGTCGCGAAAATCGAAGCAAGGCAGGCCAGGACAGACCTCGAACTCGATGAGGTGAGCCGTGTCGTCGGCCTCCACCCTGAGATCGATGGAAAACACGTCGCGCAGGCCGAGCCCGGTGATGAGCCGTTCGGCGATCCCCCTGATCCTCGCATCGGCCACCGGCTGGCTGTCCGCGACCGCAGCGAGTTCGGGTTCGGCGTATTGCCCGGCAGCCTTCGCCGCCTCGCCGGTCTCGCCATAGAGCGCCAAACTGTCTTCCATGGTCTGGAAATCACCTCCCGACTCGACAAAGGCGACGCCGAGCGCTTCGACCCCGGTATCCGGCATCAGCCCAAGGAAGCTGGCGCGGACGTTGCGGCCGGAGACATAGGGCTGGACCACGACATCGTCCCGATAACAGGCGAAAACACGCCGGCTAAGCTCCAGCGCGTGAGCGAGATCGGTTACGCGCGAATCCGGCCAGATGCCGATCTTGGCGCCGAGGCGGTTGGGCTTGACGAACCAGCCGGCGGCGGAGGCCGGCGCCTCGACCAGCCATTCGCCATCCCGGGCGAGACCGGCCTGCGGCACCGGAAGGCCGAGCGCGCCAAGCACGGCGCCGGAGCGGAACTTGTCCTGGCAGAGCGCGAACAGCGAATCGTCGGCGCCGATGGTGTTGAAACCGCTCAGTCTTGCCAAAGCGGGTGCCGCGCCGCCACGGAAATAGGCGACGCCGTCGGTCAGCGTCCAGACCAGTGTGGTCCGCGGATCCTCACCGTTGAGCACCTTGGCCGCATCGTCGAGCACCACCGGCGCAAAGGACAGGCCGCGCGCCTCGCAGGCGGCGGCCAGCGCATCGAATTCGAGAGCGAGATCGGTCGACTGCGCCAGATAGGACGAGATTTCGGCGGCACGCCGCGATGCATGACCGTCGGCGAGCAAGCGGTCGAAACAAGCCTTTTCGGGCTCGTGGACAAGGACCAGTTTCGGCTTGTGCGTTGGCATGATGTGGCGGTTCCCGACGGTGCGATGACCTACCATCGCACGGCCCGCACAATCGGCTTTCGCGAAATCGACGCGCGCCGGACGCCTGCGTGACAGCGCCAGGATTGAGACCAAGGCCTCGGGGCTCGCGTCCGGCAATGTCAGGCGATCAGGACGCGGGGTTCCAGGCGGCCATTGACAGGAATGTCCAGCAGGAAGGTCATGCCGCCCTGCAGGTCGAGCAGACGCTGCTTTTCATTCTTGCCCGACCAGGCCGAGGTCACGGCCAGCCGATCGGCATTCCTGCCGACGAAGGCCGGGCAGGATGGCTGCGTCACCGGCATGGCGACCGTGCGGACGAGCTCGCCGTCCGGCCCATAGGCCTCGATGACGCTGCCACCCCAGACGGCGTTCCACAGGATGCCGTCGCGGTCGAGCACCGAACCGTCGATATAGCCCTTGGCCGAGCGGTGATCGACGAAGATCTTCGGCTCGCCGACGGGCAGGCCGGTCGCCGGATCGCAGGCAACGCGCATCAGCAATCCGGTCGAGGTGTCGGTGTAGCAGGCAAGCGCGCCGTCCGATGAAAAGCAGATCGAGTTGGAGACGGTAATATCCGAAAACAGGCGGCGCAGTTCGCCTTTGAAAAACCAGTAGATCGAGCCCGCGCCCTTCTCCTCGCCCTTGCCCATGGTACCGACCCACAAGGCACCGCAGGGATGGACGCGGGAATCGTTGGAACGGGTGACCGGGTTGTCGGCCTCGATGGCGGTGTGCAGCGTCATTCCGCCGGTGGCGACGTCGCGGACAAAAAGCCCGGTTTCGGTGGCGATCAGCTGTCGCTTGTCATCGATGATGGCGATCGCGCTTGCCATCTGGCCAAGCTCGTGGATTTTCAGCGCGCCGCCGGCCAAGGGCTTTTCCAGGAGCTGGCTGTTGACGATGTCGAACCAGAACAGCGCATCCGTGCCGGGATCGTAACTTGGCCCTTCGCCGAGCTGGCAGACATGATCGGAAAAGACGGAAACGATCGGTTCACTCATCATGCTTCTCCGAATACCGCATCCCAGGCAGTGACGGCTGCGTGGGCGCGCGCCGCCACATCATCGACGCTCATGCCTGGCTTGAACAGGCTGGAGCCGAGCCCGAAGACCGTCACGCCAACCGCCTTGTAGCCGGCAAAGTCCTTTTCCGAAACGCCACCGACCGCGCCGACCAGCGTCTGCGCCGGCAGCACCGCCCGGATCGCGGAAATGCCCGATGCGCCGAGCACGCTGGCGGGGAAGAATTTCAGCGCCGAGGCACCGAGCCGGATCGCCTGGAAGGCCTCGGTGGGAGTGAACACGCCAGGCATGGTGACCATGCCGTAATGCGCGGCGCGGCCCATCACCTCGGCATCGATGTTGGGGCTGACCAGCAGTTGTCCGCCGGCCGCGTGAAGACTATCGACGTCGGCCGCGGTCAGCACCGTGCCGGCGCCGACCAAAGCTGTCTTCGGCAGCACTTGAACAAGCCTGGCGATCGACGAAAACGGCTGGGGCGAATTGAGCGGCACCTCGATAGCCTCGATGCCGGCATCGAACAATGCCTGGCCGATGGCGATCGCCTCGCTTGCCTTGAGGCCGCGCAGGATGGCGACCAGACCGCGCTTAAGTTTTGGAAAGGGTGCGGTCTCGGTCATATGGCGGCTCCACTTCTGGCAATCATGCCATTCTCCCGCGCGGCCTCGACGAGACCGGCGCGTACAGCCTCGTCCGCGTCGACTGTCCGCACACCAAGCCCGCCGAGGCCAAGGGCGGCCTGGTAGAGCCCGGCCAGCGCGCCCGAGGCAACCAGCACGACCGATGTCGCGCCGGCGCCATGCCGGCGCCGGGCCGACGCGATCTCGCCGCCGATCAGCAAGCCGGACAGGCAGGCGGCGGCATTATCGGCCTGGAGGTCCTGGAGCAGGCCGGCGGCGCGGATGGCAAACAGCCGAGAGGTGACGTCGCCGCCATCGGCCAGCGCTGTTTCGCACCAGCGGCGGAAGAACGGATTGTCTGGAGCAACCGGGCTCGGATGTTCACCCAGCGAATGGCGCAGGATTGAGTGCGCGGCAAGCACTGAAAACAGCTCGCCCGTCGGCCAGGTGCCGAAGCCGGCGACGGCGCCGTCCTCGACCAGCACCCATTTCGAATGCGTGCCGGGCATGCAGACCAGTTCGCGGCCCCTGGCGGGCAGGCCGGCGCCGGCAAGCTGCGTTTCCTCGCCGCGCATGACATCGGGCGCGTCGGCCAGGCGCTGGGCAAGGCCGGGAATGATGCGGATGTCGCGCTTCTGCCCGGGCACCCTAGCGGCGCCGCCGAGAATGGCTCCGAGCGGCGACGGCACGCCGACATAGGGCGCCTCCAGCCAGCCCTGGCGGGAGCCGGCCATGCCGCAGATGATGACGGGCAATTCCTCCGGCGCGCCCATCGCTGCCAGATGGCCCTCCAGAACGTTGGCGAAGCCCTTTTCGCGCGCGGTGATCAGGCCATCGTCGCCGCGCCGCTCGGCAAGCACCTTGCCGCCGCCGTCGATCAGCCAGGCCCGAAGCCGGGTCGTGCCCCAATCGAGCGCCGCGACTGCCGGCACGCTGCTGGCAAACCCCGGGCTCACAGGAAACCTCCATCGACGATCAGCATCTGCGCGGTCAGCATGCGCGAGGCATCCGAGGCCAGGAACAGCACCGTGCCGACCATGTCGTCCGGCCGCATGACGTCCCTGATGCACTGCTTGGCGACATGGGCGGCAAGCGCCTGTTCAGTGACCCAGAGCTGCTTCTGCCGCTCGGTGATCACCCAGCCGGGCGCGATGGCATTGACGCGGATGCGGTCGGGCCCGAGCTTGCCGGCCAACCCCTTGGTGAGGCCGAGGATGCCGGCCTTGGCGGCGGTGTAGGCCGGCAGGTCGGGATGATTGATCAGATAGGACGTCGAGGTGAAATTGATGATTGAGCCGCCGCCGGCGCGCTTCATGCCCGGCGCCACCGCCTGCGCGGTGAAGAAATGCGGCCGCAGGTTGATAGCCTGGTTATTGTCCCAGAACTCCACCGTCACGTCTTCGACGGCGTGGCGTTCGTCCCAGGCGGCGTTGTTGACCAGCACGGTGACGTCGCCATGCGCTTCGGCCGCCTTCGCGGCGGACGCCCGCAGTGCTTCGATATCGCGCAGATCGGTCCTGAGATAGAGCGGCCGACGGCCGAGCTCTTCCTCGATACGGTCGGCGAGTGCGATGCTGGGCTTGTCGGCGATGTCGATGAAGGCGACCTTGGCGCCCTGGCGCATGAACCCTTCGGTCAATGCCGCGCCGATGCCGGAGCCGCCGCCGGTGATCAGCACCGAAGCGCCTTCGAGGTCGGCAAAACGCGCCGATGGCATCATGATTTTTCGTCTCCCGGGTCAACCGGCGCGCATCCTAGCCAGACACGTCCGGCGGGCAAGGGCGAAAAGACCGATTTCGGGGCTTATGTCTGACAAAAAGGCGATCGCGCCCGCGCTCGACCCCGCCAGGCGGCATCGCCGCATCGCGGGCAGGGCCGAAACCTGCCGCTCAGATCGCCTTGGCGCGCAAGGCGCCACGGAAGGAATCACGGAGGTAGCCCAATGTCGCGTCGGCATCGGCCGGCTTGCCGAACAGATAGCCCTGCCCGCCGGCGCAACCGAACTGGACCAGGCGATCGGCCTGCGCCTCCTCTTCGATGCCTTCGGCGACCACGTCCATGCCAAGCCCTTCGCACATGGCGAGGATGGCGCGGATGATGTGTTCGGACGGCCGGTCGTCGAGAATGGAGGAGACGAAGGCGCGGTCGATCTTGAGCTTGTCGAAATGGAATTCGCGCAGGCGGCCGAGCGAGGACTGGCCGGTGCCGAAATCGTCGAGCGAGACACGGATGCCGACGCGGCGCAGATCCTCGACGATCTGCGCCGCCGAAGCCGGGTCGTTCATCAGGCCGGTTTCGGTGATCTCGATCTCCAGCCGGCGCGGATCGAAGCCGGTGCGGTCAAGGATCGCCAGTATGTGCAGGCCGGTGTTCTGGTCGACGAGCTGCGAGGGCGACAGGTTGAAGGACAGGAACAGGTCTTTCGGCCAGCTCCTGGCGGCCTCGGTGGCCTTGCGCAGCACGAGCTGCGACAACGGGCCGATGATGCCGCGCTCCTCGGCGATGGGGATGAAGACGGTCGGCGGCACCGCGCCGAGGTCGCGGTCTGTCCAGCGCGCCAGAGTCTCGAAGCCGATGGTGCGGCGCGTGGTGAGATCGACGATCGGCTGGAAATGCGGCTCCACCTCGCCGGCCGAGACGGCGCGGCGCAGCGCCTGCTCGATGCGGGTGACGCGCTTGGCGGCCTCCTCCATCTCACGGGTATAGACGACGACGCGGCCGCGGCCGGAACGCTTGGCATGGTAGAGCGCCGTTTCGGCCTTGTTGATGAGGATCTCGGTGGTCTCGTCGCCGGAATAGAACAATGAGCAGCCGACCGAGGCCGAGAGCCTGGCGGTGCGTTCGCCGACATCGTAGGGCGCCGACAGGATCTCGATCAGCATGCGGGATTTTTCCGCCGCCGCCTCCTCCGAGAACACCAGCGGGTAGAGGAAGGCGAATTCGTCGGCGCCGATGCGGCAGACCGTCGAATGGCCGTCCATCGAGGCGCGCAGCCGCATCGCCACCTGGATCAGGATGTCGTCGCCGGCCTTGTGGCCGAACAGGTCGTTGATCGGCTTGAAACCATCGAGGTCGAGAATGCCGACGGTGAAGGGTGCGGGATCGTCGGAACGGTCGCTGATCAGGCGGTCGACCTTGTCGAAGAAGCGGCGATGATTGCCAAGCCCGGTCAACGGATCGGTGAACGCCAGATCCGTGCTTTCCCTGTTTGCCTGACCGGTGCCAAACGGAGTTTGCATCGGTGTCCCTGTTCGTCCCTGCTTTTGTCGTCGGAATTTATTTTCCAGACTGGCAGCAAACCCTTTAGGAAACGTATCCCACGGACCGATTTTTGTGGCCGGAGCATGATCCCGAAAAGGGGTCCGGCTTTCGCCGCGAGCGGTGCCCAAACCGTAAGCCGGATAGCTTCGTGAAGCCGGCTATAGGATCCGTCAAGCGCTTGGATTTTCAATCGTTTGACTTGACGCGATACAGTTCCAGGGGTCTTCCCTTGGTCTCCGCCACCGGCTCCAGCCAGTCCGGCACGTCCCCGCTCATCAACCTGGCCAGGAAACCGTCCGGTGCCCTGGCCATGAGCAGGCGGCTTTCCGCATTGCCACGGCAGAGTGCGACAAGGCCGACATGATGCCTTTCGACAACGGTTCTGGCATCGGCATCCGAGCCCAGCAAGGCATCGAGCGCGACCAGATTTCCGGCGACGTTGCGGTGGTAGAGTCCGGCCAGCACGCGGTGACCGGTAAAGGCCAGTATCGGCGAGCCAAGATTCGAGAGCGAAAGCACGGTTGTGGCCGGCATCCGGCCGAGCGCCGCGAACGATGCCTTGCCGAGGCAAGCCGTGTCTGCGGCCTTGGCACCGGTGGCAGCCGCGTCGGTTTGGAAAGCACTCGACGCCGCCCCGGCAGCGCCTGCCCAGATTGCATTTACCGATATCAGCCAGGCCGCGGCCATCCTGAGTGCGGCGCTGTTGGACGGACTGGTTTGCGCACGCTGCCGCCAGCAGGCGATCCATGCCGCAAGCGGGATCACCGCGAAGGCGATGGAGAAGGTCGAGCCGCGAACTTCCCAGGCGCTGACCAGGAACGCCATAACCAGCAGCGAGCCGACAAGGCTGTCCTGCCGACGCCAGCCATGGCCGACGCGGAGCGCCATCAGGATGATGGCCACCAACGGCGTGGCAAACCGTGCCACCGCTCTGGCCGGATCATTGGTGACGATCTGGAACAGCGGCTGCGCCTCGTCGATATGGCTGAGCCACATCTCCTTCAGGCGCGGATCGAGGTTGGCATAGGGCGAGGCCAGGCATTGCGGGAACAGGAATACAACCACAGCCGCAAGGGCTAGCCCAAGCAGGCCGAGCGAGGCCAGGCGGCCGGCGGCGGTGGCACTGGCGGCCTTCCACGAGGCGATGGCCGCCAGCCCCGCGCCGGCAAGTCCGGCGACGGCGAACTGCACAATCGAAAATGTGTCGCACTGTGCCTGGGTCCATGCGGATGCCGGGACGGTGGCGACGAAGACGAGAGCCGAAACAGCGGCGACGCCGAGGCCAAAGTCCCTCGCGGTCAGCCTTTCCCGAGCACCATTGCCAAGGAACAGCAGCGCGACAGCGGCGCCAAGGGTTCCGGCGTAGGGAGCGCTTTCCATGCCGATGGCCACGCTCAGCGTGGCCCAGATGCCCGAGAGCAAGGCGGCCGGCCGCAGCAAGGGAGCCTCGAGCAGCAAGGCAAGGCTCGCCAGGATCAGCATCAGCTGCACATTGTGATGATCCAGCGAACCTGGGGAGAAAATGCCGAGGTAGTAGAGCGCGGCGCCACCGACGACGGCGGCGGGCAGGACAGCGTGGCCGCCGGCGAAAGCGCGCGCGGCGCGGATGAGGCAGAAGACCGCCAGCCAGAACAGCAGGGCAGGCCAGGCCACCTGCACGATCTGTTCAGCCAAGGCGACGTTGCCCGTCAGGGCCGACATGACAAGGACGCCAAGGGCCAGCGGCGCGTCGAGCAGCCGCGACCAATGCATGACGAAGCCGCCTTCCAGTCCCATCCTGTACTGGTGCAGGTCGAACCAGCCCTGGCCGGCCAGAAGATCGCGGAACTCGACCAGTTGCAGCAGGCTGTCATTGTCGCCCGCCGGGTTGGCCAGTTGCGGAAATCCGGCGATGGCATAGACCAGGAGCGGCACCAGGGCCGCGAGCAGCGCCGCCAGCATGTCCGCCCGCCAGGAGGGACAGGCGGTGTCCTTGGAAGGCATCGCGGCATGGCCAGCGGTCATTTTCCCGGGATAGCCGTGGCCGCGCGCCGGAAACACCCAAAGCCTCGAGACCAGATAACTGATGGTGCTTGTCACGACCGTCGTCAGCGCCGACATGGCGACGGGCGACAGGCCGAAATGCGTCACCGCCACCTGCGAGACGAGGCCGGCAAAAGCGGCGCATCCGGCTTGCAAGGTAAGATAGCGCGGGAACGCGACCTTGTGATCGTGTTCCGCACCAAACGTCCAGCCCCGTTGCGCGCGATAGGCAATGACGAACGCCGTCGCATAAGCGATGGCACTGCCGGCGAATGGCGGAACGCCCAGCGAAACCAGCAGCCACGAGAGCGCGAAAAACAATCCCGCCGCACCGATGCCCACCACCATGAAGCGGAACGGGCGCGCCTGGACAAGCGCCGGCAGCACGTCGGTCATTGTTGCTCGCGTGCCGTCGTTTCCCGCGACAGCCCGGCCTTCAGCCGCTTGACAGGTATCTCCAGCACACCGAGCAGGAATGCCGAAAAGAAGACCTGGAACGAAATGACGATCAGGCTCAAGCCCAGCACGACGATGCGCGGAATTTCGGAATCGTTCAGCGGACCGAAGCCGAGATGGGCCCAGCGCGCCACGGCATAGAGGCAGAACAGGAAGCCGGCGGCAAAGCAGATGCCGGCATTGGCGGCGAGACGGTCGGTGCTGATGGTCCTGGTCAGCCAGTCCGACCCGCGGCTTGGCGGCAGGATGCCGGTAATTTCGGCATAGTATCGCGAAATGGCACCGAAGGTGATGAGCTGGATGCCGGTGACGATCATGAAACAGGCGGCGACGAAGGTGTTGAGATCGAGCGAAAGATTGTCGACCACCCGCAAGGGGCCGAACACCAGCAGCGCCGCGAACAGCGTGCCGAGGCCGGAAAGCACCGCCCCTGGAATGAAGAACATCCAGCGCGGATTGTAGACCAGCAGGAATTTGAGATGCCGCCAGCCGTCGCGCCAGGTCCTGAGATGCGGCGGCCTGCTGCGGCCGTCGGGCTTGAGCGTGGTCGGCACTTCCTCGATGCGCAGCCCGGCAAGCGCGCTGCGCACCACCATTTCGCTGGCGAATTCCATCCCGGTGGTCTGCAGATCGAGCTTCCTGATGCTGCCGGCGTTGAAGCCGCGCAGGCCGCAGTGGAAGTCGCCGGTCTTGATGCGGAAGAACAGGCGGCCGACGAAGCTCAGCACCGGATTGCCGAGATAGCGATGCAGAGCCGGCATGGCGCCAGCCTCTATGCCGCCGCGGAAGCGGTTGCCCATGACCAGGTCGGCGCCGCCGCGCAGCCGCGCCACGAATGCCTCCAGTGCACCGAAATCATAGCTGTCATCGGCATCGCCCATGATGATGAAGCGTCCCCTGGCGGCGGCGATGCCGCCCAGAAGGGCCGCGCCATAGCCCTTCTGCGCCACCGGGACGACACGAGCACCGCCTTGCGCGGCGATCTCCCGCGAGCCGTCGGTGCTGCCATTGTCTGCGATCAGCACCTCGCCCGCTATGCCGGATTGGTCGAGAAAGGCCTTGGCCTTGCCGATGCAGACGGCGAGCGTCTCGGCCTCGTTGAGGCATGGCATCAGAATGGTGAGTTCGAGCTGCTGGGTCGAGGCTGCGCGGACGGCAGTGAGCGCGTTCATGATCGTCGTTCCATCGGGTGCCCGGCGCTGCGTCAGGTCGGCCGGCTGCATTCGGAGCTTACCGTCGCACGGCAAGGCTTAAGAAAGCGATGATGTCAGTTTTCGTCTTGTCTGCAACCGGCAGGCGCGCCTTGCTGATCCCAATGTTCAAAACGTCGCGATTGGCAGAACGCGCCGCGACGCCTATATCGCTTGCGTCGACTATGCTGGGGACCTGCCATGAAGTTGAAAATCGCCGTCCAGATGGACCATGTCTCCACCGTGTCGATCGCCGGCGACACCTCGTTCGCCCTGTCGCTGGAGGCGCAGCGGCGCGGTCACCAGCTGTTCCACTACACGCCCGACCGGCTGTCGATGCGCGACGGCAAGGTGTTTGCCCGCGTCGAGGAGATGACGGTGCGCGACGAAAAGGGCAGCCACTATTCGCTGGGCGAAAAGGTGCGCACCGACTTGTCCGAAATGGACGTCGTCCTGCTGCGCCAGGACCCGCCCTTCGACATGAACTACATCACCACGACCCACATCCTCGAGCGCATCCATCCAAAGACGCTGGTCGTCAACGACCCGGCCTGGGTGCGCAACAGCCCGGAAAAGATTTTCGTCACCGAGTTCCCGGACCTGATGCCGGACACGCTGATCACCAAGGATCCGCTCGAAGTCGCCGCCTTCCGCAAGGAATTCGGCGACATCATCGTCAAGCCGCTCTACGGCAATGGCGGCGCCGGCATCTTCCACATGCTTGAAGCCGACCGCAATCTCGCCTCGCTGCTCGAAATGTTCGGCCAGATGTTTCGCGAGCCCTATATCGTGCAGCGTTACCTGAAGGATGTGCGCAAGGGCGACAAACGCATCATTCTGATCGACGGCGAGCCGGTCGGCGCCATCAACCGGGTGCCGGCCGAGCACGACTCCCGCTCCAACATGCATGTCGGCGGCCGCGCCGAGAAGACCGAGTTGACGACACGCGAGCGCGAAATCTGTGCCCGCATCGGGCCGTCGCTGAAAGAGCGCGGCTTCATCCTGGTCGGCATCGACGTCATCGGCGACTACATGACCGAGATCAACGTCACCTCGCCGACCGGCGTGCGCGAGGTCAAGCGCTTCGGCGGCGCCGACATCGCCAGCCTGTTCTGGGACGCGGTGGAGGGGAAGCGGACATAATTTGTTTTCAGTTTGTGTTAACCATGTTCCGCTTTTGCAGCCGGGCACAACCGGCGCGCAACCTGTGCGGCTACCGGTTGCGCCAATGTTCCCGATTTGATCAAGAGTGGCGCCTCAGAGCCGGCGCTGTTCGCGCTCTCCCTGACGTCAGCCGTCTGGGACCCAATCTCGGAACAGCTTGATCTTAGGCGTGTTGCGGCGGCTTTCGGAATGCACCAGCCAGTAGTCGCTCCATGCGCTCACCTCACTTGTTCCTGTAATGTTCTTGCCCTGGGCTGAAATCTGTGGTTGTCTTGCGTTGACGTCGCTCGCGGCCCGTTAAGGGGCAAGGGCGAGCCGGCATCGGGGGCAGACAATGGTGGCGCGGGTTCGTACGGTCGCTTTCCAGGGCATCGAGGCGGTGCCGGTCGACGTGCAGGTGATGATCGCGCCCGGCAAGGTCAACATGCATATCGTCGGCCTGCCAGACAAGGCGGTGGCGGAAAGCCGCGAGCGGGTGCAGGCGGCATTGCATGCGTCGGGCCTGTCGATGCCGTCGAAGAAGGTGACCGTCAACCTGGCGCCCGCCGATCTGCCGAAGGAAGGCAGCCACTACGATCTGCCGATCGCGCTCGGCTTGATGGCAGCCCTTGGCGCCATTCCGGGCGACATGCTGGCTGGCTATGTCGTGCTGGGCGAGCTGTCGCTCGACGGTACGATCACCGCCGTTGCCGGTGCCTTGCCGGCGGCGATCGGCGCCAATGCCGAAGGCAAAGGGCTGATCTGTCCCTTCGCTTGCGGGCCGGAAGCGGCCTGGGCGGGGCGGGAATTCGACATTCTCGCGCCCCGCAGCCTGATTGCGATCGCCAATCATTTCCGCGGCACACAGGTGCTGTCGCGCCCGGAGGCCGGCATCCGCGCGGCGGCGCGCGACCTGCCCGACCTTGCCGACATCAAGGGCCAGGAGACGGCGAAGCGGGCGCTGGAAGTGGCGGCCGCCGGCGGACACAATCTGCTCATGATCGGTCCGCCAGGCTCAGGCAAATCGATGCTGGCGCAGCGCCTGCCGTCGATCCTGCCGCCACTGGCGCCGAAGGAACTGCTCGAAGTCTCGATGATCGCCTCGGTGGCCGGCGAGCTCGGCGAAGGCAAGCTGACCGACCGGCGGCCGTTCCGCGCCCCGCACCATTCGGCCTCGATGGCGGCGATGGTGGGGGGCGGCCTGCGCGCGCGGCCGGGCGAGGTGTCGCTCGCTCATCACGGCGTGCTGTTCCTCGACGAGTTCCCCGAATTCACGCCGCAGACGCTCGATGCGCTGCGCCAGCCGCTTGAAACCGGCGACTGCATGATCGCACGGGCCAACCATCGCGTCACCTATCCGGCCCGCATCCAGCTGGTGGCGGCGATGAACCCGTGCCGCTGCGGCATGGCCGGCGAACCGGGTTATCGCTGCCTGCGCGGCGATCGTTGCCGCACCGATTACCAGGCGCGCATTTCAGGTCCGCTGCTCGACCGCATCGATCTCAGGATCGAAGTGCCGGCGGTCTCGGCCAGCGACCTGATCCGGCCGGATCGAGCGGAAAAGAGCGCCGACGTGGCGTCGCGCGTGGCACGTGCCCGCACCATCCAGCGCGAGCGTTTCGAGCGGCTCGGCGTCAACAGCGCCACCACCAACGCGCATTGTTCTCCTGCCGTCATCGAGACGATCGCCATGCCGGACGCCGCAGGCCTGTCGCTGCTCAAGGATGCCAGCGAAAAACTCGCCTTTTCGGCGCGGGCCTACCACCGGGTGCTCAAAGTGGCGCGCACGCTCGCCGACCTCGACGCCAGCGAATGTGTCGGCCGCATCCATCTGGCCGAAGCGATTTCCTATCGCATGAGTTCGGAGCGTATGGCGCAGGCGGCGTAGCCGCGTTCCGCGCAGCTCCGGTTATCTATCGCAAGGTCCCGATGAAATGCAGGCGACGGTCGAAAAACACGCTGGCCGGGAACGGATAGAGCGACAGCTTCTCACGCCAGGTGCGGGGTGTGATACCCGCGGCGGCAAAAATGGCGTCCCACTCGGCCTTGGAGAGATAGTTGTAAGGCAGGCGCACATTGTGCCCCTTGTTGCCCACCCAATCCATGAAACGAAGCGTCTGGTAGGCCGCGAAGCCTTCGCGCAGGTGATCCTTGATGACAACGCCCTTGCGCGCCACGCGGGCCGCCTCGCGCACGAGATGGCCCGGGTGGTCGGCATGATGCAGCACATCGACAATCGTCACCCAGTCATAGGAGCCATTCGCGGCGGGAATGGTGCTGCCATCGAACAGTTCTACCGGGATATGGGTTTGCGGCCTGATCAGCACGTCGATGCCGCGAAACGTCAGCCCCGGCTTTTTTTCCATGATCGCCTTGGCGATGGAGCCGTCGCCGCAGCCAAGATCGAGAACGGTGCCGGCCGGGCCCAGTTCGTCGGCCAGCCGGTCGGACAGGATGCGCACGCGGCGCTGGAAAACCGCCCGGTCATGGACGGAATTCAACAGTTTCTTTTCGATCGCCATCGTGTTGGCCATGCCAATGCTCCCGAGCCTTCCAGCCAGCACTAACTGAAAAAAGCAAAGGAACCGTATCCAGCCATAAGAGCCTGCCGCCTTCGGCACGACATTGCCGCTGGGGCTGACGCCGCCGTCTTCGCCGCTCGATGGCCGACTACGCGGACCGGCGACATCCAGTCGGCGCTCCAAACCCTTTCAACGTGGCATCGCCCTACCTTGACGGGCCTTCAACTCCAGCCTGCGCTTGTGCAGCACAGGCTCGGTGTAGCCGTTGGGCTGGCTTGTTCCCTTGAACACCAGGTCGCAGGCGGCCTGGAAGGCGATGGAAGCGTCGAAGTCGGCGGCCATCGGCCGGTAGAGCGGGTCGCCGACATTTTGCAGATCGACAATTGCCGCCATGCGCCGCAAGGAATCCATTACCTGGATTTCCGAGCAGACCTTGTGGCGCAGCCAGTTGGCGATGTGCTGCGAGGAAATGCGCAGCGTGGCGCGGTCTTCCATCAGGCCGACATCGTTGATGTCGGGAACCTTGGAGCAGCCGACGCCCTGGTCGATCCAGCGCACGACATAGCCCAGAATGCCTTGGGCATTGTTGTCGAGTTCGCGCTGGATCTCGTCGGGCGTCCAGTTCGGCCGCACGGCCACCGGCACGGACAATATGTCGTCGAGCTTGGCCTTGGGCCGGCTCTTCAGCGCCGCCTGGACCGCATGGACATCGACCTTGTGATAGTGCGTGGCGTGCAGCGTCGCCGCCGTTGGCGATGGCACCCAGGCGGTGTTGGCGCCGGCCTTGGGGTGGGCGATCTTCTCGGCCAGCATCGCGGCCATCAAGTCGGGCATCGCCCACATGCCCTTGCCGATCTGGGCGTGGCCGGCGAGCCCGCATTCCAAGCCCGTGTCGACGTTCCAGGCCTCATAGGCGGAAATCCAGGCGGCCTGCTTCATGTCACCCTTGCGGATCATCGGGCCGGCTTCCATCGAGGTGTGGATCTCGTCGCCGGTGCGGTCGAGGAAGCCGGTGTTGATGAACACCACGCGCTCCCTCGCGGCGCGGATCGCTTCCTTGAGGTTGATTGTGGTGCGCCGCTCCTCGTCCATGATGCCCATCTTGATGGTGTTCTGGGCCATGCCGAGCAGGGCTTCGACACGATCGAACATCTCGACGGCGAAGGCGACTTCCTCCGGGCCATGCATCTTGGGTTTCACGACATACATCGAGCCGGCGCGAGAGTTCATCCGCCGTCCCTTCGGCCCGACATCGTGCAGCGCGATCAGGGCCGTCATCGCCGCGTCCATGATGCCTTCCGGCACCTCGTTGCCGTCGCGGTCCAGGATGGCCGGATTGGTCATCAGGTGGCCGACATTGCGCACCAGCATCAACGAGCGGCCAGGCACGGTCACCGTGCCGCCGGCAGGGGCGATGTAGGCGCGGTCGGGGTTGAGCTTGCGGACGAAACTCTTGCCGCCCTTGCTGATTTCTTCGGTGAGGTCGCCCTTCATCAGGCCGAGCCAATTGCGGTAGACGACGACCTTGTCCTCGGCATCCACGGCCGCGACCGAATCTTCGCAGTCCTGGATGGTGGTCAGCGCCGATTCCAGGATGACGTCGGCAATGCCAGCCGGATCGGTGCGGCCGATCTGATTGTCGCGGTCGATGACGATCTCGACATGCAGCCCATTTTTCACCAGGAGCACGGCTTGCGGATTGGCGGCGTCGCCGCGATAGCCGATGAATTGCCTGGGATCGGCCAGCGTCGTCGAGCCGGCGCCGGCGCTGAGCTTCAGGGCGGCGTTGGCAATCGACAGGCCGTTGACCCCTGCCCATTTGCCAGAGGTGAGCGGCACCGACTGGTCGAGAAAGTCCTTGGCCCAGGCGATGACCTTGGCGCCGCGCGCCGGGTTGAAGCCCTTGCCCTTCTCAGCGCCATCCGTTTCGGGGATGGCGTCGGTGCCATAGAGCGCGTCATAGAGCGAGCCCCAGCGTGCATTGGCGGCGTTGAGCGCATAGCGCGCATTCATCACCGGCACCACCAGCTGCGGTCCGGCCACGACCGCGATTTCCGGGTCGACATTGTCGGTCGAGACGCTGAAGGCCGGCCCTTCCGGCACGAGATAACCGATCTCCTTCAGGAACGCCTTGTAAGCGTTCATGTCGATGGGCGCGCCATTGTCGCGATACCAGCCATCGAGCTTTTCCTGCATGGCATCGCGTTTTGCCAGCAGCGCCCGGTTCTTAGGTGCCAGATCATGGACGATGACCGAGAACCCGTCCCAGAAACGCGCCGCTTCGATGTCGAGGCCGGGCAAAGCTTGGTCGACGACGAAGTCATGCAGCTCGCGGGCAATGCGCAATCCGGCGATCTCGATGCGATCGGTCATCAGGCTACTCCAGATGAAAGGCTTTGCGGGCGTTTGGCATGTCAGGGGTGCAGGGTCAATTCAGCTTAGGGTGTAGGTGGGGCATTTTGGGCGGTTGGCCAATCTCCCCGAGGAGGGCGGAGATGGCTCTTCTTCCTCAAACCGCGATCCTCGGCCTGCCCGAGGCCACCGCCACGATATGCGCTTCGATGAACATGCGCTGCGCTTCGACAGTCGAGACCCGGAACTCCGTCGCCACATCGATCTCGGCGCTGTCGGTACCGGCATCGAGAGCCCGCTGGGCGACAATTGCCCGGACATCGGCCTCGGCGGCCGCGATCGCCGCCGCCTCGTCGAGGAAATCGCGCACCATCTCACCCGAGGCAAGCCGGAACAGGCCTTCCTTGGGTTGGCTGACGCGGGCCTCCGCCGAAACCCTGACCTGGCCGACGACGGCGCCGAGCGCGTTGGCGACGTCGGTATCCCGGGGCACGACGCAGTCATTGCCCACCAAGGGCGCCAGGCCGGCATAGTGCAACGGCGCCGAAGCGCCGAGCCCGATGACCGGCCGGTCGAGCGCGACGCTGAGGCGGGCGATGCCGGGGTGAGCGTCGACGGCGCGCTGCACCAGCGCGTGCGCCACCGTCGCCGCGCCGTCGAGCCCGTCCTCGGCAAAAGCGGTTTCCAGGATGTATTCGGCCGACCAGCGCGTCAGGGTCAAGAGCACCCGTTCAGAGATCACTTCCGGCGAGGCCGCGATCGCCTGGCCACGGCCGTCGCGCTTGCGGGCGAACAGTTCGGCGCCAAGGCGGGCGGAGGCGGCATCCCAGTTCGCCTGTTTGCCAAGCACGTGCGCGGCGTCCGACGGGGTGAAGCCCGAGATATGGACCAGCCCGCGCGAGACCAGCCGGTTCAGCGTGGCATTCTGGGCATTCGAGGTCAGCAGCCTGTCGAGGGCAAGCGGCGTCGCGCCGATCGCTTCGTAGAGCTTTGCCTCCGGGGCGGTCAGCCCCGCGGCAAGCCTGTCCGGCACGCCGGTGCGGACCGCGAAGCGGCCATCCATGCGGCCGGTGTTGGGCGCGCGCAACTGGCGTTCGAGTTCCGCCGTCACCGCCTCGCCATGCGCCATGCCGGACAGCGCCAGCGGCACCAGGCGGCGCGGCCCGAGCAGGATTTTCGGATTGAGCGCGCCATCCTCCAGCATCACTTCGGAATCGCCGCCGAGGCCGAAAGTGCGCATCGCGACCGCCTCGACCATGGTGCGGAAACCGCCGACGGTGGCGCCTTCCGGATCGAGCCGCGGCCGGCCGCCATCGAGGACCGCCACGTCGGTGGTGGTGCCGCCAATGTCGGAGACCACCGCGTTGTCGAGCCCGGTCATGTGGCGGGCGCCAACCAGGCTGGCGGCGGGGCCGGAGAGGATCGTCTCGATCGGCCGCTGGCGGGCAAATGCCGCCGAAACCAGCGCGCCATCGCCGCGCACCACCATCAAGGGAGCGGCGATGTTGCGGGCCTGAAGGAACCCCTCGGTCGCCGCCACCAGCCGATCGATCATCGAGATCAGCCTGGCATTGAGCAGCGTGGTGAGCGCCCGGCGCGGACCGCCGAGCTTGGCCGACAGCTCATGGCTCGCCGTAACCGGGAGGCCGGTCCTGTCGCGGATCAGCTCGCGGGCGACGATCTCATGCGCCGGATTGCGGGTGGCGAAATAGGCACAAACGGCAAAGCCGGACACCGACATGCCGAGTTCCGGCAGCATCGCCTCCAGCCCGGACAGGTCGAGCTTGGCGGCATTGCCATGCACATCATGACCGCCCGCACAAAACACCACCGGGTCGGTGCCGAGTGCCGTCTTCAAGCCGTCGCGGGCAAGATCGGCCTCGGAAAAGCCGATCATGACCAGCGCCACGCGGCCGCCCTGGCCCTCGACCAGCGCATTGGTGGCGAGCGTCGTCGACATCGAGACCAGTTTGATATCGGCCGGATTGGTGCCCGCCTTTTCCAGCACCGCATCGACAGCGCCCGAAATGCCGACGGCCAGATCATGCCGCGTGGTCAGCGCCTTGGCCTTGGCCAGCACCTTGCCCTTGTTCGGCCCCTCCCGTGGACCTTCGGTCTCGGACCACAACACGGCATCGGTGTAGGTGCCGCCGGTGTCGATGCCGAGGAAGAGAGGGGCAGACTTGGTCTTGGCGGTCATTTTGGGCGAAAGTCCGGGCAGATTGTTTGGTTGCCTGCCCTTAGCCGATACCGGCTTGCGGATAAAGCCGGGAGAGATAGGCCACAAGCGATCTCCCCCCTCGTGGGGGAGATCGGCTACCCATCTATCCCACAAACCCAACCTTCTTGTGGCTGCCATCGCAGAACGGCTTGTTGGCCGAGTGGCCGCAGCGGCACAGGAAGACCTTTGTGGTGCGGTCGATCGTGTGGCCGGTGCCGGTGACGATCTCGACATTGCCTTCGAGCTTGAGCGGGCCGTTCGTGGTCGGCGTCGCCTGCAGCGGTCCGTCGCGGACCTCCAGCGCCGGCGTGTCCTTCAGCGCCGGTTCTCCGGTGGCGGCAAAGCCCGCCTTGATATGGCTGTTGTCGCAGAACGGCTTGTTCTGGGAGGCGCCGCAGCGGCAAAGCGTGGCGCGGAAAAACGTCTCGGCGCCAAGCACGATCTCGGCATGCACCGCCAGCGGGCCGTTTTCGCGCAGCCGCACGGTGTTGACCACGGGCGGCTTTTCCGGCGGGCCGCCATCCTTGCGCGCATAGGTGATCGCGCCCGAGGGGCAGTTCTCGGCCAGTGCGACGATCTTCTCGACGCTGGCCGCCTCGGGATGGATCCACTGGCCCGGCGCGTTGGGCACGAAGACATGCGGGTCGCCGAGCACGCAATTGCGCGAATGGATGCAGCGCTTGCCGGAAAACCCGACGTCGATTTTTTCGCCCTCGACTGTGCCGGCCATCGCGGTGCTCCTGTTGCCTGGAGTACGCCGCGCCTGAATGCACAGGCGCGGCGTACCCTTGGTATGGTCTTGTTTCGGTGCATGTCGTCGCGCCGAAACCGGAACCGATTTTGGGCGGCATGCATGGCCAAGCTATGGCTCGAACAGGAAAACCGTCAAGCGGGCAACCGGTCAGGGGACCAGATCGATCTCCTCGGTTTCGCCGCCGCTGCAGGTGTAGCAGCAATCCTCGCATTTTTCCTTGTTGCCGGGGCCGACGCCCCAATAGGTGCCCTCATCGCCATCGACCCAGGCGCCGTAGCAGATCGATTCGCCTTCGTTGCAGGAAATCGGCAGCTGCTTGGTCTCGCCGTCGTCGAGATAGAAATCCTTGCCACTGCCAGGCCAGACATAGTCGCGGTCCTGGCTATAGAGTTCCAGACGCATGGCGTTGGGATGGCTGTTCTTGACAGCGAAGGTGACGTCGCCGGCCTGGGCGGCCGATGCAGACAGGACGGCAAGCGAAAACGCGGCGGCGAGCCGGCGCGCGAATGTGAACGACATGGAAAACCCCCGATGTAGAATCGGCCCCCACGGCCGATAGGGGATCATGGCACGACACGGCCGGCCGCTAAAGGGATGATGCCGGCGATTGTTTCCAGATCGTCGCGGCATTTCGCCTTAGCGCTGCCAGAATGGCAGCTTGGCGATCTCAGCCTTGGCCTGCAATTGCGTCAGGCCAATATCGTCGATCAGATGCGGACTGACCTCGGACATTCGCTTGAGGTCCCAGCGAAAGCGTGTCCGCTCGCGCCAGCTTGCCACCATGCTTCGCAGGGAGCGCGGATGCGACGATCGTTGGACGGGCACACCCGGCCGCACTGCCCGATGCTGGACCGATGCGATTGTATTGTTCATGGCAACCTCCATTGGGTTTGGCGGCCCACACCGTTGGGAACCGTGGACCTCACCCGGAAAGAGATTGAATTCTGCAGGATACGAGCGGCGCCGTAATTAAGCCCTCCCAAATAGTTCTCAAAAGTTCCAAACTTGCGCTAACTGTTTGTTTTGACGCCACTCTCGGGAGGGCTAGCCCCGCGTTTCCTGGCGAAACCGCTTCGCACTTTTCCCGGAATTGTCTATAGATGCGCCAATGCAGGGAGAGCGCTTCGCCTTTGGTCCGTTCGTGCTTGATCCGGGTGCGGGAACGCTGCTTCGGAACGACGATCCCGTTGCCGTTGGCTATCGGGGGCTAAAGCTGCTTGCGGCGCTCGTCGCAAAACCCGGCGAAATCTTGGGAAAAGCCGAACTGATGGACGCGGCGTGGCCGGGCACGGCCGTCGAGGAAGGCAACCTCACCGTCCAGATCGCGCAGCTACGCAAGCTGCTCGGCCCGCCTGGCATTGTGGGTGAAGGGGGCGGGGAATGGATCACGACCGTTCCGCGCGTCGGCTATCGTTTCACGGGGGCCGTCGAACAGCTCGCCGGCGCCAAGCCGAAACCCTTGCCGCTGCCGGACAAGCCTTCGATAGCGGTGCTGCCCTTCGTCAATTTCAGCAACGATGCCGGGCAGGACTCTTTCTGCGACGGCTTGACCGAAGACCTGATCACCGACCTGTCCAGGATCTCCGGCCTGTTCGTCATCGCGCGCAATTCGACTTTTGCCTACAAGGGAAAGGCAATGGACGTGCGCGAGATCGCCAGGGAACTCGGCGTTCGTTATCTGCTGGAGGGCAGCGCGCGGCGCGATGCGGGGCGGGTGCGCATCAACGCGCAGCTGGTCGACGCGGCCAGCGGCGACCATCTATGGGCGGAACGCTTCGACCGCGGCCTGGACGATATCTTTGCCGTCCAGGACGAGGTGACCGCCAAGATCGTGGAGGCATTGCTCGGCCGGCTGCGCGCACCGCCGCCACGCAACCGGCCCACCAATCTCGACGCCTACGACCTGTGCGTGCGGGCGCGCAAGCTGATCGATGATTCGCCGCAGACCGCACGGGAAGCGCATCTGATGCTGACGCGCGCGGTTGCGCTCGATCCCCACTACGCCGAGGCCTATCGCTGGCTTGCCATGAACCACTGGATGGGATGGGTGCATTGGGGCGAGCCGATCGACCCTAACCGCCGCATTGCCCTGGAGCTGGCGCGCAAGGCGGTCGCGATCGATCCCAACGATGCCGGGTGCCACTGGGTGCTCGGCAATTTGCTTGCCTATGAGCATGAGTTCGCCGAGTCGGAGGCCGAATTCGCCAGGGCGTTCGAACTCGACCCGAACGAGGCCGATGCCTGGGCGACATTGTCCGACATAACGACCCTGGCCGGGCGGGTCGGGGAGGCCCTGGAGCAAATCCGCAAGGCGTTCCGGCTGAACCCGTTTCCACCGAGCTGGTACTATCTGACACTCGGCCAGGCGCAATATGCGGCGCGCGACTACGCAGGCGCCGTCGAGACGCTGCGCCGGGACGAGACCTACCGCACCAGCTCACGCCGCTTCCTGGCGGCAAGCCTTGCGCAACTTGGCCGGCTCGAGGAGGCGCGCACGGAGGTGGAACTGTTCCTCGTCGGCAATCCGCATTTCACGACCCGCCATTGGGTCTGGACGGAGCCCTTCCGCGACGACGCGACGCGCGAGCACTTCCTCGATGGCTTTGGGAAGGCCGGCCTTCCCGACTGACGCGCCGGGGTGGCTCCTGCACCGAAGCGCCGCTACGGCACCAGGTCGATGGTTTCGGTCGTGTGCTCCACGCAGATGAAGCAGCAGGTATCGCAAGGCTGGTCGTTGTCTGGCCCGACGCCGGCGGAAATCTTGTCGTTGCCATCGACCCAGGCGCCATAGCAGATGCGTTCGCCCTGATTGCAGGAGATCGGCACTGATTTCTGCGAGCCCGGATCGACAAGGAACACCTTGTCGTTGCCCGGCCAGACGGTCTCGCGATCGCGGCTGAACAGCTCGACCGCGACCCCCTCCTTGCGCAGGTTCTTGACGAAAAAGGCCATGTCGGCGGCCTCGGCCGAATTGGCCAGGACCAGTGCCGCCAGCGCAAGCATGCGAAACAGCGTCACCGCCGACCTCCCCGAATCACCGCGGGCAGGTTCGCACGGCGGCCCGGAACTAGGAAGACACGTGGCCCTGCGCGGTGATCTCACGTCCCAGCCTCACCACTTCACGCGCCAGCAGATCGAGATCGTCGCGTCGGGTGCGATGGTTGGTGATCGCCACACGCAGCCAGTGCCCGCCATGCACGGTGGTGTCGGAGAGTGCAGCGATGCCTTGCTCCTGCAGCCGCAACATGATCTCGGTGTTGAGCGCCTTCAGCGCTTCGCCCGCCAAACCGGGCTGATAGCGGAAGCAGACGATGTTGATGGTCGGCGCCGCCGCAAGCTCCAGCGAAGGCTCGGCCTCGATCAGCCCGGCCAGATAGGAGACCTGCGCGATGTTCTGGTCGATCAGGCGGCCGAATTTTTCGACGCCATGTTCCTTCAGTGCCATCCACACTTTCAAGGCACGAAAGCCGCGCGACGTCTGCAGACCATAATCGTGCAGCCATTCGCCGGAAGCGAGGCCGCGCGGCGTCGATTCCAGATATTCCGGCGTCACCGCGAAGGTCCGGCGGTGCGCGGCGGCATCCCTGACCAGGGCACAGCCGACCTCGAAGGGCGAATGCAGCCATTTGTGGGGATCGAGCGCGACCGAATCGGCCCATTCGATGCCGGCGACGCGGTGGGCGTTTTGCGGGGCGATGGCGATCAGCGCGCCGATGCAGCCATCGACATGGAACCAGAGGCCTTCCTCGTGAGCGAGTTTGGCAAGCGCCCGCAGGTCGTCGATCGCCCCAGTGTTGACCGTGCCGGCATTGCCGACGACGCAGGCCGGTTTGAAGCCGGCGGCCCGGTCTTCGACGATCGCCGCGCGCAAGGCGTCGATATTGATCCGCAGCCCGGCATCTGTCGGGATGCGGCGCAGCGCCCGATTGCCGAGGCCCAGCGCTTCCATCGCCTTGCGGTGGCAGGAATGGATCTGGTCCGAGCCATAGAAGCGCAGCGGCTTCTCGATGGCTGAAACGCCGTGCTCGCGCACGTCGACGCCGGCCTTGACGTTGCGCGCCACCGTCAGCCCGATGATGTTGGCCATCGAGCCGCCGCTGACCAGCGTGCCGGAGGCCGAGTCTGGAAAGCCCAGCATCTGCTTGCACCAGTTCACCACCTGGCCGTCCATCAGTCCGGCGGCATGGTTGCCGCCACCGAGGTTGGAGCCCTGGATCGCCGCGAGGAAATCGCCGAGCGCGCCGGTGAAGTTGCTGGACCCCATATACCACGACCAGAACCGTGGATGGATGTTGCCCATCGGATAGGACATCACGGTGCGGGAGACCTCGCCATAGACGACGGCAAGCGGCGTCGGCGAGTGCGGCAGGGGTGCGGTGAAAAGATCCCGCACCTCGCCGGGCATCTCCCGCCAAACGGGGCGCTCGCGCACCTCACGCAGGTAGTCTACCGCATCGTCGATGATTCGATGCGAGAAGGCCTGCACATCGGCCCAGTCGGTGGGGTCAAGCGTTTCCTCGGCCGCCATGCCGAGGCTTTCCTGCGCGATGTCCATGACAGCCTCCCGTCAAGCCGCCGGAAACTGGCAGCCGGGCGTCGAGCGCGACAGGGCCATTTCGTCGGCGTCCATCTCGACCTCGATGCCGTCGAAAAGCGGTGTCGACATGTAGCGCTCCCCCGTGTCGGGCAGCATGCACAGGATCACCGATCCGGGCGGCGCCTTCTCCGCGACCTGGCGCGCCACGGCGAAGGTGGCGCCGCCGGAAATGCCGGTGAAGATGCCTTCCTTCTGGGCCAGCGCCCGAGCCCATTTGATGCCTTCTGGCCCGGCGATCGGCATCACCTCGTCATAGAGGCTGGCGTCGATCGCCTCCTGCAGCACGTTGGGGATGAAGTCCGGCGTCCAGCCCTGGACGGGATGCGGCTCGAAGGCCGGGTGGCTGGCGGCAGGGGCGCCGCCGGCCCCCCGCTGCTGCGCCTTGCCGCTGCCGACCAGTTGCGCATTGGCCGGCTCGGAGAGCACGATGCGGACATCGGGCCGTTCGCGGCGCAAGACCCGCGCCACGCCGACGACCGTGCCGCCGGTGCCATAGCCGGTGACGAAGCAGTCGAGCCGCGAGCCGGCGAAATCGTTGATGATTTCGCGCGCGGTCGTCGACTCGTGGATGGCGGCATTGGCGGCCGTCTCGAACTGGCGGGCAAGGAACCAGCCATTGGCCTCGGCCAGTTCGACCGCCTTCTTGTACATGCCAAAACCTTTTTCGGCGCGTGGCGTCAGCACCACCTTGGCGCCCAGCATGCGCATCAGCTTGCGGCGCTCGACGGAAAAGCTGTCGGCCATGGTGACGACCAACGGATAGCCTTTCTGCGCGCAGACCATGGCAAGCCCGATGCCGGTGTTGCCGCTGGTCGCCTCGACCACGGTCTGGCCGGGCTTCAGCGCGCCGCTGCGTTCGCCCTCTTCGATGATGTTGAGCGCCAGCCGATCCTTCACCGAGGCGCCCGGGTTGAAGAACTCGGCCTTGACGTAGATGGTCGCATGCGCCGGTGCGAGATTGTTGATGCGCACAACCGGCGTGTCGCCGACGGTGTCCAGGATGCTATCGAACAGGCGGCCGCGCCCTGCGGTGCTCCTGATTTTTTGTTTGTTCAACATCGTTGATCTCCTCGATCCTGTTCA
Organism: Mesorhizobium sp. BR1-1-4; assembly: GCF_020165375.1. Lineage (NCBI taxonomy): Bacteria > Pseudomonadati > Pseudomonadota > Alphaproteobacteria > Hyphomicrobiales > Phyllobacteriaceae > Mesorhizobium > Mesorhizobium sp. BR1-1-4. The sequence goes on along the minus strand of NZ_JAIUIB010000016.1, from coordinate 39,626 downwards.
TCTTCACGGGCCGGTTACAAACCGGCGGCCTGGGCGGCGAGGTTTCGAGACCTTGCCGCGCTAAGACCGACGTTCCGGCGATGCGGCAATGACCGCCACTGGATGCGCCTTGTCGCTTTTGGTGATACACAAGGGGCCGACAGGCCAGCGTGGGAGCAGGCGTGGAAACCGACGTGGAAACCGCACAGGCGAGGCGGGACGGCAGGGCAACGGCCCCGTCCGTGCGCCTGCTCGGACCGCTGGCGATCACACGCGACCAAGTGCCAGCCACCCTGCCGGGCTCGCGCAAGCTGCGGGCGCTGTTGGGTTATCTGGCGCTGGCGCCGCACCCCGTCGGCCGCTCCCGCCTGTGCGAGCTTTTGTGGGATGTGCCCAACGATCCGCGTGGCGAGCTGCGCTGGTGCCTGAGTAAGTTGCGCACCGCTCTGGACGGGCCGGAACGGGGTCGGGTCGTCACACAAGGCGATACGGTGGCGCTCGATCTCGAGGATTGCCCTGTCGATGCGCTGGAGGTCAGCCGCGCCGGCTTCGAAGGCATCGCAACGCTTGGTGTCGAGCGCCTGCGGGCGCTGGCGAAATTGTTCGCCGGCGAGTTCCTTGACGGCCTGGAGCTCGAGCGAAGCCCGCTTTTCAACAGCTGGCTGACGGCACAACGCCGTCGCTTCGGTGCCTGGCACGTGGCCGTGCTGGAAAGACTCGTCGAAACCCTGCCGGCGGATTGCGACGAAGCGGTCGCTCATCTCGACAGATGGCTGGAACTGTCGCCGTTCGAGGAGCGCGCGCACCGGGCGCTGCTGGCCGGTCTGGCGCGGCGTGGCGCCGTCGGCGCGGCCGAGCAACATCTGGCGGCGGCCGAGCAGCTGTTCGGGTCGGAAGAACTGGATTTCGCGCCGCTGCGCGCGGCCTGGCAAGCGATCCGCGAGCGGCCGGCCGGCTTGTCCATGGTGTCGCAGCCGGTGGCCGGGCCGACCGTCGCCGAGACCGCCGAGCCGAGCCACGCTTCGCTGGCGGTGATGCCGTTTGCCGGAGAGGCGCGCGGCGGACCGGCCGACGGTTTCACACACGACATCATCACCCGGCTGGCCAAGCTGCGGGATTTCTTCGTCATCGCGCGCGGGTCGGTGTTTGCGTTGGCCGAGGAAGCCATCGCGCCCGAGGAGGCGGGCCGCCGGCTGAAGGTCGACTATGTCGCCACGGGAACGGTGCGCAGCATGGCCGGCCGCCTGATCGTCAGCGTCGAACTCGTCGAGGTGCGCACGGCCAGGATCGTCTGGGCCGAGACCTTCGAGCGCCGTCCGGACGACATCTTCGCCGTGCTCGACGACATTGGCGACAGCATCGTGTCGTCGATCTCGGCCGAGATCGAGACGGTCGAACGCAACCGCGCCCTGCTCAAGGCTCCCAACTCGCTCAATGCCTGGGAGGCCTACCACCGTGGCCTCTGGCACATGTACCGTTTCACGCAGGCCGAGAACGAAACGGCACGGCACTTCTTTGCCAGCGCCCTGCGGCTTGATCCGACCTTCGCCCGCGCCTATGCCGGCCTGTCCTTCACCCATTGGCAGAACGCCTTCCAGCGCTGGGGCGACCGCGATCGCGAAAGCGCGCTGGCCTTCGAGAGTGCCGGGCAGAGCTTGCTGGTCGATGACCACAATCCGGCCGCGCACTGGGCGATGGGGCGGGCGCTGTGGCTGCGCGGCGAACAGGACGGCGCGCTCGGCGAACTGGAACAGGCGGTCAAACTCAGCCCCAATTTCGCGCTCGGCCATTATGCGCTGTCCTTCGTCCATTCGCAGTCGGGCGACCCGCGGGCGGCGATCGGCTCCTCCGACCATTCGCGCCATCTCAGCCCTTTCGATCCGCTGCTGTTCGGCATGCTGGGGGCGCGGGCCATGGCGCACGTCCGGCTCGGCCAGTTCGAGGAGGCGGCCGGATGGGCGCTGAAGGCAGCCGCCCGGCCGAACGCGCACGCCATCATCCTGGCGATCGCGGCACATTGCCTGGCACTGGCGGGGCGGCTCGACGAGGCGCGCGGCTTTGCCGCCGCCATCCGCAAGACGCTGCCGGACTACCGCGCCGACGATTTCATCGCCACGTTTCGCTTCGAGCCGGATGCCGAGGCGTTGTTCCGGCAAGGCGGCAGGCGGATCGGGCTCGGCTGAATTTCGTGCTTGAACCCTGCGTTAACGAAGTCGGAAGGAGTTGTTTAACCGTTCACGGCTATGTGACCTACGGGGGGTCGATTGCAAAGTGAGTATGATGAGCGACAGCCCTGAGAAGCGCAGCGAATGGCGCGCTATTTTTTATGTACAAGCCCGCGTCGCCATCCTGTTCGTGCCGGTGGTTGCCAGCCTGCTGATCATCGCCGCCCTTGCCGGCAACGATCGCAAATCCGTTCCCGACCTTGACCGCACGGTCACCGGATCGGTGCGATAAAGCAGGCCGAACCCGCTTTTCTCCGGCTCTTCGAAGCACTCAATAGAAGCGCGGGATCGGGCCGTTCTGCGGGGTGGTGCGATCGCCGAGGTCCAGAAAAACCTCGTCGACGTAGCACCAGCCCCAGCCTTCCGGCGGGTCGTAACCCTCTATGACGGGATGGCTGGTGGCGTGAAAATGCTTGGTGGCGTGGCGGTTGGGGGAGTCGTCGCAGCAGCCGACATGGCCGCAGGTGCGGCAGAGCCGCAGATGCACCCACCACGAACCGCTCTTCAGGCACTCCTCGCAGCCGAGCGCGCTCGGCGTTACGTCCTTGATCCCAGCGGCGTGTCTGCATTCATCCGCCATCACACTCTCCCGACCTATCTCTCATTCGAAGCATGATCTTTTCCGAAAACCGGTTTCCCACTTTTCGGGATCATACTTGAGGCGCGTCGGCCTGGCTGGCGTCCCGCGCAAGAAATGCATGCAACGCCGCCACCACCTGGGCGCCCTCGCCGACAGCCGCCGCGACGCGTTTGACCGAGCCGGAGCGCACGTCGCCGATGGCGAACACGCCGCTGCGGCTGGTCTCCATCACGCCATGAGCCGATGCTATGTCCGATCCGGTGCGGATGAAACCCCTGGCATCCAGCGCCACGTCGGATTGTGCGAGCCAATCGGTGTTCGGGTCGGCGCCGATAAACAGGAAGAGATGGCGGATCGGCCGCGTCGTCGAGGCGCCGCTCGAGCGGTCGCGCCAGCGTACCGTGGCGAGATTGCCTGCCTCGCCGTCCAGCGCCTCGATTTCGGCGCCGGTCAGCACCTCGATGTTCGGCTGCGCCCTGATGCGCTCGACGAGGTAACGCGACATCGAGGCCTCGAGGCTGCCGCCACGCGCCAGCAGCACCACTTTCCTGACCTGGCTGGCCAGGTAGACGGCCGCCTGACCGGCCGAATTGCCGGCGCCGACCAGCGCCACTTCCTGGCCGCCGCAAAGCCGTGCTTCGATGGGCGAGGCCCAATAATGCACTGATGTGCCCTCGAACGCGGCGAGGTTGGCGACATCGAGGCGGCGATAGCGCGCGCCGCTGGCGATGACCACCGAGCGCGTGCGCACCGTCTCGCCGTCGCCGACCGCGAGCTGATAGCGCGCACCGTCGGTGGCGGCACCGAGCAGCTTCACCTCGTCGGGGATGACCATCTCGACGCCGAATTTCTGCGCCTGGTTGTAGGCGCGCGCCATCAGCGCCATGCCGGTAATGCCGGTGGGGAAGCCGAGATAGTTCTCGATGCGCGCTGAGGCGCCGGCCTGGCCGCCGAAGGCACGGCAATCGAGCACGATGGTCGACAGCCCTTCCGAGGCCGCGTAGACCGCCGCCGCCAGACCGGCCGGTCCGGCGCCGACTATGGCGACGTCATAGACCTTGCTGGCGTCGACCGGCCGCAGCAGGCCAATGCAGCGGGCGAGGTCTTTCTCCGCCGGATTGAGCAGCAGCCTGCCATTCGGGCACAGCACGACCGGCAGGTGGTGGGGATCGACCTGGAAGTGCTCGAACAGCGTCTTCGCGCAAGGATCGGTTTTGGAATCGAGCACGCGGTGGGGCTGGCCGCTGCGGGCGAGAAAGCCTTGCAGGCGAAGGACGTCGCCATTGTCGGCAGGTCCGACGATGATGGGACCGATCGTGCCACTCTCGAGCAACCCGACGCGGCGCAGGATCAGCGCCCGCATGATGCGCTCGCCGAGATTGGCCTCCTGCACCATCAGGTCGCGCAGTCGCTGCGACGGGATGACGAACGCCTCGACCGGCTCGGCCGCCTGCGCATTGACCAGCGACGGACGGGCCGAAAGCTGCGCCAGCTCGCCGGCGAAGCTGCCCGGGCCATGCGTGACGATCGTCTCGCGTCGGCCAAATTTGCCGTCCTGGGTGATGTCGACCTTGCCCGACAGGACAACGATCAGCCCCGGGGACACATCGCCGGCCTCGAAAATGTGCTCGCCGGCGGCATAGGCGCTGGCCTCACCGAACCGGCGCATGCGCTCGATGTCCGCCTCGGCGAGGACGGGAAAAGCCTGGTCGCGGCGGGCGCCGAAGATCGCGGTGCTGGATTGAGACATGATTGCGAGCGTAGCGAAGGGGACGCGCGGTTTGAAGCGGTTTGTTCGGGGACTGGCCAGGAGGGCAGGTCATCGGGCAAGAAAAAAGCCCGGACGAACCGGGCTTTTTCTCAGGGTTCCTGAACCGATCGAATGGTTCGAAACGGGAATTTGGTGCCCAGAAGAGGACTCGAACCTCCACTCCTTGCGGAACACGGACCTGAACCGTGCGCGTCTACCAATTCCGCCATCTGGGCTGGTGCGGGCTCAATAAGCGGGCAAGCGATTGCTGTCAACGCGCTTTTTTAAACCCGCTGCTCGCTTGCCGGCTTAGCCTTCCAGCACTTCCTTCGAAGCCACGGTCGAATCGGCGTTGAGCTGGTAGATCACCGGCACGCCGGTGCCGAGTTCCAGCTTGACGATCTCCTCGCCCGACTTGCCGTCCAGCGCCATGATCAGCGCGCGCAGCGAATTGCCGTGGGCGGCGACCAGCACCGTGCCGCCGCGCAGCACATGCGGCTGCAGATCGTGCAGGTAATAGGGCCAGACGCGGGCGCCGGTGTCCTTCAGGCTTTCGCCGGCGGGCGGCGGCACATCATAGGAGCGGCGCCAGACATGCACCTGCTCCTCGCCCCATTTCTGGCGCGCGTCGTCCTTGTTGAGGCCGGAGAGGTCGCCATAGTCGCGCTCGTTCAGCGCCTGGTCGCGAACGGTCTGCAAGTCGCTCTGGCCGACCGCGTCGAGAATGTGCTGGCAGGTTTTTTGTGCCCGGATCAGCGCCGAGGTGAAGGCGATATCGAACTTCAGGCCGCGCGCCTTGAGTTTTTGGCCGGCGGCCTTGGCCTCGGCATGGCCCTGCTCCGTCAGGTCGACGTCGCGCCAGCCGGTGAACAGGTTCTTCAGATTCCATTCGCTCTGGCCGTGGCGCACGAGCACGAGGGTTCTCGACATTTTTGCTCCTCTGGGGTCCGGGCATTCCAGGAAAAGTGTGTAGTGGTTTTCCGTCCTGCGTAAGAACGAAGATGGTTCAGGGTCGTTTCAGGCAAGCCCAAGCACGTCCCGCATCGAATACAGTCCCGGCTTCTGGCCATGCGCCCAAAGTGCGGCCTTGACGGCACCGCGGGCGAAGATGGCGCGGTCCTCGGCATGGTGCGACAGCGTGATGCGCTCGCCGGTGCCGGCCAGGATCACGCTGTGGTCGCCAACCACCGAGCCACCGCGCAACGTGGCAAAACCGATCGAGCCGGTTTGTCGCACACCCGTATGGCCGTCGCGCGAACGCACATCATTGCCGGCCAGCGCGATGCCGCGCCCGGCGGCGGCCGCTTCGCCGAGCAGAAGCGCCGTGCCCGAAGGCGCGTCGACCTTGTGCCTGTGGTGCATTTCGAGGATCTCGATGTCGAAATCGTCGGCGCCGAGCGCGCGTGCCGCCTGTTCGACCAGCACCGCCAGCAGATTGACGCCGAGGCTCATATTGCCAGACTTGACGATGGTCGCGTGGCGGGCGGCGGCAGCGATTTTCGCGTTGTCGTCGGCCGAACAGCCTGTCGTGCCGATGACATGGACGATGCGCGCCTGCGCCGCGTAACCGGCGAACTCGACCGTCGAGGCCGGGGTGGTGAAATCGAGCACGCCGTCGGCCCTGGCGAAGACCGGCAACGGATCGCTGCCGATCGCCACGTCGATGCGGCCGACGCCGGCGAGTTCCCCCGCATCCTTGCCCAGGTGAGGCGAATCCGGGCGCTCGACCGCGCCGATGACGCGGGCGCCCGGAATGGCGTGGATGGCGCGGATCAGCGTCTGGCCCATGCGGCCGGCCGCGCCGACCACCACAAGGCCCATATCGCCGGCCGGCTCGCCTGATGTGGTCTCGCTCATGGCGTGCTCCCGGCGATGTCCTGGGTCTCTAGTTCCTGAACCGAAGTTTCGGCCGGGGCGCTGTCGTCGACAAGCCCCAGGCCCTTGACGCCCTGTATCCGGTGGAAACGGGCATAGACGCTGTGCGGGTCGGCCATCAGCGAGGCATGCGTGCCCTCTTCGACCAGATGGCCCTGTTCCAGCACGATGATGTGGTCGGCATTGACCACGGTGGACAGGCGGTGCGCTATGACGATGGTGGTGCGCCCTTCCATGACCTTGGTGAGCGCCTGCTGGACGCGCGCTTCCGCCTCGTTGTCGAGCGCCGATGTCGCCTCGTCGAGCAGCAGGATCGGCGCCTGGCGCACAATGGCGCGGGCAATCGACACGCGCTGGCGCTGGCCGCCGGAGAGCGTGGCGCCATTCTCGCCGACCGGCGTGTCATACCCTTGCGGCTGCTGGCGGATGAACTCGTCGGCCGCCGCCAGTCGCGCGGCCTGTTCGATCTCGGCATCGGTGGCCGAGGGGCGGCCATAGCGGATGTTGTCGCGGATGGTGCCCTCGAACAGATAGGGCGCCTGCGAGACATAGGCTATCGAGCCGCGCAGCGACTGTTTGGTGACCTTGGAAATGTCCTGGCCATCGATCTCGATCGTACCGCTCTCGACGTCGTAGAAGCGCTGCAGCAGCGCCACCAGTGTGGTCTTGCCGGCACCGGAGGCGCCGATGACGGCGGTCATCTTGCCGGCGGCGGCGACAAAGCTGAGGTCCTGAAGGACAGGCGTCTCCTCGACATAGCGGAAGGACACGTTGTTGAAGCGCACTTCGCCCGTGGTGAAGTTTGCCTTGGTGGCGCCAGGCGCGTCGCCCTGCTTCGGCTCGAGGTCGAGCAGTTCGTAGATCATGCGTGCATTGACCAGAGCCCGTTCCATGCCGACCTGCATGCGTGCCAGGCGGCGCGCCGGATCATAGGCCAGGATCAGCGCCGTGATGAAGGAGAAGACCGCGCCAGGCGGCTGCCCGAGAACCAGAGCCCGATAACCGGAATAGGCGATGACGGAGGTGACGGCGAAGCCGGCCAGCATGTCGGAAATCGGCGACAGCCGTTCGGAGACGCGGGCAATCTTGTTCGAGCGCTGTTCGGCGTCGCTGGCGAGCTTGCCGATGCGGCCGGACAGTTCGTCCTCCATGGTGAAGGCCTTGACGATGGCGATGCCTTGCGTGGCTTCCTGCACGGCGCCGATCAGGCGCGAATTGATCAGCACGGATTCGCGGGTAATGCGCCGCACGCGACGGGTGAGGTAGACGACGGCCCAGATCAGCGGCGGTCCGATCAGCAGCGAACTGAGCGACAGGACCGGATCCTGGTAGACCATGACGCCGAGCAGGCCGATCAGCGTCACCGCGTCGCGGGTGATCGAGGTCAGCGTCAACGACAGGAGGTCGCGGATGCCGCCGACGTTTTCGTTGACCTGCGCCGCCAGCCGGCCGGAGCGTGTATCATTGAAGAAGCCGACGCCGAGCTTCATCAGGTGATCGAAAATGCGCTTCTGGTAGCGCGCCACCAGATTGTTGCCGATCTTGGCCAGCGCCACCGCCTGGCCATAGCCGGCAAAGCCGCGCAGCAGGAAGGCCGCCATGAAGCCTGCGCATATCCACACGATCGCGTCGCCACGCCGTTCGTAGAAGATCTGGTTGACCATCGGGGCCATGATCCAGGCCGTGAAGGCGGTCGTGCCCGAAACGATCAGCGAGCAGGTGATGACCATCACATAGGTCCAGCGATAGTCGTGGCTGTTCTCAGCGAGAATGCGGCGCAGCACCGCTGTGACCTCGCCGGGCCGGGCTTTCAGCTTGTTTGGAGTTTGAAGTGTCAAATCAGAGGGCTTTGTCGGTTTCGCTTCCCGTGGCCGGGCAATTCGGCACCCCTATTACCGCCAAGCAGCCGGCTTGCCTATGCCTTGGGGTGACTAACTTCGTCGCGCCAGCGCCGGCCCGATGTCTGGACGCCGAACAGCGAGGGGTTCCTGGCATAGGCGGCAAGGCCGAGAAGGGCAGCCAGCGGATGGGTGATGACATAGACCGGCATGGTGCGCATCAGCGCGCTGTGCGGCGCCTTGTCCTCGAAGGCGGCGCGGAAATTGCCTTGCTTCAGCGCCGGCACGATCTTTTGCGCGATGCCGCCGGTTAGGAACACGCCGCCCCTGCTCATGAACACCAGCGCCAGGTCGCCGGCGGTGCGGCCGAGGCAGGTGACGAAGGTCTCGAGGGCTTCCTGCGCCACCGGATCGGTCTTGGCCAGCGCCGCACCGGTGACTTCGGCCGGCGTGGTGAAGGGCGACGGCTTTCCATCCGCCTTGGCCACCGCCCGGTAGACGTTGACGAGACCGCGCCCGCACAGGATCTGTTCGCCCGAAATGCGGCCCTCGAGCTTCTCGATATGCGGGAAGACCTCGAAATCGCGCGGCGTGCGCGGTCCGATGTCCATATGGCCGCCTTCGCCGGGCACCGGGATCCAGTGATGCAGCGCGTGGACCAGCCCGGCGACACCGAGCCCGGTCCCGGGGCCAAGCACGACGCGGCCGGCATTGGGCTCCGGCGTGCCGCCGCCGATCTTTTCCATATGCTCTTCGCCAAGCGCCACGACGGCCAGCGCCTGCGCCTCGAAATCGTTGAGCACGACGATGTCGCTCAGCCCAAGATTGGCGAACATCTGCCTCGGCTTGACCACCCAGGGACAGTTGGTGAGCTCGATCTCATCGCCGTCGACCGGGCCGGCCACGGCCAGCACCGCCGAATTTGGCCGGACCGACGAGCGGTCGAGCACCGCCGCCTGGATCGCCTCGTCGATGGTGTTGTAATTGGCGGTCTGGACGATGATCGGCTCGCCGGCCTCGGAATTGGCGTCGAGCACGATCGAAAACCGCGCATTGGTGCCGCCGATATCGCCGATCAGGATCGGAAACCGCAGCAAAGTCTCGTCATCGCCCGTGCTTGGCATGCTCTCGTCCGTCCCCGGCGCCCGCGACGGCATTCGCCGTTCCTGCGTTGACTAGCGCATGAGTTTGAAAAGGGAAACGGTTTTCGGGCCTGGTGGCGCGCAGGGAGAGGTTCTGCGGCCAAACGGCCACTGTTTCATGAAAACGGGGGCTAAACCGATTGAGCCTGCGGGTGGCGCGCCAATCACTTCGCTGGCGGCCGTGGCCGCGGCACCGGTACGCCGACCTCGGGCGTCGCGGTGAAGGCGTTCACCGCGCTTGGCAGGCCGGCGGTGCCGCTTGCCGTGACGGCGGGCAGCGACGGCGCTTCCGGCTCAGGCACCGCCACCGCGACCGGCACGGCGTCGCCGTGATAGGTCGCGGCCTCGGCCGAGGCAGGCCCCGGCACGTCGAGCACCGCGCGGCATTCCTTGGGCAGGTTGGCCATCGTCATCAGGTCACGTGCCTTGGGCGCATCCGGGTTCTTGTTCGGCCGCCACGGCTCCTGCGTGAACCACCAGGCCAGCGGCTTGCCGCAGCCATCATCCTCCGGCGTTGCTTCCTGCGCCTTGCAATTGGGCGAGCCCGGCTGGCAGCCGATGCGCATGTGGAAATGGTAGTCGTGGCCCCAGAACGGCCTGATCTTGCGTAGCCACGAGCGGTCACCCCTGACCGTGTCGCAGAGCTTTTTCTTGATGCCGGGATTGACCAGGATGCGCTCGACCTCCGGATAGCTCGCCGCGCGCTTCAAAAGCCGCGTGTGCGCCGGCGTCCACAGCGCGTCCTTCACAAGATGCGTCTTGTCGTCGACCATCAAGGTGGCGCTCATGGTCTCGCGCTGCGCCCTGGTCATGGTGCGGTCGGGCATCGGCGTCAGCCAGATGTCGGCGTCGAGCCCGATCTGGTGCGAGGCATGACCTGATAGCATCGGGCCGCCGCGTGGCTGCGCGATGTCGCCGATCAACAGGCCCGGCCAACCGTCGGCGACGGCGTCGCGCGACAATCTCTCGATCAGCGCGATCATCGCCGGATGGCCCCAGCGGCGGTTGCGCGAAGGCCGCATCACCTGCCAGGTCGGACCATCCATGGGAATGGCGACGCCGCCGGCAAAACAGCCCTTGGAATAGAAGCCAAAGGATTGCGGGGCGGTGGCCGTCGGCAGCTTCTCGGCGCCGAACAGGTCTTTCGCCCGCTCCTCGGCCGCTGCCGGCTGCGCGGCCAGGCCTGCCAGAGCCAGTGCTGCAGCCAATACCGCATTTCTGGGGCAAAGCGACCGCATCGATGATTTCATGAACCGCACCCCCGTGCCTGCAATCGCCGAATCATACCACGCCAAGCGCCACGCTTCGATCATCCTATCCCTTCACGCCCCTCATCGGGCTGCGCGGCGCACCGTCACGCCAGTCGCCGCTTGCCCACATATGGTCGAAAGCGGCGCGATAGTCGGGAAAGCGAAACCGATAGCCCGCCGCCTTGATCGCCGCATTGGCGACCCGCTTGTTCTCGCCATAGAAGGATCGCGCCATGGGCGAAAGTTGGGCGCTGTCGAAGGGAATTTCGGGCGGCGGCTCAACGCTCATCAGATGTGCGGCGTAGGCGACGACATCCTGCGGCGGCGCCGGCTCATCGTCGGTGACGTTGAAGATGCCGCCTCTATTGCCGCTGATCAGATGCCACAGCGCGCCTGATATGTCGTCGCAATGGATGCGGTTGAACACCTGGTCCGGCTTGACCAGCCGCCTGGCAGTGCCGTTCTCCAGATTGACCAGCGCGTTGCGGCCGGGACCGTAAATGCCGGACAGCCGCAGGATCGCCACTGGGCGCCCGATGTCCTCGCCAAGCCTCTGCCAGGCCCGCTCGGCCTCGACCCGCATGACCGAGCGCTTCGACACCGGCCGGCAGGCGGCCGTCTCGTCGACCCAGGCGCCGCCATGATCCCCATAGACGCCAACGGTCGAGAGATAGCCTATCCATTCCAGCGCCGGCATCCCTGCGATTGCCTGGCGAGCGGCATTCAACACCGGATCGCCGGCTTCTTCCGGACCGACCGAAACCACCAGATGCGTGGTTTTCTCCAGCGCAGCGCCGATTTCGTTCGTCAACTTGCCGTCGAACAGCAGTGGGACGATGCCGGCCTGGCGCAGCGCTTCGAATTTTTCCTCGGAGCGTGTCGTGCCGAAGATGCTGGCGGTTCCCCTATTGGCGCGGGCAAATGCCTTTCCGGAATAACCGGCACCGAAAATGAAGACCTGTTTTCCGCTCATGCATGTGCCCTGTTTGGCCGCGCCAGGCGCCATTCCTCGCGCACCGCCGCGTCGTCCTCACTGTTCAAGCCGTTCGCGGCCCGTTCGGCATATTCGGTTTCCGGCACCAGCCGCGCCAGCGCCCATATTGCCGCGCCCCGCACCAGGGGAGAAGCATCGCCGAGCAGGTCCCGGACGACGCCGGCAAGCGCGCCGTCGCCGGAATTGCCGGCGGCGATCAGCACGTTGCGGACGAAACGGTCGCGGCCGATGCGTTTGATCGGCGAACCGGAGAAGAAGGCGCGGAAGCCAGCATCATCGAGGGCCAAGAGATCGGCGAGCGGCGGCTCGCGCAGATCGTCGCGCGCGGCGAGCTTGGCCTCGGACGCGGTGCGGGCGAATTTGTTCCAAGGACAGGCGGCGAGGCAGTCGTCGCAGCCATAGATGCGGTTGCCGATCTTTTCCCGAAATTCATGCGGGATCGGCCCCTTGTTCTCGATGGTGAGATAGGAGATGCAGCGCCGCGCATCGAGCCTGTAGGGCGCGGGGAACGCGTCGGTCGGGCAGGCGTCGAGGCAGGCGCGGCAGGAGCCGCAATGGTCGATCTCGGGCTTGTCCGGTTCCAGTTCGGCCGTGGTGAAGATGGTGCCAAGGAACAGCCAGGAGCCGTGCTCGCGGCTGACCAGGTTGGTGTGCTTGCCTTGCCAACCCAGCCCCGCTGCTTCCGCCAACGGCTTTTCCATCACGGGCGCCGTGTCGACGAAGACCTTCACGTCGCCGCCGGCGCGCGCGACGATCTTGCCGGCGATCTCCTTCAGCCGGCCCTTCATGACCTCGTGATAGTCGCGGTTTTTCGCGTAGACCGAGATCGCGCCGCGATCGCGCCTGGCCAGCACGTCGCGCGGATCATGGTCCGGCCCGTAATTCATCGCCAGCACGATGATCGAGCGCACGTCGGGCCACAGCGTGGATGGCTCGCCGCGGCGCGCAATCGTCTCGGCGATCCAGTCCATCGAGCCGTGAAAGCCGTCGGCGACGAATTCGGCCAGGCGCGCCGGCGCCAGCGGGATGGCATCCGGGGTGGTGACGGCGACCGCGTCGAAGCCGGCGCGCCGCGCCTCCGCGTCGATCAGCGCGCGCAGTTTCGACGCGTCAGAAGTCGAGATCCGCATAGTGCGATACCGGTGACAGGCCGCGCACGCGGTCGGTCAGGAGCGGCCGGAAGGAGGGCCGCGACTTCACCCGCGTGTACCATTCGCGCGCGGCGGGGTGTTCGCGCCAGTCAATCTCGCCGAGATAGTCGAGCACCGACAGCGTCGCGGCGGCCGCCAGATCGGCATAGGTGACCCTGCCGCCGGCCAGCCAATGACGGGTGCCCGCCAGCCAGTTGGTGTATTTCATGTGCTGGCGGATGTTGGCGCGCGCGGCGCGGATGGCGCCTGAATCGGGCGAGCCGCCGCCCGCCGTTTCCGGCATCACCGGCTTCAGCACGCGTTCGCGCACCAGATGGCGCGTCACTTCGCTTTCGGCCTTGTTGAGATACCAGTCGATCAGCCGGCGGATTTCGGCGCGCTGCATCGGGTCCTCGGCGAACAGCCGCTTGTCGCGCTTGAGCACGCCGCGCGTCTCGTCGAGATATTCGGAAATCACCGTCGCGCCGATGATCGGCACGTCACCTTCGGCCAGCAGGATCGGCAGTGTGCCGGCCGGGTTCAGCGCCAGGAACTCCTTGCGCCGCGTCCACGGCTTTTCCTCGATCAGCGCCAGCTCCTCGCCATACTCGCCAAAGGCGAGGCGGACGAAGCGGCAGGTAGCGAACATGGGATGGTGGAAAAGCGTCAGCATGGTTCCGCGATGATAAAGCGCACTGGTGTCGTTCAGAATCCGGAATTCGCGCGTCGCGCTCGTTCCAGGTATGGCGAATTCCGGATTGCCACACTGGCGAATCGCAGGGCGCACCGGTAAGTCTTGGCCGCCCGGCTATCGGGCCGTCAGGGGTGTTGCGACCTATAGGGGGACTTCGGCGCCATGACAAGCAAGCCATTCTGTTAGCCGTCACGCCAATGCCGAGGTAGAAATGGAAAGCCAGACCATCGTCGAAGCCCTGCTGCTTGGCCTGCTGGAGGGGTTGACCGAATTCATCCCGGTGTCCTCGACCGGCCACATCCTGCTCGCCGGCCATTTCCTCGGGTTCCAGTCGACCGGCAAGGCCTTCGAGATCCTGATCCAGCTCGGCGCCATCCTGGCGATCCTCAGCGTCTATTTCCGGCGCCTGTGGCAGATGCTGCTCGACCTGCCGCATGACCGGCTGACGCGGCATTTCGTCATCGGCATCCTCATCGCCTTCCTGCCGGCGGCGATCATCGGCGCGCTGGCGCATGATTTCATCAAGACTGTGCTGTTCGAATCACCCCGGTTGATCTGCATCATGCTGATCATCGGCGGCGTCGTGCTGCTGGTCGTCGACCGCATGAACCTCAAGCCGGTCTATCGCGACGTCGAGCGGTTCCCGACCAGACTCTACCTGCAGATCGGCCTGTTCCAGTGCCTGTCGCTGATCCCCGGCACGTCGCGTTCGGGTTCGACCATCGTAGGCGCGCTGCTTCTGGGTGTAGACAAGCGGGCGGCGGCGGAATTTTCCTTCTTCCTCGCCATCCCGACCATGGTCGGCGCCTTCGCCTTCGACCTGTTCAAGAACCGCAACGTGCTGACCTCGGCCGACCTGCCGATCATCGCCATCGGCTTCGTTGCCGCCTTCGTCACGGCCTTGGTTGTGGTGCGCTACCTGCTCGACTACGTCTCGCGCAACGGGTACTCGCTGTTCGGCTGGTGGCGCCTGGTGGTGGGGATCGTCGGGCTGGTGGCTCTGATGATCTGGGGGTGAACGTGCGTTGTTGCAGGCCCCTCACCGGGATTGCCAACCGAATTGAGAGGGGCAACTCGGGGCAACCCGACCTCTCCCCTAGCGGCCGGATGAGGGGCTGCCTCGCACGGATTTCTGTCAACTCCTTCCGTAAAACGCATTCGGGACATGCACCGGCCACCGCCAGGGCAGCACGGCGACCATATCGAAGCGCATAGACAGCCTGCCATAGTCGGGCTGGCGGGACAGCCAGATATCGGCAGCACCCTCGATGCGGCGCTCCGATTCGTGACCGATCGCCTCCATGGCCTCTATCAGCGTGCGGCGCGCCTTGACCTCGACGAACAGGACGAGGTCGCCGCGCCGCGCAATCAGGTCGATCTCGCCGAAGCGGGTGCGGTGGCGGCGCGCGAGAATCCGGTAGCCCTTCAACATCAGCGCGGCCGCCGCCAGCCATTCGCCGCGATGGCCGCGCCGGTAGGCCTTTTGGCGGCTGGCGCTCGGGCGCTCAGCCACCGCTGGTTTCTCGTTGCTCGGCCATGACTTTTGGACAAACGGAACCGTTTGTCCGAGAAAACCGGTTTCCGCTTTTCGCGATCATGGTCTGTCCTTGAGCTCGAGCAGCCGCCGATATAGCGCCTGCTTCTGGCCGCCGGTCATTTTCGCCGCTTCCGCCGCCGCCTTGGAGGCGGGCATTTCAGCGGCGAGCGACAAGAGCAGGCGATCGATGTCTTCAGGTTCGTCGGCCTTGGCCTCGGCGGCGCCGACGCAGACGACGATCTCGCCCCTGGGCGTATCGGCCCCCGCGTAGTGGTCGGCGAGCGCCCGCAGCGTGCCGGTGCGCATCTCCTCGAACGTCTTGGTCAATTCGCGGCCGATGGCGGCCTTGCGCTCGCCGCCGAGCGCCTCGACCATGGCGCCGAGCGACTCGGCCAGCCGGCGCGGCGATTCGAAGAAGATCAGCGTCGCCGGCACGGCTCTCAGGGCCTCCAGCCGGGCCAGGCGTTGTCCCGATTTAACCGGCAGGAAGCCGGCGAACAGGAAAGCGTCCGACGGCAGGCCCGACGCCGTCAGCGCGGCAAGCGGCGCCGAGGGGCCGGGGATCGGCACGACGCGGATGCCGTGGTCGAGCGCCTCGCCGACCAGCCGGTAGCCGGGATCGGAGACCAGCGGCGTGCCGGCATCCGAGATCAGCGCCACGCTCTGGCCGGCTTCGAGTGCGGCGATCAGCTTCGGCCCGGCCTCGCCCGCATTGTGTTCATGATAGGCCGTGGTGCGGCGGCGAATGCCGTAGCGGTCGAGCAGCACGCGCGACACGCGCGTGTCCTCGCAGGCGACGATGTCGGCGGCGGCCAGCGTCTCCAGGGCGCGCAGCGTGATGTCGGCGAGGTTGCCGATCGGCGTCGCCACCAGATAGAGCGCCGGATCGAGCGGACGGGCCGCGATCTCGGTCTGCCCGACCACATAGCTGCGCTTGCCCGTCTCGCCAGTCACCGATGCCGTCTCCGTTCAGCCCTGCTTGGCCTGCCAAACCCATTTGGCATGGCTGGCGCCGGCTTGCAAAACTCACACCGATGTAAGGCAATCGCCATTCCTTCGCCACAGTAGGGAACGAAACCGGTTTTGGCAGATTTAGCCCCTGATTCCCAAGGGAGGACAGGATGGACAGCCTGACGATACAGGACGCTTTCGAGCCCTACTATGCCGGCCGCGGCCGGATTGCCGCACGCCAGGACAAGCGGCTGCCGGCCCGGGACGACACCAGCCTGACCAAGCAGGCCTCGATTGCCTTGCCGACGGATGTCAGGCTTTCCGACAACAAACCCGACAGCACGACGGAGCACTGACCGGACGATGCCCAATCGCTTCGATATTTTCATCACCCGTCTCGAAACGAAAAACGCGCGCCACGGCGTGCCGCTATCTCCGATAGGCGACCAGCACCGAGGGCGCCGCGACAAGGACAACGCCAAGCCGGTGCGCTCCGGAGAGTCCCACGCCGAGAAGGATCGCGGAAAGCATCGCCACAAACACGACGCCTGATCTGGTTCAGATCGGCGAGTTCATCGTCGTGGGCGGAGCAAGGCGCGACGCAGGGCATGCCCGCGAGCAACACGGGCCTCGGTCAGCCGAAAGGCACTCAGCCCCCCAGCGCCCGATCCAGATCGGCGATCAGATCGTCGCCATCCTCGATCCCCGCCGACAGCCGCACCAGCGAATCCGATATGCCGATCTCCGCCCGCTTCTCGGCGGGAATGGAGCCATGCGTCATCAGCGCCGGGTGCTCGATCAGGCTCTCCACCCCGCCAAGACTTTCGGCCAGCGTGAACAGCTGCGTGCGTTCGAGAAAGCGTTTGGTGCCGGCAAGATCGCGATCGAGCACAGCCGTGATCATGCCGCCGAAGGCATGCATCTGCTGGACCGCGATGGCGTGCTGGGGATGGCTGGCGAGGCCGGGATAGATGACGCGGCGCACATCTTTTCGCGCTTCCAGCCACTGCGCGATCTTCAGGCCGTTGGCGGAATGGCGCTCCATCCTGAGCGCCAGGGTCTTCAAACCGCGCAGCGCCAGGAAACTGTCGAACGGGCCTGATATGGCGCCGACGGCGTTCTGCAGGAATTTCAGCCGGTCGGCCAAATCCTTGTTGTCGCCGACCACGGCGACGCCGCCGACCATATCGGAATGGCCGTTCAGATATTTCGTCGTCGAATGGACCACGATGTCGATGCCGAGCTCCAGCGGCCGCTGGATGTAGGGGCTGCAGAAGGTGTTGTCGGCGACGGACAAGATTCCCTTGCGCTTCGCCAACGCCGCGACGCCTTCGAGATCGACGATGCGCAGCAATGGATTGGTCGGCGTCTCGACCCAAAGCATTTTTGTTTCCGGCCGGATCGCGGCTTCAACCGCGGCCAGATTGGTGAAATCGACGAAAGAAATTTGCAGATTGGCCGAGCGCTTGCGCACCCGCTCCATCAGCCGGAACGAGCCGCCATAAATGTCGTCGGTGGCGACGATATGCGCGCCGGAATCGAGCAATTCGAGCACCGTGGCGATCGACGCCAGGCCGGAAGCGAATGCGAAAGCCGCCGAGCCGCTTTCGAGATCGGCCACGGCGCGCTCGAAGGCGAATCGCGTCGGGTTCTGGCTGCGGGCATATTCGAAACCCTTGTGCACGCCGGGCGACTGCTGGCCATAGGTCGAGGTGGCGTAGATCGGCACCATCACCGCACCGGTCAGCGGATCGTGGCTCTGGCCGCCATGGATGGTGCGCGTCGAAAACGCCAGGCGGTTCTTTCCGGATGTTGTCATCGTGCGCGCCTCAGATGGTTGATCAGGTCGATGCGGGTAATCAGGCCGACGAACTCGTCGCCGTCGAAGATGATGGCAACCTCGTTGCGGTCGAACACCGGCAGCAGCGCGTCCAGCGTCTGGCTGGCCTGCAGCGTGTGCAGGTTCGAGGTCATGGCTGTGCGCACCGGGCCGTTGAAGCGCTCCCAGCGTCCGTCATAGGGGCCGTCGACATGGGCAAGGATGTCGCTCTCGTCGACGATGCCGACGAGCTTGCCATTGTCGAGCACCGGCAGTTGCGAGACATCGGAGCGGCGCATGCGTCCATAGGCGTTGAGCAGGCTCTCGTCCGGCCCGACATAGACGGTGTCGCCAGTGCGGTGAGTGCGCATCACGAGGTCACGCAGGTCGCCATGCTGTTCGTGTTCGGCCAGTCCCTGTTCCGCCAGCCAGAAATCGTCGAACACTTTTGACAGGTACTTGTTGCCGCTGTCGCAGACGAAGGTGACGACGCGCTTGGGCACCGTCTGCTCGCGGCAATAGCGCAACGCCGCCGATAGCAGCGTCCCGGAGGAAGAACCGGCCAGGATGCCTTCCCGGGACAACAGATCCCGAACCGCCAGCATGCTCTGCTTGTCCGTGATGGAATAGGCCTTCTTGACCAAAGACAGATCGGCATTGGGCGGCACGAAATCCTCGCCGATACCTTCCACGGTCCAGCTTCCCGCCTCTTCCATCTTGCCGGTCTTGATCAGCGGCGCCAGCACCGAGCCGACCGGATCGGCCAACACCATCTCCGTCTTCGGCGACACCTCGGCGAAGTAGCGGCCAAGTCCGGTCAGTGTGCCGCCCGAGCCGACGCCGACCACCACCGCGTCGACATCCCCGTCAAGCTGCGAGAAAATCTCCGGGCCGGTGGTCGTCTGATGCGCCAGCGGGTTGGCCGGATTAGCGAACTGGTTGGCGTAGAAGGCGCCGGGCAGTTCGGCGGCGATTTTTTCCGCCATGTCCTGGTAATATTCGGCATGGCCCTTGCCGACATCGGAACGCGTCATGCGCACTTCCGCGCCGAGCGCGCGCAGATGCTGGATTTTCTCGCGCGACATCTTGTCGGGCACGACCAGGATGATGCGGTAACCCTTGGGAATGCCGACCTGGGCGAGGCCAAGGCCGGTATTGCCGGCTGTCGCCTCGACGATGGTGCCGCCGGGCTTCAGCTTGCCCTGTTTTTCGGCCGCCGCGATCGTCGACAGCGCGATACGGTCCTTGATCGAGCCGCCCGGGTTCTGGCTCTCGAGCTTGATGAACAGCCGGCATTTTCCGGTGTCGAACTTGGTCAGCTCGACGATGGGCGTCTGCCCGATCAGATCGAGCAACGACGCATAGGGCGGCCGCAGGCGCGAGAGCGCCCTATCCGAGGAGCCACTGTCGGCCGTGGTTTTTCTATGCTCACTCATGTCGGAGCCTCCATGGGTCAACCCTAGCGTCTTTTCCAGCCGATCGCAGTTGGAAAGAAGATAGATCGTGCCAATCCGGTGGCCAGACGGGGAATGAAATTCCACGGCCCGTCATCCAGGCGAGGCGAGGCGGTGCCGACCGAGCGCCAGCGGGACAGCGCCAAGCCGTGGGACCGGACGGCGGCATGATCCGGTCCAGGCAGATCACCGGCCAGCAGAATTTTTCCGGCGCCGAGACCGCGCGCCGTGTGTGAGGCATTGGGCGGCTGAACGCCATCCCTCCGGCTGGTAGCTGGAGGGACTTCAGTCTTAGTTGAGCAATGGCTAATATATATGTAGCTTGGTCGTGCGGGGGACGATCCCAATCGAAGCCTAACCCGCGATGGCCGGTGCGACCTGCTTCCAACCCAAGCATCCCCGCACCGGCCATTCTTTTGGTCCGAGGGCATAGGAAAGCACTGGCTCGAAACCGGGCTGGGGAGGCATTGGGTCACTCGACGGAAGGAAGATCGCGCCTTTTGGCAGGCCGATTCGCATCCCCATTACCGCGGTCCATATCAAGCCACGTATATCTCGATTGACTAAAGTAATGGAACGTCCAATGGACAAGCACGGAACGTTCGAAGACCCCTCGGACCAAGGCCTGCTAGCGCGCAAGACTTTAGTCCTGCCGTTTTATAGTTAAGAACGGAAGTTGTTCAAACCGACATAGGGCCGCTCAGGACGAATACCAGACTAGGCCCAGCCGAATATGGTGCGATCACGGAAGACGCTCGCGGCTTAAGGCGGGCACCACTTGCCAAAGACAATCGCCGCCTGGGGTTGTCTACCCCAGCAACCGCTTGCTCAGCCTGGCGCACTGGACTCGGATATCGGGAATGGCGTCGATCTCGAAGAAGGTGCCGCGCGTCAGCGGGCCGACGGCGAGAATTTTTCGCGAAACGGTGCCATCGGCGGCGATGATCTCGCAATTGGCCGAGACGTCGAGGCCGATGCGCAGCGGATCCGGCCGCGCCAGGCCGCGGTCGACCAGCGAGCGCACCACGCTGTTCGACGAGGTCGAGATGTCGCGCACGATACCGGAGCAATCATAGATGCGGGCGACGCCGAATGTTTCGAGGCGCTGGGTGTGACGCGACTGGACCTCCACCGCGAAGCCGTCGCCCGGCGTGACGCCGACGACGCGCCCGGCGAGCGGCCGGATGCGGCCCGATTGCACGGCCTCCGTCACCCTGGCGTAGACCTCGGGTGCCATGCGGTGGCGATGGATGTCCCACCAGGCCTTGGTGTGCTCGACGAAGCGGCGCTTGGCCGAGGCCGGCCAGTTCTGCCAGATCTTCTGGTTGAAGGGGCGCAGGCCGTCCACCACGTCGCGCCAGTCGACGCCGGCCTTCTGGTTCTGACGGATGAGGTCGCGGAACCAGCCGACGAAATAGGAGAGCTGGGTGCCGAGCGGGATGTCGGCGACGTCGAGCTTGATCGGATTGCCCTTGCGGTGCGGCGAGGGCAGCAGGCCGCGCCGCGACACCGCGATGATGTCGCCGCGATGGCCGCGCTGCTCCAGGGAAAGGAATGCATCGACCATGCTCAAGCCCGTGCCCAGCACCAGGATGCGGCTATCTGGATCGAGCGCGGTGTCGGCTTCCGAGCCCATCCGGATCGCGTGGCCCTGCGCGGGCTGTTCGTCATGGCCGGTAGCGAGCACGGCAAGATGGGCGACCACGCTGGTGCCGTTGGCGAGCGCCACCTCGACCCCGGACGCCGTCGGCGTGATCGACAGGCTCTCCTCGCGGATCAGGCGCAGCCGGCCGGTCTCGCGCTCGCGCGTTTCCAGGTCGTCGAGCAATTCCTTGAGATAACGCGCATAGAGGCTGCGCGGCGCATAGACCGGAGCCTGTTCCGGTGTCGCAAGCCCCCGCTCCAGCAGCCAGCGCCAGAAATTGCCGGGATCGTCGGCATAGGCGCTCATGCCTGCGGCGCTGACATTCAGCACATGCGCCGACAGCAGCGTCGAATAGGCAATGCCCTGGCCAAAATGCGGGCGTTTTTCGATCAGCGTGACGCGCAGGTCCGGATTGGGCGATTTGAGCAGATGCGCGGCCAGCACGACGCCGCTGGCGCCGCCGCCGACGATGATGATGGAACGGGTCGGGTTGGTTCGCCCGGTCATGCGCAAGCGAGCCCCATGCGAAGTGCCGGCTTCAGGCCTGGACCTTCACCGCGACCGACAGGTCGTTCCGCGCCACCGGCAGGTCGTCCCTCGCGACCGGGAGGTCGTCGGCAATGTCGCGCATCTCGGCGAGGCTGCGCTGGTCGAGCACCTCGGCGATCGCCTGCCGGACTTCCAGCATCAGATGTCGGACTTGGCATGTCGCCTCGTTGCAGTCTTCACAGCGCTGATACTGTGTGCGGCTGGCGCAGGGGATCGGAGCCAACGGCCCGTCGAGGACGCGCACGACGTGGCCGACCTTGATCTCGTCGGCGGGCCGGGCCAGGCGATAGCCGCCCTCCTTGCCCTTCCGGCTCTGGACGAAGCCGGCATTGCGCAGCTCGCCCAGAATGGCGTCGAGGAATTTCTTCGGGATGTTGTTGCCGGTCGCGATATCGCCGACGAAGGCGAGCCGTCCGGCCGGCATGTGCGCGAGATGGACGAGCGCCTTGAGGCCGTACTTGCCTTTTTTGGTGAGCATGAACCGAACGTTTCTCTGTCGTGCGATGGCCTTAGGCCATCCGTTGCGAAACGCCTCGCGTGCCTCCCCGCCGCGCCGAAGCCTCCATGACACATAAATTCCAGTGACATGATATACAAGCCAATTGCGGTTGATCTTGCTTGATTTTCAACTCGTTGCGGCGATTTTAGGCCCGCCTTGTGACACCGATGACACGGAAACATCGCTTGCTTGCATGAAGGCCTGCAGCCGGAAGCCGGTGACGCCAGCGATGTGGTGAGTACGGCCCGGTATTCAGCGCCTCCAATCTATTCGATAAGATTACTATACTTAAGTGCCGGCACGCGGAACTCCATTCTAAATTCTCTGCCATTCGAAGCATCAGTTTGCTGGAGGTAGGGAAAACCCGGAATTCTCGTTTGAACCTGTCTGTATCTGCAACGGTCGAGGTCGAGCCCTCGGGCAAAGTTGATGGGCTCGCCGCTCTTGGACGACGGCAACCGTCACTTCCGCCGTGGCGGCCCGCCGCCAGTGGCTTTTTTCCAACAAGCTCTCCTTCCTTGGAAGGATTTAACTCTACAAGAATCATGGAATTAGAGAACTATGGACATGCAATCCGGTTTTACCTTTTCATGGAGCCCTTTGATGCCCACCATTTCGCGACGCATTCTCCTTCTGTCGTCGGCCGCCCTCGCCGGCGCCGCCTTCCTCAGCCCGGCGCTCGCCGAAGACCTGAAGATCACCATCGGCTACCAGACGGTGGTCGAACCCTCGAAAGTGCCGCAGGCCGATGGCGCCTATGAAAAGGCGACCAAGGCCAGCATCGACTGGCGCAAATTCGATTCCGGCGCCGATGTCATCGCTGCGGTCGCCTCCGGCTCGGTTGATATCGGCTATGTCGGCTCGAGCCCGCTGGCGGCCGCCGCCAGCCGCGAACTGCCGATCCAGACCATTTTCGTCGTCGGCCTGATCGGGCAATCCGAGGCGCTGGTCGCCCGCAACGGCGCCGGCATCGAGAAGGTCGCAGACCTCGCCGGCAAGAAGGTCGCCGTGCCGTTCGTGTCGACGACGCATTACAGCCTGCTTGCCGCGCTCAAGCACGAGAATGTCGATCCGAAATCGGTCCAGATCCTCAACCTGCGGCCGCCGGAAATCGCCGCCGCCTTCGCGCGCGGCGATATCGACGCCGCCTATGTCTGGGACCCAGCGCTGGGCCAGATCAAGACATCCGGCAAGGTGGTGCTGGATTCCTCGCAGGTCGCCGCCTGGGGCGCGCCAACCTTCGACGCCTGGATCGTGCGCACCGACTTCGCCGAGAAGAACCCGGAAGCCGTGCGCGACTTCGTCAAGGTGACGGGCACCGCCTATGCGGACTATCTCGCCAAGCCCGACGCCTGGTCGGTGTCGTCGCCGCAGGCCGCCGCGATCGCCAAGCTCACCGGCGCCAAGCTGGAAGAGGTGCCGGAGCTGCTCAAGGGTTATGTCTTCCCCACCCTGGAAGAGCAGGCATCCGGGAAGTTCCTCGGCGGCGGTACGGTCAGTGCGATCGCGGCGGCATCCGCCTTCCTCAAGGAGCAAGGCAAGGTCGACGCGGTGCTGCCGGACTATTCGAAATACGTCACTTCGAAATACGTCACCGAGGCGCTGGCCTCGAACTGACGCCTCGCACACGCGGCTCTCCTTCCCTGACGCCGCGTGTTGCCTGTCCCGAAGCCGCAGACGAGGCGCGGTTTTGGGGCAGGCGGATATCCTTCCAATCGGCGAGGGCCCATGCTGCATCTCGTGCTCGACAAGATCTCCATCCACTATGACGGCCAGCCGGCACCCGCCGTCGAGCACGTGTCGATCGGCGTTGCCAAGAACGATTTCGTCGTCCTTGTCGGCCGCTCCGGCTGCGGCAAGACCTCGCTGCTCAACGTCGCCGCCGGCCTGGTCATACCGGCGCGCGGCAGTGCCACGGTCAATGGCAAGCCGATCACCGGGCCCGGTTCGGACCGGGCCGTGGTGTTCCAGAACGATGCGCTGTTTCCGTGGCTCACGGCGCGCGAGAACGTCGCCTTCGCGCTCAGGCTGCGCGGTGTGAGGCCAGCCGAACGGGCGCGCCGCGCCGATGAACTGCTGGCGCTGGTCAAGCTCGCTGAAGCCGGCGACAAACGCATCTGGGAGCTGTCCGGCGGCATGCGCCAGCGTGTCGGACTTGCCCGGGCGCTCGCCGCCGAACCCGAATTCCTGCTGCTCGACGAGCCGCTCGGCGCGCTCGACGCGCTGACGCGCGAGCGCATGCAGACGACGCTGCTCGACCTCTGGACGGCAAGCCATGCCGGCGTGCTGATGGTGACGCACGGCATCGAGGAGGCGCTGGTGCTCGCCACCCGCATCGTCGTGCTGGCGCCCGGCCCGGGCCGCGTGGTGCGAACCTTAGAGCCGCGCTTCTCCAGGCGTTACGCGGCAGGCGAGCCCATTCGCGCCATTAAGGCCGATCCGGCCTTCGCGGCGGCGCGCGGCGAACTGACCGACGCGATCTTCGAGGGAGAGGCGGCATGACCATTTCCTCCTACACCGAACGGCCCGGTTCAAGGACAGACGAAATCGACGGCCTGTCGGTGCCCTGGTCGAGGCCACGGGCGAAACGGACAGGCGTTTCGGCGCGCATGGTCAGCGCCGCCACCATCCTGGCGGTGCTGGCGCTCTGGACACTGTCGGCCCGCCTGCAACTGGTGTCGCCGGTGTTCCTGCCCTCGCCGCTTGCCGTGTGGGACAAGTTCATCGTGGTTATCAGCGACGGCTTCGTCGACGCGACGCTGCCGCAGCATGTCGTCGCCAGTCTGGGCCGCGTCTTTGCCGCGCTGGTCGCCGCCATCCTGGTCGGCGTGCCGGTGGGGCTCGCCATCGGCATCAGCACGGTGGGGCGCGGCATCTTCGATCCGCTGCTCGAATTCCTGCGGCCGATCCCGCCGCTGGCCTACCTGCCGCTGGTCATCATCTGGTTCGGCATCGGCGAGCCGTCGAAGATCCTGGTGATCGCCATCGCCATGCTGGCGCCGGTCGCGCTGTCGACCGCCTCGGGCGTCCGCGGCGTCTCGCGGGAGCGCGTCAACGCCGCGCGTTCGCTTGGTGCGACTCGACGCCAAGTGGTCCGCCACGTGATCCTGCCCAGCGCCCTGCCCTCGATCCTGACCGGCCTGCGCATCGCGCTCGGCGCCGGCTGGTCGACACTGGTCGCGGCCGAGCTGGTGGCGGCAACGCGCGGGCTTGGCTTCATGATCCAGTCGGCGGCCCAGTTCCTCGTCACCGACGTTGTGATCATGGGCATATTGGTGATCGCCGCCATCGCCTTCGTGCTCGAATTCACCATCCGCCGCATCGAGCGCGTGCTGGTCCCATGGGCGGGGCGGGAATGATCGGAAAAGGAGAATGACGATGACCCATTCCACCGCCGTGTTGTTTGCCCATGTCAGCGCCTGGCTGCTCGGCCTTGCTTCCGACGAGAACGCGGCAAGTGACGACAGCCCGCGCTCGCCGGCGCCGGTCCATCTCCGCGCCGGGCGCGATCGCCTGCCACCTCGCGACGAGAGTTTTTACTGGGCCTGGCAGTACTGGTCGCAGTGAACGCAGTCGCCACGGGCGGCGCGCTCAGCAGCGGGCGCGCTTGCTCGAAAATCAACCATGCCCACGGTTCGCCCATACCAGGCCGGCCAGGCCGACCAGCATGGCGGCGAGTCCGATATAGAGCCATTGCGATTGGCCGGTCATGAAGCTGCCGCCGACCACGCCGATCCCTTGCAGCGACCACAACGCACCGATCGCCAGCACAATCAACGCCAGCAGATTTTTGGTCAGTCTCATTGTCGGATCTCGCTTTCCCAGTCGATCGAGAGCGGCGCCACAGCCGCGATGAAAGAGCCAAAGGAAGTGGCTCGATCCCAGCGGTTTCTACTTGGAGATTAATCCCGGATCTTGTCAAACGGATCTCGGATATCGGCACGAACATCATCGATAACTGATGAAATCTGGTCCGAAAATCCCTGACAAACTGTTACCCCCTGACTCCAAACGTGTGATCTTGCCATGGAACCGCCAGATCACTGCCGCATTTCCTGCCTTATTTCCCACCTAACGGCTTGGGTCTGTCAAAAACGGAGCCATCCCCCAAATATGAAGACCACGAAACAGACCGCGCTTGTCGCGGTAACGATCGCTGCTGGCCTGATGGTCGGCGCCTCCGCCACTTCGGCAACCGCCGCCGCCGGTCAGTGTGGCCGCGCTTCCTGGTACGCGCTGCACTCGAGGACCGCATCGGGCGAGCGTATGAACCCCTCGGCGATGACCGCCGCCCACCGCACGCTGCCTTTCGGCACCAAATTGCGGGTCACCAACAAGAACAACGGCCGCAGCGTCGTCGTGCGGATCAACGATCGCGGTCCCTTCATCAAGGGCCGGGTGCTCGACCTGTCGAAAGGCGCCGCCGGCCAGCTCGGCTTCATCGGCTCCGGACAGACCTCCGTCTGCATGGCGCGCGTCTGATTTGACCCTCTCCTGACCATGAGCCTTCCCGACCGCGGATCAGCGCAGCAACCGGGAACTTTCGGGATCATGGTCAGGCGGGCGCGAGAGCCTGACACATATCCTACACATTTCGGCACTGCACATTGAGCCGGCTGGGCCGGCCGTGCCCGGTTTTCAAGGCCTTCGGCGAAAGAAGCATTGGTCACGCCACGTGACGTATTGCATCGCAGCAATTAGTTGTTAACTTCCCCGCGAGACATCTAGGGCTCGGCGCTGATCGTCGTCCCTTCGGTCGCGGGGTAACGTATGTTCTACCAGCTCTACGAAATGAACCACGCGGCCTTGCAGCCGGCGCGGCTCTATGCCGACGCGGTCCGGTTGTTCTACTCTAACCCGCTCAACCCGGTTTCGCATACGCCCTGGGGCCGTTCCATCGCGGCCGGCGCCGAACTGTTCGAGCGCACCACGCGCCGCTACGGCAAGCCGCGATTCGGCCTCGCGAAGACGGTGGTCGACTGGAAGAGCGTCGCGGTCACCGAGAAGACCGTCTGGTCGAAGCCGTTCTGCAATCTCGTCCGGTTCGAGCGCGCCGTTCCCGCCGGGCGCAAGGCCGACCCGAAGCTTTTGATCGTGGCGCCGATGTCGGGCCATTATGCCACGCTGCTGCGCGGCACGGTCGAGGCGATGCTGCCCTATGCCGATGTCCATATCACCGACTGGGTCGACGCCCGCATGGTGCCGCTGGCCGATGGCAGCTTCGATCTCGACGATTATATCGACTACGTCATCGACATGCTGCACACGCTGGGTCCGGACACGCATGTGATGGCCGTGTGCCAGCCTTCCGTGCCGGTGCTTGCGGCGGTGGCGCTGATGGAGGCGAAGGGCGATCCCTTCGTGCCTTCGACGATGACCCTGATGGGCGGGCCGATCGACACCCGCCGCAACCCGACCGCCGTCAATCTGCTGGCCGAGGAAAAGGGCATCGACTGGTTCCGCGACAACGTCGTCATGCGCGCGCCCTGGCCAGTGCCGGGCTTCGGCCGCGAGGTCTATCCCGGTTTCCTGCAGCTTTCGGGCTTCATGAGCATGAACCTCGACCGCCACATCATCGCCCACAAGGAATTCTTCATGAACCTTGTGAAGCACGATGGCGACAATGCCGAAAAACACCGCGACTTCTATGACGAATATCTGGCGGTGATGGATCTGACGGCGGAGTTCTATCTGCAGACGGTCGACACGGTCTTCGTGCGCCATGCGCTGCCCAAGGGCGAGATGACGCATCGCGGCACCAGGATCGATCCGTCCGTCATACGCAACGTTGCCCTGTTCACGGTCGAGGGCGAGAACGACGACATTTCGGGTCTTGGCCAGACCAAGGCGGCGCAGGATTTGTGCGTCAACATTCCCGCCGACAAGAAGGCCCACTACATGCAGCCGGCAGTCGGCCATTACGGCGTCTTCAACGGCTCGCGCTTCCGCTCCGAGATCGTGCCGCGCATCGTCGACTTCATCACCAGCTATGGCCGCCAGAACCGCGTCGCGGTGAAGCCGAAGCTGGTCCGCACCGCCAAGCGGTAGGCGGTTTTGAAACGGAACCGGACGCGGGTCCGATTTTGTTGCACAAGTGCCGCTCTGCCTCCCCGCGGGTAACCATGCTGCAAATCAGGCCGACGTCGTAATTGACACGGAGTGTAAATCGCCCTTAACGTTTCGTTAACAACAGGGCGAGCGGGGACAATGAATTCCTCAACCATGCGAAGGCTGCGCGTATGCGCGGCAGCAGGGCTGGCGTTAACGGGGGGCTGGATGGCACCGGCCTGGGCTTCGGGCGCCATGGCCACCGGGGGCCTCACCTCGCAGCCGATCGGCCACTACGATTTCTGCAAGCAGCGTCCAGGCGAATGTTCGATCCGCCCGGCCAATCTCGCGCCGGCGGTGCTGACCGACGGGTTGATGCGCAAGCTGGTCAACGTCACCGCCAGGGTCAACGCCGCCGTCAAGCCGATGAGCGACATGGACATCTACGGCAAGGACGAGGTCTGGGCCTATCCCGACAAGGGCGTCGGCGACTGCGAGGACTACGTGCTGGAGAAGCGGCGCCAGCTGTCCCGCATGGGCATGTCGCTCGCCGATCTCCTGATAACCGTGGTCCGCAAGCCCGACGGCGAAGGCCACGCCGTGCTGACGGTGCGCACCGATGGCGGCGACTATGTGCTCGACAATCTGACCGACAAGGTCAAGTCTTGGGACCAGACCGGCTACCGCTTCCTCAAGCGCCAGGCGATCGACAACACCGGCCGCTGGGTCTCGATCCGCGGCGGCCAGCAGGTTCTGGTCGGCTCGGTGCAGTAGGGCCATAGCGGGGCACCTGCCTGAGGCGGCGCCACCCCGGCGCTGCCATACCGTTACATTCTGCACCGTTGCGAAGCTCGCAGATCGCGGCATGGATCCTCGGGGCTGCGCGTCCGCTTCGCTCCCGCTCCGCCCGTGGATGGATGAACCGTGGAGGTTCCGCAATCTCTGGGGCCTCTGCCATTGCCGCACTGCTGACCCACGGCTCCCTTTGGGGACCCTCCAGAAAATTTCCGCATCCCTCCGTGAACCATTTCCGTTCGCCCGGCGACACACAGCCGTGAACCGAACCAACCCAAATCATGGAGACTTCAAATGACTGCTTTTCTGCGCAACACGCTTCTCGCCGCCGCCGCCGTTTCGGCGCTCACCGGATCAGCTCTGGCCGGGCAGACCATTCCAAGCTGCGCCAACACCAACCTCAACGATTTGTGGGCCGGCCGCTGTTGCGGCGAGGCCGGCGCGTCGGACTGCCTGGGCGGTGGAAATGGCGGCCAGGGCCATGGCGACCATGGTCGTGGCGGCAATGGCGGCAGCACGGCCGGCAAGAATTGATCGCACCGCGGCTGCCCGCCGGCTGCTCGCCGGCGGGCGCTGTCTTCTACGATCGCCGGCCCAGCGCCGCGCGGATCGACGCGGTGATGCGCAGAAGCTCGGCTTCATCGAGTTTCTCGATGGTCTCGGCCAGAAGATTGGCAAGTTCGGTGGCGGCGGGGGACAGGCCCGACGTATCGAGTTTCACCCGCGGATGCGAGGTTTCGGCCAGCCGCGCCAGCTCCTCGGCATCGTCCCAGATGATGTTGAAATAACCGATGATCTTCTGGATCAGCGTCCAGGTCGGCGCGCCGCGCCGGCCATGCTCGAGCGCCGAGAGATAGGCGGCGCTGACGCCGATCGCCGCCGCCATGTCCTTCTGGCTGACGCCGCGCTCGGCCCGCAGCGCCCGCAGCCGCTCGCCGAACGGCGTCACGAGCGCGCCCGCCGCAGCCTGATATAAAGCGCGCCCGAGCCGCCATGGTTCCGGGCGGCATGGTCGTGGCTGGAGACCAGCGGCCGGAACGCGGGTGTCGACAGCCAGGCCGGGACGGCGCGCCGCAAGATGCCATCGCCGCCCGAGGAAGACCCCTTGCCGGTGATGACCAGCACATAGCGGACGCCGCCGGCATGCGCCCGGTGCAGGAACGAGAACAGCAGCGAATAGGCCTCGTCCTGCGTCATGCCGTGCAGGTCGACGCGGCCCTCGATCGGCAGCCGGCCTTTCTGCAGCTTGTCCAGCGTCGGCTCGTCGAGCCGGTGCGTGACATGCTGGACCTTCGGTTTTGCAACAGCCGTCGCGTTGGCGGCGGGCTGGACCGGCTGCGCCGGCGCCGGCCTGGCATCGACGGCCATGTCCGGAATGTCGACCGCAGCGCGGCCCTTGAGCGGCTTGGCGGTGCGCGCCACCAGGTTCCACAGCACCCGGTCGTCATCGCTGAGTTTATCGCCTCGCTTGCTCATCTCGCGCCCCCGGCCAGCGCTCGCGGCACCAGCGCATAAAAATCGGCGGCGTTGCGCACCACGCCGGCGATCTCGCCGGCGGCATCGCCCGAGCCGGCGAACAGGTCGCCACGCGCCGGCCCTGTTATGGCCGAGCCGGTGTCCTGCGCGATCATCAGCCGCCGAAACGGGTTTTTGTCGAAGGCGGTGAGCGTCGGCGCGTCGATGTAAAAAGGCGTGCCGAATGTGTGCAGCAGCCGGTCGACGGCCATCGAGCGGCCCGGCGTCAGCGGCAC
Source organism: Mesorhizobium sp. BR1-1-4 (assembly GCF_020165375.1). Taxonomy (NCBI): domain Bacteria; kingdom Pseudomonadati; phylum Pseudomonadota; class Alphaproteobacteria; order Hyphomicrobiales; family Phyllobacteriaceae; genus Mesorhizobium; species Mesorhizobium sp. BR1-1-4. The sequence goes on along the minus strand of NZ_JAIUIB010000016.1, from coordinate 9,121 downwards.
CTTGGCGGCCGCGATCGGACCGAGCGCGGCATCATCCACTGCAGCCTCGCGGAAGAAGATGTAGGAGCGGTTTTGCCACAGGATTTCGTCGACCCGCCCAGGATGCGCCTTGAACCAGGCGCGGATCGACTGCATGGTCACGTCGGCCAGCGGGATTTCGCCGAGCCCGCTCAGGATTTTGCCGGGACCCGTAAAGCGCTGGCCTGACTTGGCGGCGTAGGTGACGCGGCAAAGCCGCCCGTCGGTCATGACAAGCCGGGCCGCGCCTTGGACATGGATGAAGAAGGCATCGACCTTGTCTGCCAGCCAGGCGATCTCCAGCCCCTGGCCCGCGAGCGCGCCGCGCTCGATCGCGCCACGGTCGGGATATTCGGCCAGCCCATCGACGGTCCGGCGCGCGAAGGCGAGGTAAGGATCCATCCCGGCGGGCCGGTTGGTGTCGTCGACATCGACGAGATCGGCCGGACGCGACAGCAGCGGCACGGCAAAATGCTCCGTCCGCACCGGCGAGGCCTCGACTTGCGGTTCGTAGAAACCGGTGACGAGGCCGGCGCCAGTTTCGGGCCGCACCAGCATGGGGACAAAATGGCGCTCGAAGAAGGCGCGCGCTTCGGACGAACTGGCGGCGGGGGCTTCACGCGCTTGCGCATAAGCCTCGGCGAAGGCGCCGAAGTCGACGCCCAGCGCGCCGCTGCGATAGGGTTTTACCGGCACATGGAAGGCGGACCGGGCAAAGGCGGCGAAGGCCGGCAGATGGTCGTCGTCGCCCCAGCCGGGCAGGTCGCCGAAAGACCTTTCAACAAGGAGAGGCGACAGCGACACCGGAGCCTGCCTTTGCCGGACTCAGTCTTCTTCTTCGGTGGCGACGAGCTTCCAGTTCGGATCGCGCGAGCGTGTGTCGCGGGCGAAGGTCCAGACATCCTTGACCTCGGCCACCGTCTCGGGATCGCCGTCGATCACCGTACCGGCCTGGTCGCGCGTCGCCGAGATCAGCTCGCTGATGATGCGCAGCGTCACATGCGCCTCGCCGCCCTTCATCTCGGCCGAGACGATGTCGGCCTTGTCGATGCCGACGAAGGAGGACTGGATCTTTTCCGACTTGGCCTCGCGCTCGCCGATCGCGGCGACGAAGCCGTCATAGACCTCGCGCGACAGAAGGTTCTTCAGCGTTTTGCGGTCGCCGTCGGCATAGGCCATGACGATCATTTCGTAAGCCATCTTGGCGCCGTCGACGAACCCCTTGGGATCGAAGGAGGGGTCGTTGTCCTTGATCGCGCGCAGGCCCTTGTTGAGATCGGTGTCGGGCTTGGCGAAGGCGTCGATGGCCGTGTAGGCGTCGGCCGGCGCCGGCTCGCCGGGCGCCCGCTTGCGCGGCAGCGAAACGACATTCTCGGGCTTCTGCGTGGCGTCCTTGTCGGTGCGCGCCGCCGTGTAGGGGTCAAAGGGCGGCCGCTCGCTACCGGTCCGGCGGCCCAGCACGTTGCGCAGCTGGAAGAAGATCACCACCGCCGCGATCAGGAAGAAAATCGTGCCGAAGTCGAAGAAGCCCATATTTTCCGCCAATCAATCCCTGCCTCTAGGCCGGACCGTCCAGCCCAGCAGGCCGCGGTCGCATAGCGTTCACCATTCAAAGCATATAGAACGCAAGGCGCAATCATTCAAATCAAAGGCAGGCATACCTATCTAACAGCCTCCGTGCCAGCGGCGATTGGCCGCCAGCGGGACAAAACAATTGAATGATCGGTAAAGACTTGCGCATTTCGCTGCTTCCCCTCTTTCTCCTCGCGCTTCCGCTGCTGGAAATCGCCGGTTTCGTCGTCGTCGGCCGTGAGGTCGGCGCGCTGGCGACGGTCGGCCTGGTGCTGGCCTCGAGCTTCGCCGGCGTGCTCTTGCTGCGTCAACAGGGTTTCGGCGTCATGACCCGCATCCGCGCCGAGATGGCCGCCGGCCGCGACCCCAGCGGCCAGCTCGCCCATGGCGCCATGATCGTGGTCGCGGCGGTGCTGCTGATCATTCCCGGTTTCATCACGGACATTGTCGGCCTGCTCCTGTTCCTGCCGCCGGTGCGCGACCTTGCCTGGAGCAGGCTGAAGGGCCGCATCGTCGTGGCCAGCAATTTCTCCACCGGCGGCTTCCGCCGTCAGCGCGACAAGGTCATCGACCTCGGCGACGGCGACTATTCGCGCGAGGACGACCTCAAGCGCGGCCCGGACCACAATTCGCCGTGGCGGCGGCTGAAGGACGATTGAGACTGCATCGATATTCAGGTGATGCCGGTCTGCAAAGGGCGGCTTCCTGCGCTTCCGGTGCTCACGTACTTCAAGTACGCTCCGCTCCGGTTCTCGGAAACCACCCTTTTCGCCTCGGCCTGACCTGAATCTCGATGCAGTCTGGGTCCGCTCCGGTCACACGGCGGCAAACCTTGTCTTGTCATGCCGGCCATGGTAGCGAACGCCCGATTTCAATTCGGTCAGCCCCGATTCAATTCGGTGAGCGAGACTGCCCAGGGGAAAAGGATAGTGGCTCATGGCCAGCAATGATGACGCGCCGGTCGGCGCCAATGGCAACGGCAACGCGGCACAGCCGTCGCTCAACGTGCTGGCCCAGTATGTGAAGGACCTGTCCTTCGAAAGCCCCGGCGCGCCGAACTCGTTGCGCGGCCGCGACAAGGCGCCCGGCATCGCCATCAACGTCAACGTCAACGCCAACCCGCTCTCCGACAAGCAGTTCGACGTCAATCTGACGCTGAACGCCAAGGCCTCCTTCGACCAGGAAGTGCTGTTCAACGTCGAGCTGGTCTATGGCGGCGTCTTCGCCATTTCGGGCTTCCCGCAGGAGCACATGCTGCCGATCCTGTTCATCGAATGTCCGCGCCTGCTGTTCCCCTTCGCCCGCCAGATCATCGCCGAGGCGACGCGCAATGGCGGCTTCCCGCCGTTGATGCTGGACCCGATCGACTTCGCGCAGATGTTCCAGCAGAAGCTGGCCGAAGACCAGGCCGCGTCCTCCAAGACCCAGGTGAGCTGATCCTCGGCTGACAGGGATCGCTTGAAAAACCCGGCCTCGCGCCGGGTTTTTTGTTCTGGTGGATTGACCGATCGCGCCATGGGTCGACCCCCACTCCGTCGAGCTTCGCTCGACACCTCTCCCCCGATCGACGGGGTAGAGGAAAGGCGCGACCTCGCCAAGCGCGTTCCTTCCTCTCCCTCCGGAGGGGGGAGAGGTGGCTCGGCGAAGCCGAGACGGAGTGGGGGAAGCCGCTGGTGAAACGCGAAGCCGCAGGCAAACGCATCGCTCTTGCTCGCAATCCGACCGATCCCCTGCGGGGGAGATGGCTAGCAGACAAGAGGTGGTGCGACCAGGTCCGTCCACCCCCTGCGGAGCATCGCACAAGTCCTGCGGATTCCAGAACATTCCGCCACGTCACCCAGCCCTATCATTCCCTCTCAGGCAATGGCGCCCCGGCGGTCGCAGCCGCGCCGCGTCGGCTTGTCCGCCGGGGCGAGCCTGTTTCCGTGCAGGCCGTCGTCCCAAAACCGCTGGGCAATTTTGGGCATGCACCAACAAAAGAGGGAACGACGATGAAATTCATGCTGACCGACCGCAAACTTCACCCGCGCGCCAAACCTGTCGCCGACGATTTCAGGACGGGCGGCATCAGCCGCCGCGAATATCTGGCGCTGATGGCCGGCCTCGGCGTCAGCGCCGCCGGCGCTTTTGCGCTGGGCGGCATCGCCCCGACGCCCGCCCGCGCCGCCGAGCCGAAGAAGGGCGGCGTGCTGCGCGTCGCCATGAACGTCAAGGGCTTCAAGGATCCGCGCACCTTCGACGGTGTCGAAATGTCCAACGTCGCGCGTCACTGCAACGAATATCTGGTGCGCTGGAATACCGACTTCACCTTCGAGCCCTGGCTGCTCGAAAAATGGGAGATGAGCGACGACGCCAAAACGCTGACCTTGCATGTGCGCAAGGGCATCACCTGGTCGAACGGCGACGCCTTCAACGCCGACGACGTCGTCCACAATCTCACCCGCTGGTGCGAAGCCGGCGTTGCCGGCAATTCGGTCGCCGCGCGCATGGGCGCGCTGGTCAATGCCGACACCAAGAAGGTGGTCGATGGCGGCATCGAGAAGGTCGACGACTACACCATCAAGCTCAACATGCCGAAGCCGGACATTTCGCTGATCGCCGGCATGGCCGACTATCCCGCGTTGATCATGCACCGCTCCTATGAGGGCGACGGCGACCCGATGAAGGCGCTCGCCATCACCACCGGCCCGTGCGAGCTGGTGAAATGGGACGCCGAGACGGCCGCGGAGGTCAAGCGCCGGGACAAGCCCTGGTGGAAGGGCGAGTTCTACCTCGATGGCATCCAGTGGATCGACTACGGCTCCGACCCCAACGCCATGCTGTCGGCCTTCGAATCCGGCGAGATCGACACCGATCACGAGACCGCTTCCGACGCCGTCTCGCAGACCGACAAGATGGGGCTGAAGAACTCCGAGATCGCCACCGGCTCGACCATCGTCGCCCGCTTCAACGTCGCCAACGCGCCCTATGACGACGTCAAGGTACGCCGCGCCGCCCAGCTTGCCGTGGACAATTCCGCCGTGCTGAAGCTCGGCCTCGATGGCCGCGGCAAGCCCGCCGACAACCACCATGTCGGCCCGATGCACCCCGAATATGCCGATATCGGTCCGGCCAAGCGCGATGTCGAGGCAGCGAAGACGCTGCTCGCCGAGAGCGGCAAGGCGGACCACGAATACGACCTGATCTCGGTCGACATCGAATGGCAGAAGAGCACCGGCGACGCCATCGCCGCGCAGATGCGCGAGGCGGGCCTCAAGATCAAGCGCACCGTGCTGCCCGCCGCCACCTTCTGGAACGACTGGAGCAAGTTCCCCTATTCCTGCACCGAATGGCTCGGCCGCCCGCTCGGCGTCCAGGTGCTGGCGCTGGCGTATAAATCGGGCGCCGCCTGGAACGAGAGCGCCTATGCCTCGAAGGAGTTCGACGCGCTGCTCGACAAGGCGCTCGCCATGCCCGACCCCAAGGCCCGCAAGGAGGTCATGGCCAAGATCGAGCAGAATTTGCGCGATTCAGGCATCATCATCCAGCCCTACTGGCGTTCGGTCTACCGGACCTACCGCAAGGGCATCGAAGGCTGCGAGCAGCATCAGGCGCTGGAACAGCATTTTGAGAAGGTTTGGATTGAGAGTTGACGCGGGCGCGGCGTTGAGTTCCTCGCCCCCGCGAAAGCAAGGGGTTCGGCGCAGCCGGGACGGAGCGGGGGACGCCCTCCGCGAAGTCAAAGCCGGCTAACGAGAAGCGCCCGGCTGTTGCATGCATATCTCGGAGGTCGGCGCCGCCCCTCATTGCCCTGCCGGGCATTTCTCCCCGTATAGAGACGGGGAGAAAGACGCTGGCCGCAACGCCGGCGCCTTTTCTGCAAACGTTGGCGATTGGCGAAGCCGCCGATCACAGCGCCCCTCTCCCCGTCACTATACGGGGAGAGGATGCCGGCAGGCAGGTGAGGGGCGGCGCCGACGTCCGTCTTCCTGTCGCGGATTCCGACGACGGCAGACAGCGTCTACCGTCCCAGCCTCAGCAGGGCCCAGATGCAGCCGGCGAAGGCCAGCACCAGCAAGGGATAGCCGGCGGCGGGCAGCGGCGCCGAGGTCGGCAGCAAGGACGCGCCCCCCAGCACCATGCCCACCGACACCAGGAACAGCACGGCGGCAACGAGCCCGGTCACCCGCATCCACAGCGCGAAAGTGTCCGGCGCGCTGACCATGATCAGTGCCGCCGCCCAAAGCGAGATGCCGCCGACATAGGAAGGCACGCTGGCCTGCAGGCCAGCCGCATTACCTGATAAAAGCAGGCTCTCGCCTGCGAGGAAGGTCAGGAACCCGGCCGCCACGCAATCATGCCCAGCCGCTGATACTTCATCGTGAGCAGCGCGGCCGCCACCACCAGCGCCACGCCGTCGATCGCCCACAGCGTTTCGCGCAGCGCATCGCTCGCCACGAAGGTGCCGGCAAGGCCGAAGATGCCGCCGATGGCGAGGCCGAGCGCGGCGATGGTGTCTAGAGTGGAGCGCATGTGATGTCTCCCGCTAGCAGCCTAAGAATACGGCAGGGATGAGGTGTTCTCCAAGCGGCGCGCGACGAACAGGCGGGCCGTCAGCAGCCCCCTTTGGAAGCCTGAGATCGTCCTCATCAGGAACCGCCCGGTCACTGGAAAGAGTTCTTCGGCGGTGTTGTCGCGGACCTTGATGGGAAGCGGAATGTAAGTGACTTTTTCGTCATGCCGCGCTCAATAGTTCATACCAAGCAAATCAGCTCTGCTGATTTCCTGGCGGCGCAACTCAAGGTAAATAAATGGAGCTCTACGAGAGAGATATTCCAAATCGACAATCCCGCTCGCGTAAAGGGAGACGTACTCCTCTCTCGAATCGACAACGATATCATCGTTCAATTTCAGAATTTCGATCGTGTCGCTCAGGAGCCGATCATCAAGAAATCCCTCACCAACGAATACAAACAAGCTTGAAAAATCGAGCCGAAACATCTCTGGCTGCACGTCGAAAGGATCAACAACGGTCTTTGTTCCTTTCCTTGCGTTTAGCAAGGGAGCAAACGAATCGCAAATTGCTCCACTCATACGCCAGATTCGGGCTAATCTTCCGGGGAATAAAATGGTCGGCCGAATTCGCGCCGGTGTCCAACGAAATCCAATGACAGGTATAGGCACATATTCGTCTGTACGCCTCACTAAGATCGGGAAGTTCCTCAATCCCCCATCTTCAGCGCCTGGATAAACGCCTCCTGCGGGATATCCACCTTGCCAAACTGCCTCATCCGCTTCTTGCCCTCTTTCTGTTTGTCCAAGAGCTTGCGTTTGCGCGAGACGTCGCCGCCATAGCACTTGGCGGTGACGTCCTTGCGGAGCGCCGAGATGGTTTCGCGGGCGATGACCTTGCCGCCGATGGCGGCCTGGATCGGGATCTTGAACAGGTGGTGCGGGATCAGCTCCTTGAGCTTCTCGACCATCTGGCGGCCGCGCTTTTCGGCCGCCGTGCGGTGCACCAGCATCGACAGCGCGTCGACCGGCTCCTCGTTGACCAGAATCGACATCTTCACCAGGTCGCCCTCGCGGTAGTCGGTCAGGTGATAGTCGAACGAGGCGTAGCCTTTCGAGATCGACTTCAGCCGGTCGTAGAAGTCGAAGACGACTTCGTTGAGCGGCAGGTCGTAGGTCAGCATGGCGCGTTTGCCGACATAGGAGAGGTCGGCCTGGATGCCGCGCCGGTCCTGGCAGAGCTTTAGAATTCCGCCGAGATAGTCGTCGGGCGTCAATATGGTGGCGCGGATCCACGGCTCCTCGATGGCAGAGATCTTCACGACGTCGGGCATGTCGGCCGGGTTGTGCAGTTCCTTCATCGAGCCGTCATTGAGGAGCAGCCGGTAGACGACGCTGGGCGCGGTGGCGATCAGGTCGAGGTTGAACTCGCGCTCCAGCCGCTCCTGGATGATTTCCAGATGCAGCAGGCCCAGGAAGCCGCAGCGGTAGCCGAAGCCGAGCGCTGCACTGGTTTCCATTTCATAGGAGAAGGAGGCGTCGTTGAGGCGCAGTTTGCCGACGGCGGCGCGCAAATCCTCGAAATCGGCGGCGTCGACCGGGAACAGGCCGCAGAACACCACCGGCTGCGCCGGCTTGAAGCCGGGCAGCGCATGCGCGGTCTGGCGCTTGTCCTCGGTGATGGTGTCGCCGACGCGCGTGTCGGCCACTTCCTTGATCGAGCCGGTGAAGAAACCGAACTCGCCGGGGCCGAGCTCGTCGACATTGATGCGGGCGGGCGTGAACACACCGGTGCGCTCGACCAGGTACTTGGCGCCGGTGCCCATCATGCGGATGGTCTGGCCCTTCTTCAGCACGCCGTCGATGACGCGCACCAGCACGATGACGCCGAGATAGGCGTCGTACCAGCTGTCGACCAGCATGGCTTTGAGCGGCGCCGTGGCATCGCCCTCGCGCGGCGGCGGCAATTGGTGGACGATGGCTTCCAGCACGTCGGGAATGCCAAGCCCCGTCTTGGCCGAGATCAGCACGGCGTTGGAGGCGTCGATGCCGATCACCTCCTCGACCTGCTCGCGGATGCGCTCGGGCTCGGCGGCCGGCAGGTCGACCTTGTTCAGCACCACGACGATCTCGTGGTTGTTGTCGATGGCCTGGTAGACATTGGCCAGCGTCTGCGCCTCGACGCCTTGCGAAGCGTCGACCACCAGCAGCGAACCCTCGCAGGCGGCGAGCGAGCGCGACACTTCATAGGCGAAGTCGACATGGCCGGGCGTGTCGATGAGGTTGAGGATATAGTCCTCGCCATTGTTGGCGCGGTATTTCAGCCGCACCGTCTGCGCCTTGATGGTGATGCCGCGCTCGCGCTCGATGTCCATCGAGTCCAGCACCTGCTCCTTCATGTCGCGCAGCTCCAGCCCGCCGGTGGACTGGATCAGGCGGTCGGCAAGCGTGGATTTGCCATGGTCGATGTGGGCGACGATGGAAAAATTCCGGATGTGGTCGAGGGGCGTGCTCATGCCGCGCGCTTTAGCAGGGGCGGCAAGCGGCGGCAAGGCTTGGCGCCCAAGGGCTGCCTTGCCGCTCACAAAGCGGTGAGATCAGCGAAAAAATCGAAAAAACCGGCCTACGGGCAAAGAATGCATAAACTTTGATGGGTCACATTAGAGCTTGGTTCGCCGGCTCGTGGTAATTGCACGCTCGCTAATGTCTGTCGGGGGTTTGAAATGTTCAGGATTTTGCGCGGCTTTGCCCGCTCCCGCAGCGGGTCGATGATGCCGCTCTTCCTGATGAGCCTGATGCCCCTGATCGCGGTCATCGGCTTCTCGGTCGACTATACAAGCGCGGTCCAGACCAAATCCAACCAGCAGCAGGCGCTGGATGCCGCGATCCTGACGATCACGACCATGGACATCACGTCGACGCTGGCGCAGCGCCAGACGCTGCTGCAGGATTCCTTCGCCGCAAACGGTGGACAAGGCACCGCGACGCTGACCAACTTCGTGGCCGGCAACACCACCACCGCCACCACGGCGCAGGCCAC
>NZ_JAIUIB010000015.1:0-157825 GCF_020165375.1 Mesorhizobium sp. BR1-1-4 | reverse complement strand
GCGATCGACGTCAGCGCGATGGGCGGCCTCTATTTGCAGATGGACGTACCGTCGGGCAACCCGAAAAAGCTGATCTCGAATGATCCGACGACGTCCAACCGGCTCTATAGCGGGTTGAGTGCGACCACCCTGACCGAAACGGCCACCGGTCAGCCTGTCGATATCTTCAGCGTCGTGCCTTGTGGCGCGACAGCCTATCAGGCCTGGGAAGACGGCGGCAACTCGGTCCCGGCCCCAGTCAGCAATGCCGACTTCTTCTACAACGTGACCGGCAAATGCGACTTCAACAAGCGGCCCTCGCAGACGGCATTGACGCAGTGACGTGGACGATCCCCCACAAGGGGAGATTGGATGTGGTGCGGTGGCGTCAGTGTCTCGCCTGCGGCGGCTGCAACGCACCAAATGGGCGCCCGACAAGGCTACCGGAGCAAACCTTGAGTCTGTTGAATGTACGGTTAGGTTGGTCGGAAGAGGCGCGACAGCGTAGGGTATACTCCTACGTGACGTCCTCGAACTCCCCTTCTCGGCGTAACTTTTGAGCCAAGGTCAGCCATTTATTACAACGTCGTGCTGGGCTTAAAACCTGATGTGACGCGCCGATGATAGGTCACGCGCTTGGAAGGTCCCGATTACCAGTAAGGCCGGGATTGAGGCCGCTGGCTGCCGGTCAGCTTCCAAGCTGATCTCCCGAGAAAGCGGTCATCCGTGGTCAGCGTCTGCCCTCCGCGCCCTTGTCTCCAGTATCTTGCGCGCGACGAGCGATGCGCCGTCGGCCAGGCCGAAGCGCACCGCTACGTGGACACCCGCTACCGTCTCCTCGCCGTGGTTGCTGGCGATCAAGTCAAGCGACAGCAACGATAGCCGCCACGATTCGGCGTCAGCACCATACGCGCGAACCAGGGATCGACATTGACCCTGACCTTACCGCTGACGTTTGCGGCGGCGCCGGAAGATGACATTGCGGATTGGGGTCCTTCTTCACCGAACAATGACTCGGCGCCCCCGCTTCGGACAATGGCAGTTTGGCGGAGGAGCTTCATCAGACCGCTACATGGCGCGGCCGCCGGTGACGGCTATGACCGCGCCAGTGATGTAACTTGCATCTGCCGAGGCAAGCAGAACATAGGCCGCTGCCAACTCCGCCGGATGAGCGGGCCGGCCGATAGGCGTGTTTCGGCCAAACTCGGCAACTTTCTCCGGCGGCATGGTCGAAGGGATAAGCGGTGTCCAGACGGGTCCGGGAGCAACGGCGTTGACGCGGACGCCGCGCTTGGCGACCATCTTGGCTAGCCCTTTGGTCAGGTTCACGATGGCGCCCTTGGTGGCCGCGTAAGCCAGCAACTGTGGAGATGGGTCAGCTGCCTGGATGGATGCCGTGTTGATTATGCTGGCACCTTCCCCCATGTGTTGTAATGCGGCTTTCGACAAAAAGAACTGACTGTAGATGTTCGTCCGGAATGTCCGGTCCAGTTCTTCTGCTGTGAGATCGGCAATATCATCGACGGTGGTCTGGTGGGCAGCGTTGTTGACCAAAATGTCAACTCGCCCAAACTGGCGCATGGCCGTCTCGATTATCTCAATGTCATGGCTTTCGTCCCCTACGTCGCCGGGAACGAGGATTGCACGTCGTGCCGCGCGCTCGACCCAACCAGCCGTCTCGCGCGCATCATCGTGTTCGTTCAAATACGCCAGAACAATATCGGCACCTTCTCTGGCAAAAGCGACCGCCACGGCGCGACCGATACCGGAGTCTCCACCAGTGATGATCGCCGTTCGCCCTTCGAGCTTGCCACTCCCCTTGTAACTATACTCTCCGTGATCGGGTCGCGGAGACATTTCGTTCGTTTCGCCCGGAATGTCCTGCTGCTGCTTCGGCAGCTTCTCTTCCAGGTCCTGGGTGTCCACGCCAGAGGTCATGTGCATTTTCTCCTGTGAAACCAGTCCCGAACGACGCTGACGTGAGGATGTTCCCCACACTTCATACACGTCGACTCGGCGCCGGTTGGTCGGCTGCCCCCTCGTCGAGCACCTCGCAACGATTGCCTTGGCGACTGGCAGGATCACCGCGAGTTGCCCGAACCCCGGCACGAGGAGGAGGTGGCTATCTGGAGATGAAACTCCAACCCCAGGAAGAACATCAATAGGATCAACTCACAGATGCCGCGACCGTAGTGAGCGCTGCTTTCGCCAGCGTGACTCATGACGGACGCGCCGCATTGATGCCACGCGCAATCTTGAGCGGGCTGCCGGAGCCGACATTGCGGTCGAACATTTCGCCGTAATTGCCGGTGGCCTTGACGATGTTGACGACGCAGTCGTTGGAGACGCCGAGGTCGGTGCCGATCTTGGTGTCTGCTTCCTGGCCAAGCACACGCTTGATCTCCGGGCTGGCGGAGTTTTTCATCTCGTCGACATTGGCCTTGGTGATGCCGAGCTCCTCGGCGTCGAGCAGAGCGAAATAGGTCCACTTGACGATGTGGTACCACTGGTCGTCGCCCTGGCGAACGGCGGGTCCGAGCTGCTCTTTCGAGATGATCTCGGGCAGTACGACGTGATCGGCCGGCGAGCCGAGCGTCAAGCGAATGCCGTAAAGGCCCGACTGGTCGGTGGTGTAGACGTCGCAGCGGCCGGCATCATAAGCGGCATTGACCTCTTCGAGCTTCTCGAAGACGACCGGATTGTACTCCATCTTGTTCGCCTTGAAGTAGTCGGCGAGGTTGAGCTCGGTGGTCGTGCCGCTCTGCACGCAGACGGCGGCGCTGCTTGGTTTGAGGTAGTGCAAGACGAGCTCAATGAAATTCACAATGATCTTAGGCCAGAACGCGCAACAGAACGATCCACAGCTACTGGATACATTCGCCGATTAGGTGCTCAGCATCCAGCATACCGCAAAGGTGGTCAACGACCAGAGGGCCAGGCGCTTGGGATTGTCCACCTACAAACCAATCGCCGTTTGCGAGATCACAGCACTCTCAATCCGCATTGCGAAATGTGCTGGTAAGATAAAGGACTTGCGACATCGCTACCACGGTCTGCCGCAATTTCCCTAGCCGTCTCAGTGGAGATTCTCCCAAAGCGCACCCGCCTCCTTGGCTGCGAGACGGAACAGCCGCCGGGCCTCTTGCGGCGTCGCTTGATCGGCAAGACAGGCCATGCAGGCGCGGACTGCTTTCTCCCAGTGGGGGCCGCGTTTGTTCCATTTCAGTAATTCCGCAGCGGCGCCCTCAACGTTGGAGCAGTGATACGTGGAGCCCACCTCACCCGTTGTCACAGGGACTGCAGGGCTAAACCATCTGAGTGCCATCAAGGAGGTTCCTCGTAGAGGCTGGCTTCTTCTGCATGGTCCAGCCGTTCAAGGAGTTCTTTGACCCTATTCGGGAGGGTTTCGTCAACGCGGAAGATGGGCAAGGTCGCCGTGTAGTGCTTCAATGCCTTTGAGCTAATCTGATGCATGACAGACGCAGCTACAGTCGTCGGCCTGTTGGCATTCTCACGATAGTTGATGTCGGATTTGTCACACAATATCCGCGGCCCTTCACCTGAGCCGGCGACTCGTTCTGAAAGTAATCAAAATTGTGGCAAGGCCCCCTACGCGACTGACCAGCGAAGAAGGCCGACTAGGCCAGGAGCCCAATCGACCTCCATCTTCGCGGGGGACTTGGAGGGGACCAGTCCACCCGGTTCGAACCTCCATTTAGCTCTATCTAATATAGATTGGCAACCTACACCTTTGGATGGCAGAGCTGTCATTCTTCTTGATCCATGTCCTCACAGTCCGTAGGCCAGCATCAAGGTTGGCGATGAGGTCGCCATCACCGCCATCGTGCGCAGGCGGGTGACTGACCATCGGGTGAGCGGCTTGGTGACGCTCTCGCCGTGGCTGGAAGCGAAGTAGGTGCGGCCAAAGCGAATAACGCCGCTGTTTGACAAGCCGACATGCGCATTTCCAGCAAAAGGATGGCAGCTTCGCCGTAGGCTCCTGGCCTGAAGCTGCGGAACGGCTGACTTTTTATTCGCACGTTTTGTCCATTAGCAATGAGCATTTATATTATCAGCCAGCCGGCGGCCCGTCCCCCGAGCCGCGCCGGTCAGGCGCGGCACGTCCCTGGTCCCCGCCAAGATGCCGGGCCGCTTTGCTGCCCACGCCGATGAAGCCGCGTCGGGCGCTCCGCTATGCGCGTCGAAAGCGGAATTACGCCGCGCTCAAAATTGGGAGCTTTTCGTGACTCAGGCCCCAAAAGCCCGTTGCCGATAAAGCCGACTCGAACTGGCCAAAACAGGCAGTTTCTTTGCCCGCCTGGAGTTCCCGGATTTGAAACAAAGGTACCGTTCGTCGCTGCTTCGGGAGATGCCGACAGTCAGGCCGGCGGTTAGCCCCCCTCAGTCGCCGAGCCTGCTCCATATCATTTGTTCGGGGGTGGCTGACGCCTGCTTCCTAACGATCCAATCCCATGGGGCAGCTTCGACGCGCTCGCACCCGGTGAACTCGTAAACATCCGAGCGAGAGCGCAGGGACACTTTGGCGCCCTTGTGGGGTTTGCCCGAATTTTGTTGGGGAACACATCCGGGACACCGAAGTTCGGGCCGATGCAATACAGATTCAAAATGGAATGCCCAAACCTGCGACCCAACGCGAGGCGCTGAGATGCCGTGGACCAGTGATGATGGGCGCAACGACCAGGCCACAGCGGCGGCGGCCCTCATTGTCGACGAGGAACGGGCCAGGCGCGGCGCAAAAACAGCGCGGTTGAAGGAGGCGCGTCTCGCTCAGGAAGCGAGCACAGCCCTTCCCGCCAAACCCAAACCGCGCGCCATGAAAATGCTTCGTAGGATTTTTGTCTCGGGCTAGGATGCGGTAGTCACGGAGCCTCCGGCCATGGAACATTCCGGAGATCCAGGTGTTATTCGTTTTCACGCCTAAAATGTCAGCGTAGCGAATGCCACAGATTTTCCGGCCTGGCGCAAACGGGGTTGCACGGTTTGTCCTTTGGGGTGGACTGGCGGGCCTGGTGGCGCTGGTTGTGCTCGCCTGGGTTGCCCCGCGTGTCAATTGGTCGACGTTTGTTGCACGCGCCAATGCGCAGCCCGTTCCATTCAGCCATAAGCATCACGTCGGCCAGCTCGGAATCGGCTGCCGCTATTGCCACAACAGCGTGGAGGTCTCGTCGTCAGCCGGGCTTCCGGCAACGGAAGTGTGTATGACCTGCCACTCGAGCTGTGGACAAATGCCGACATGCTGGCCCTCGTTCGGCAGAGCTTGGCAACCGGAAATCCGCTCCGTTGGCACCGGGTGAACCGGGCGGCCGATTTCGTCTTCTTCAACCATTCGATACACGTCAACAAGGGCTTCGCCTGCGTGACCTGTCATGGGCATGTCGAGGAAATGCCGCTGATGCGCGAGAGCGAGCCCCTCGACATGGAATGGTGCTTGGGATGTCGTCGCAACCCCAAAGATAATCTGCGTCCTCCAAAGCCTGGAAGGTGCTGCGCGGCGTGCCGATCGAGACGGCAAGTCGCCGGGCAAGTTTGGTGACAGCTTGCCTAATGAGGGCCAGATTTTCGAAGCCATTGCGCAGTTAGTTTTTGCTTGTGCATGAGCATGCGAATTGTAGCTTGCCCCTATGTCGTTCGGTAGGGTAGCTCGCGAGTGACCGCTGGCATGTTTCCCAAAGACCAATCATGCCTCTGAAAGCAGCGCCCCACGTGGAGGCCATGTCTGCGTTCGCACTCGCGATTTTCGGCGGCTACGATCGGATCACCCTTGCACAGAACGAGAGCGCTTTTCCGCCTAGCCCTAGAGCGATTGCTGCCGGCAAAGAGGCGATGACCCGCAGCCATCTCTATCCTGATCCGGACTGGACGGAACTCCGCGAAGCGATTGCGCAAGCCTATGGTGTCGAGCCAAATTTGACCTTGTGCGGCGCCGGGTCGATGGATCTAATAAGCTGCACCATCGCAGCCTTTTCGCGATCGGGTGACGAGATTCTGGGCACCTCTTACGCTTATAATTTCGTGGCATCAGCCGTTGCGCGCGTCAATGCGATCTATGTTAAGGCCCCTGAACGGGATTTCGCCGTTTCGGTTGACAACATTCTCGCGAACGTCACGCCGGCAACGCGGATCGTCTTCGTCTGCAATCCTGGGAATCCGACCGGCACTGTCATCCGGAACTCCGAACTGCTGCGCTTACGTGCCGGCTTGCCAGGGGATGTGCTGCTGGTTATCGACCAAGCATATGGCGAATTCGACGATCAGGATCCACAACCTGTCTTTGCGCTTGTCGCGCGTGGCGATACCGTCGTGTTGCGCACGCTTTCCAAGGCCTATGGTCTAGCCGGCGCGCGCGTCGGCTGGGGATTGTTTCCGCCTTCGGTCGCGGCCGAGGTGCGCAAAATGCAGAATTCGAACCAGGTCACGGCGGCAAGCCTCGCAATGGCCGTCGCGGCTATGCAGGACCAAGGCTATATGCGCGAAACGGTGGCCCGAACGGCCGGCATTCGCAATCGGTTTGCGCATGATTTGCGGTCTGCCGGCTACCATGTTCCCGAGAGCCGAACGAATTTCGTGCTGATTGGCTTCTCCAGCACAGCCGCCGCGGAGGCAGCCGAGAGAACCCTGCGCGGCGCCGACATCATCGTCCGCAGCTTAGGCGGTTACGGCCTCACGGAATGTTTGCGCGCGACGGTCGGTTCACAAGAGATGATGGACCGAGCACTGCGCATACTGATGGACATGCGTAGCGAATAGATCCGGCGGCCGAATGTTTTGCGACTGCATACTGAGGAGATTCGAGAATGCCCTACCTGCCCGTTCGTGATTTCATCGGCTATGGCGACAAGCCTCCGGCCGCTGAGTGGCCGGGCGGCGCGAAGCTGGCACTCAACATCGTCGTCAACTATGAGGAAGGCGCCGAATATAGCATCGGTGAAGGCGATGGCGTCTCCGAGGCGATCCTGTCGGACCTTGCAGTGTCGCCAGCGGTGCCGGGCGTGCGCAACCGCAATATGGAATCGCTCTACGAATACGGCTCACGCGTCGGCGTCTGGCGGCTGTTGTCACTGTTCCGGGACAAGGAGATCATTCCGACCTTCTACGTCGTGGGACGCGCACTGGAGCTCAATCCGGCCGCCGGCAAGGCGATCGCGGCGCTTGGCAGCGATATCGTCTGCCATGGCTGGCGCTGGATCGACTACGCACCACTAAGCGAGGACGAGGAACGCCAGCACATCGCGATGACCTTTGACACAGTCCAGCGGCTGACCGGCATTCGCCCCCTCGGCTGGTACACCGGCCGGCCCAGCCTCAACACGCGCCGGCTCGTGGTGGAGCACGGCGGCTTCCTGTTTGATTGCGACGACTACAATGACGACCTGCCTTACTTCGTCGAGGCTGGTCCAAAGCGGCATCTGGTTGTGCCACACAGTTTCGACAACAATGACAGCCGGTTCTCGCGTGGCTCCGGCCTGGAGACCGGTAGCCAGTTCTTCGAATATGTAAGCGATGGGGTGGATTGGCTTCTGGCCGAAGGGGAGCGGACGCCACGCATGATGACGGTGTCACTGCATTGTCGGCTTGCGGCCAGACCCGGCCGCATGCTCGGGCTCGCCCGTTTCCTCGACAAAATCAAGGCCAATCCAGACGTCTGGATCTGCCGCCGCTCGGACCTTGCCCAACATTGGCTGGATCGGTTTGGCGGCTAACGTCATCATCTGGACCGGACGGGCGAAGTCTTCACCCGTCCGCCAGTGAGCGCTCTATTTGTTTGGAACCTCGTAGACCTTGCCGTGCCAGGGCGCGGCATCGATTTGGTCGAGCGCCATGACGTAGAGCACCTTCTCATCCGGTCCAAACGCGAAGTTCGGCATGGATGGCGACGGCACCGAAAGCGTGCGCAGCAGCTTCGCATCCTTGTCGACGACGATGATCTTGCCCGGCGCATCGAGCGAGCGCGGGCTCTGGCCGATATACATCTCGCCGGCCTTGTCCATCTTGATACCGTCAGGCCAGATATGCAGCTGGTTCGGGAACAGATCGTTGAGGCGCAGGAAGACGCGGCGGTTGCTCAGGCTGTGGTCGGCCTGGACGTCGAACTCGATGATCCTGTTATCCTCGGTCTCGACCAGGTACAGGATTTTTTCGTCGTTCGACATGACGAGGCCGTTGGCATTGTGCAAGTCGCCGGCCACCTTCCTCACGCTGCCGTCCTTGCCGATGTAATAGGCCGAGGCATCGATCAGCGGTCCGCCCTTGCCGGACCCGGTGAAATAGATGCCACCATCCTTGTCGGGCGCAAAGTCATTCGGTCCGCTGAACGGATTGCCGTCCGTGTCCTTGTCATAGGCCGGCAGCGTCTTGCCGTCGGCGGAAATGCGGCCGATCGAGTTGCTGTCGTAGCAGGTGACAAGAAACTCGCCAGTGGTCGTCGGCAACACCGCTGAAGGGCCACAACCATCCATCTTCCAGAAGATTTCGTTCTTCTTGCCGTCCCACACCGTCACTGTGCCGCGGCCATATTCGACGTAGAAGAGCTTGTCCTGATACCAGATCGGACCTTCGGCGAACCACGCGTCTTCGTTGATGACCTTGACGTCACCCGCGTACGCGGAAGATGTGAGGGCCAGGGCAAACAGGGTGCCCAGCAGATGCTTTTTGATCATGCGATTCCCCTTTGTTTTCTAGTGGTCGAAATCTCGTCCAATTTCGCCGGCGTCTCCGGCCGGCTACGGTTTTCGTCGGTTGGTTCACCGGATGGACGGATGGCCGAGCGTCTACGAGCGCAGCCGCTTGCCCTCGGGGTCGAATGGCGGATGCGGCAGCAGGATCGCGTCATGCGGCCTTCCCAATATGGCGACCGAGACCTTGTCCCCAGGCCTGGCGGAGCCCGCTTTGACATAGCCAAGCGCCAGCGACTGCTCGACGAAGTAACCGTAGGCGCCTGAGGATACCTGGCCGATCGGCGTGCCGTCGGTGAGGAAGATCGGCTCGCCGCCGGTCGCGTCGGCATCCCTGGCGTCGATCGACAGCATGATGAGCTCGTCGCGTGCCGGCTTGCCGGCGATGGCGGCGTAAGCGTCGCGATTGAGGAACGCGCCCTTGTCCAGTTTGACAAGGCTATCGAACTTGACCTCCTGCGGCCAATATTCGGGCGAGTATTCGCGGCTCCAGCTGCCGTAACCCTTTTCGACACGCAGCGACATCAGCGCGCGCGATCCGACCGGTCCGGCGCCGACTTCATTGCCGGCCTTGAGCAGCGCATCGTAAAGCTCGACCTGGTCGGCGGCCTTGCAATGCAGTTCCCAGCCAAGGTCACCGGTGAAGGACACCCTGAGCGCCACCACATCGATGCCGGCGACGGTGATCCGGCGCGACTGCATGAAGGGGAATGCCTCGTTCGACAGATCCTCATTGGTCAGGCGCTGCAACAGTTCGCGCGAACTCGGTCCCGCCACGTTGAAGCCGCAGAGATCCTCGGTGCGCGAGCGGAAGGTCGTGCCTTCGGGCAAGGGGACGGCCTTGAAGAACCTTTGATGGAAGCGCTCGGCCATGCCGGAGCCGATGACCATGAATTCGTCGTCCGCGAGCCTGGTCACGGTGAAGTCGCCGGCAATGCCGCCACGCTTGCCGATCAGCGGCGTGAGGCAGGAGCGGCCGATCTTCGTCGGCATGCGGTTGGCGAAAAGCGCGTTGAGCCAGGCCTCGGCACCAGTGCCCTTGACTTCGTATTTGGCGAAATTGGAGATGTCGATGATGCCGGCGCGCTCGCGCAGCATGCGCGCCTCGCGGCCCACCGGTTCCCACCAGTTCTGCCGCGTGAAGCCAATCGTTTCCTCGCGCGGCTCGCCCTCGGCGGCGAACCACAGCGGGTGCTCCCAGCCGAAATTGAGGCCGAAGACGGCGTTCATCGCCTTTTGCCTGGCATAGGCGGGCCGGGTCCGCACCGGTCGCCCGGCGGCGCGCTCCTCGTTGGGGAAGTGGATCTTGAAGCGGTGGCTGTACTGGTCCTGGACGCGGGCCTTGGTGAAGGCCTTGCCGGCCCAGTGGCCGAAGCGCGCCATGTCCCAGGCAAACATGTCGAGCGAAGGCTCGCCCTCGATCATCCACTCGGCCGCCAGCTTGCCCATGCCACCCGACTGCGAGAAGCCGGGAATGATGCCGTTGCAGCAGAAATAGTTGCTGAGTTCGGGCACCGGTCCGAACAGCACCGCGCTGTCCGGCGACCAGATCATCGGCCCGTTGATCACCTTTTTGACGCCGGCGGTGCCGACGGCCGGGACGCGTGCGATCGCGCGCAGCATGTTCTCTTCGATACGGTCGAGATCGTCGGGAAACAGTTCGTGGCCGAAATCCAGCGGCGTGCCGTCCTCGGCCCAGAATTTCATCTTGCGCTCATAGGCGCCGATCAGCAGCCCGAGGCCTTCCTGGCGCAGATAGTACTCACCGTCGCGATCGGCGACCGAAGGCAAGCGGCGGCCCATGGCGGCGATTTCCGGGATGGTCTCGGTGACGAAATACTGGTGCTCGGTCGGGATCAGCGGCAGTTGCAGGCCGGCCATCGCGGCGACCTCACGGCCCCACAGGCCGGCGGCATTGATCACCCATTGCGTGTGGATGTCGCCCTTCGGCGTGCGTACGATCCAGCTGTCATCGGGTTGCGCCTCGGTGGCGGTGACCGGCGTGAAGCGATGGATCTCGGCGCCGCGCTGGCGCGCGCCGGCGGCGTAGGCGGCGGTGACGCCGGACGGATCGACATTGCCGCCTTCCGGCTCATACATGATGCAGCGTATGCCGTCGAAGTCGACCAGCGGGTGCAGCCGCTCCGCCTCGTCACGCGCGACTTCGTAGAAATTCATCTTGTAGCGCCGCGCCTTGGCCTCCTGGAGCCTGAGCTGATGCTCGCGCGCCTGCGTCTGTGCGAGATAGAGCGAGCCCGGCTGGAAGATGCCGCAGCCCTGGCCGGTCTCGGCTTCCAGTTCCTTGTAAAGCGCCATGGTGTAGTGCTGGAGGCGGCTGATGTTGGTGGAATCATGCAGGCCGTGAATGTTGGCCGCCGCGTGCCAGGTGGAGCCGGAGGTCAGTTCGCTGCGCTCCAGAAGGACGACATCCGTCCAACCGAACTTGGCAAGGTGATAGAGGATCGAGCAGCCGATCAGACCACCGCCGATGACGACGGCTTGTGCATGAGTACGCATGTTTCTTCCCTTTGTTCGGCGACTTTATCTTGGCGTTTGATTTAGCTGATGGGTCAATCGCAGTCGCCCGGCGAGGTCAGGGGCGCAACATGCGCCCTGAGATTTTTGCTGTGACCGGCCCGGCTTAGGCCTTGTCTAGCCAGACCTTGTCCAGCTGCAGTTCGAATGTCTGATGCATGCCGAGGTTCTTCACATAGGTCGCATGGTGCCGGTAGAGCGAACGCCAGAACGCCTGGATGAGGATGCCGGAATCCTGCAGAATGAACTCGACGTCCTTCATCAGTTCCTTGCGCTTGTCGACGTCCGCCACGGCGAGCGCCGCATTGAGCTTCTTGTCGAAGTCCGGATTGGCGTAGCCCGACTCGTTCCAGGCCTCACCGCTGCGATAGGCGATCGCCAGCACCTGGACGCCGAGCGGCCGCATGCCCCAGTCGGTGGTCGACCACGGATACTTCGTCCAGTCGTTCCAGAAAGAGGCCCCCGGAATGACGGTGCGCTTGACCTTGAAGCCGGCCTCGCGCATCTGCGCGGCGACGACGTCGGCAGGGTCTTTGACATAGTCCGAATCGTAGGAAATGAGCTCGAATTCATGATCCATCTGACCGGCCTCGGTCATCAGCGCCTTGGCCTTGGCAATGTCGCGCGGCACTTTCGGCAATGCATAGTATTCCGGATGGATCGGGCAGACATGGTGGTTTTCCGCGACCTGTCCGAGGCCGCTATAGCCGAGCTTCAGCACCGTCTCATTGTCGACCGCGAGCTGGATGGCGTTGCGCACGCGCTTGTCGTCATAGGGCTTGTTGGTCGCGTTGGTGCGCAGCACGATGGTGCCGGCGGTGACGACCTGCTCCTTGACCAGGCCCATGCTGTCGTAAAGATCGACGGTGCCGCCGACGGTCTGGTAGTTGCAGTCGATCTCGCCGGCCTCGAAGGCGCTGCCGATGGCGGGGTTGGATGCGTCCGATCCGTAGTCGGTCCAATCGACGCCGTCGAGATAAGGTTCGCCGCCGAACCAGGTGAAGTCCTTGCGCCGCCGCACCGAGGCCGACTCGCCGACCTTGTACGAGATCAGTTCATAGGGACCGGTGCCTGGCGTCTTGAGCATGTCCGCGCCGTTCTTGTCGAAGTCGCGATGGACGATGACCGCCGGATAATCGGAAAAGCCTGGAATGATGGTGACGTCGGACTGATGGCATTTCAGCTTCACCGTGTGGTCGTCGACCTTGTTGATGGCGCCGGCGGCGGCTTTCTTGGTGGCGGGATCGATCAGGGAGCCCATGCGACCGGCCATCGAATTGCCTTCGGCCGCCTTGTCGCACCAGCGCTCGATGTTGTGGACAATGTCGTCGGCGTTGAAGTCGTCGCCGTTCGACCACTTCACGCCCTTGCGCAGATGCAGCGTGTATTCCGTGGCGTCGTCGCTCACCTCCCAGCTCTCTACCAGATGGCCCTCGAAGGTGAAGTCGGTGGTGTAGCGGATCATGTAGTCGTTGCACTGGCGCATGACGTTGGCGATCTCGGACCAGTCCCAGGAGCGCGGATCCTTCATGTCCTTGATGATCATCTGCATCTTGAGGATGCCGCCCTTCTTGCCGGGCACGATCGCCGCGGCCTTGGCCGGGGCGATGCCGGCCATCGAATAGGCGAATGCCGTGGAAGCGCCCATCGCGCTTGCCATGGCCAGGAATTCGCGGCGATCCATCCTGCCGCTTTTGACTTCGGCTGCGTAGCTTTCGATAACCGCCGGGACGCGATCACCGTTGCTCTTGAACATTGTCATCGTTGTTCTCCGGTTCAGGGCTTTCCGCCCGTTACATTCCCCTTGCGATATCCATGTTAGGGGCGATGCAAAAATCCCGGAAGGGCTCAAACCTTGAAGAACCGCCAAAAACCCGGCCTAAAGGCCTAAAAAAACGATGCCATTGGCGTGTCAATTTTTTGAGCGCGGGCCTGCTGCCCGCTCGCGGATCGCTATCAGGCGCCGTCCTCGCGCGCTCGTGCAAGAATCCATTCCCGCACGATGCGCGCGATGTTGCCTTTCGAGAGCTGGCTCTCGGTGAGGTAGTAATTCCAGGGGCTCGGCGGCCGGACTGGAAAGGGTTCGATCAGCAGCCCGCGTCGCAGATAGGCGTGGGCAAGCGACCGCTGGGTGGCGACAAGTCCGGCCCCCATGGCAGCGAGTTCGAGCGCGATGTTGGAGGCGTTCGTCGACAGCCCCTTGTCATGGTCATCCATGTCGAGACCCAGCGCCGTGGTGACGACCTGCCAGTATTCCTGACGGCCGTGCACAAAGATCCAATCCACCTTGAGGATATCGCGCGGCGTCTTCAGCGCGTGTTCGCCATCCAGCAGCGCCGGGGCGCAGAGCAACAACAGCTCGTCGTTCCAAAGCGGGATGCCTGCGGGCGGGCGGTCGTCGAAACGCCGCGTCGAAATCATGATGTCGGCGATCTGTTCGCTGATGTCCTCCCAGATCGTGCCGTGCAGCACGATCTCGATCTCGGGATGTCTCTTGCGAAAGGCGGCCATGCAGCCCGCCAGCCAGTTCTCCGCCAGGCTCATCGGGCAGGAGACGACCACGGTGCGGTTGCGCGAAGAGGTCACGATCGCCTCCGTCGCCTGGTCGATCTGATCGAGCGCCTGGCGCAAGGTGGGCAGGAATGCCTCACCCATTTCGGTGAGCTTGAGGCTGCGCGGATAGCGGATGAACAATTGCCGGCCGATGTAATGTTCAAGCGCGCGGACATGCGTGCTGACGGCTGCCTGCGTGTATCCAAGCTCCTTGGCGGCCATGGTGAAGGAGAGGTGCCGTGCCGAACTCTCGAACGACCTGATATAGTTCAAAGGGGGTGGTGGCTTCATCTCCGGCTCCTGCGCTGTGCAAGGATAGGTAGACCATGGAAGCGGCGGCGTTCAATTGCGGGCAAGCGACAAGACATAGATATTTTTGGTCAAAGCCGCCAAACTAATTGCGTGAATGCGCGATGAACCCAAATTAATGATGTCGTGACGTATAGGGGAGTGATGCCAGTGGCTGTGCCGTCGCATCGGCGTGAAGGGCCTGACGCGAGTACCAGCGTTGCCGTTCGCCTGGCCGATTTCGTGTTGCGGCGGCCGGCAGCCGTATTCCCTGTCCCTGTTCTGGAACAGGCGCGATATCTCCTGCTCGACACGCTTGGAATCGCCATTGCCGCCGGCCCTATGGAAGCCGGCCGGATCGCCCGCGACACCGCCACCCTTCTCTACGGCTCGGCCGATCCGCTGCATTCGGCGCGCATGTTTTTCGACGGC
Source organism: Mesorhizobium sp. BR1-1-4 (assembly GCF_020165375.1). Taxonomy (NCBI): domain Bacteria; kingdom Pseudomonadati; phylum Pseudomonadota; class Alphaproteobacteria; order Hyphomicrobiales; family Phyllobacteriaceae; genus Mesorhizobium; species Mesorhizobium sp. BR1-1-4. The sequence goes on along the minus strand of NZ_JAIUIB010000015.1, from coordinate 143,345 downwards.
CGCCGCGCCAGCATCGCCGGAGCCGCTTATGCGGCCGCAACGCAGATCGACAATCTCGACGGCCATGACGGCTACAGCCCGACGAAGGGCCATATCGGCGTCGCCGTCGTGCCGGCGCTGGCAGCGCTTGCCGAGGCGCTCCCCGACCTCAGCGGCCCGGAAGCGCTGGCCTCCCTGGTCGTCGGCTACGAAGTCGCCGGCCGGGCCGGCATCGCACTGCATGCGACGGTGTCGGATTACCATACGTCAGGCGCATGGAATGCTCTGGGCGTGGCCGCGGTTGCGGCAAGGCTGCGGCGGCTCAGCGATGAGCAATTCCGGGAGGCGCTCGGCATTGCCGAGTATCATGGCCCGCGCAGTCAGATGATGCGCGAGATCGCTACGCCGACGATGCTGCACGACGGCTCGGGCATCGGCGCGCTGATTGGCCTGTCCGCCGCCGTGCTGGCTGAGCGCGGTTTCACCGGCGCGCCGGCGATCACGGTCGAGGAGCCCGAAGTCGCTGATCATTGGCAGGATCTCGGCGCCTTCTGGCAGGTGCTGCATCAATATGTGAAGCCGTACCCGATCTGCCGCTGGGCGCATGCGGCCATCGATGCGACGCGTGGGCTCGTCCTGGCGCATCACCTGGCGCCGTCAGAGATCAGCCATGTAGCGGTCAACAGTTTCCACTACGCCGCCACGCTGTTCGACGGCATGCCGGACACAACGTCGAAAGCGCAATACAGCCTGCGCTTCGCCGTTGCGACCTTCATCATGCATGGTCGTATCGGACTGGAGCACATTTCCGGCAGCGGGCTGGAGGATGCTGCCGTGGCGGATATGCTGCGCCGCATCACGGTCCGGGAATCGGAGCGCCACAGCGCGCGCTTCCCGGCAGGCCGCTGGGCCGACGTGACGATCACGACATCAGATGGGCGCGTGCTTGCTTCCGGCGACGTCCATGCGCGCGGCGGACCGGAGGCGCCGCTGACGCCGGCCGAGATCGAGGCGAAATATCTGGAGTTCGCAACACCGGTGCTCGGACAGGGCCGCGCCACGGCGATCCGCGACGCTGTCCTTTCGCTTGCCGATCATGACAGCCGGTTCTCCGACCTTTCGGTGTTGCTCTACGATCCCCCCGTCGTCAGCATGATCCTCCAACGGCCAGCGTGGTAGCCTGAGATGCCGCTCAGGCTTCTGAAATACGGTCTCAGCAGGGACTATCCGGTCAGCGGCGACATTCCCGCGACGCCGGAACTCAAGCCCTCGTACGACGTGGTCATCGTCGGCGGCGGCGGCCACGGACTGTCGTGCGCCCATCACCTTGCGAAATACCATGGCATAAGCAGTGTCGCGGTCATCGAGAAAGGTTACCTTGCCGGCGGCAACACGGCGCGCAACACCACCACCATCCGGTCGAACTACATCACCCCGGAGGGCATCGCCTTCTACAAGGAAGGTGTCGAACTGTTCGAGACCCTGTCGCAGGAACTCGACTTCAACGTCATGTTCTCGCAGCGCGGCCAGCTGACGCTGGCGCACACGGAGGCGACCCTGCGCAGCTTTCACGCGCGCGCCGAGATGGGCAAGCATCTGGGCACGCGCACCGAAGTTGTCGACCAGAAGGCCGTCGAGGAACTCGTCCCAACCTTGAACATGGACTATGGCGGTTCGCTCGAAATCCTCGGCGGGCTCTGGCATGCCGATGGCGGCACCGCGCGGCATGATGCCGTTGCTTGGGGCTATGCCGCGCAGGCGTCGCGGCGCGGCGTCGAGATCCACCAGCGGACCGAAGTGGAAGGCTTCGAAGTCGTCGGCGACCGGGTGCAGGCCGTCAGGACGAACAGGGGCCGTATCGCCTGCGGTCAGGTGCTGATCGCGACCGGGGGGATGAACTACGATGTGGCGCTGATGGCCGGCGTCGAGCTTCCCATCCGCTGCTACCCGCTGCAGGCCATGGTAACGCAGCCGCTGAAGCCGTGGCTGCATACGCTGGTCTCCTCGGTCTCGCTGCACACCTATCTAGTGCAGTCCTCGCGCGGCGAGGTCGTCATCGGCGGCGGGTCCGATCCCTACCAGCTCTACTCGACGCGCTCGACGCTGGACATGAAGGAACACCTCGCCGAGGGCGCCGTGCACCTCTTCCCGTTCCTGCAGGGCGTGCGGCTGCTGAGGCAATGGGCCGGGATCACCGACATGACGCCGGACTACAGCCCGATCATGGGTGCCAGCCCACTCGCCAATCTGTGGCTCGACTGCGGATGGGGGACATGGGGGTTCAAGGCGACGCCCGTCGCCGGCAAACGCATGGCGGAGACGATCGCCAGGGGGCGCGTGCCCGACATCCTGAAGCCCTTCGCGCTCGAGCGGTTCGAAACCTTCCAGCTGCTCAACGAAATGGGCGCGACGGCGGCGAGCCACTGACCATGAAACTGCTGATTTGCCCGATGAACGGTCCGCGCAACATAGACGAGTTCCAATCGTTCGGGCCCGTCCGCGCCGAACCGGATCCGGACCGGACCGCCGATGCCGACTGGTCGCGGCATCTGTTCCGCGCCGAGAACCGCAGGGGCATCGTGGTCGAGTGGTGGCGCCACGTGCCGAGCAATTATTTTTTTCTGGCCGAGCGCGATCTCGTCACCAATGAGGTCATCCGGACATTCGATCCGCCCGAACGCCGGGGCCAATCATGAACCGGCTGCCTGCGCCCTGGGGAAGCCGGATCGATCGAAGCCGTCCCCTACGCTTCAGCTTCGAAGGCAAGGACTTCGAGGGCTATGCCGGCGACAGCATCGCCAGCGCGCTCGCAGCCTCCGGACAATGGGTGCTGTCGCGTTCCTTCAAATATCATCGACCGCGCGGCACCCTCTCAATGACCGGTGCTGACGCCAACACGCTGGTGCAACTGCCGTTCGAGCCGAATGTCGCCGCCGACCGCACGCCGGTCAGCGAAGGGCTGCGGATCAGCGCGCAGAACGTCAACGGCACACTCGAACGCGACCGCGACGCGATCATCGACAGGCTGGGGCGATTTCTGCCGGTCGGCTTCTACTACCGCACCTTCATGGGGCCGCGCCGCGACAGCTGGCTGAAATTCTGGGAGCCGATGATCCGCCGCAAGGCCGGACTGGGCGTGGTCGACATCAAGGCCCCGCACCGGCATTTCGACAAGACGCACCTGCACTGCGATATTCTGGTGGTCGGCGCCGGTCCGGCTGGGCTCAGCGCGGCAATCGCTGCCGCCGAGGCGGGCGCGGATGTGGTGCTGTGCGACGAGAATCCGGAGATCGGCGGATCGCTGACCTATGGCCGGCATGACCCGGCCATCCTTGCCGACCTGTCCTCAAGGCTGCTGGCATTGCCCAATCTGCGCCTGCTGACCGGGACCGTCTGCAACGGATGGTATGAGGACAACTGGCTGCCGCTGATCCAGGGCGACCGGCTCTATCGCACGCGCGCCCGCACCGCGATCCTGGCAACCGGCTCGATCGAACAGCCCGCCATCTTCCGCAACAACGACCTGCCGGGGATCATGCTCGGCGGCGCCGCTCAGCGCCTGATCCGCCATTACGGCGTGCGCCCCGGACAAAAGGCCGTGGTGCTGGCCACCAGCGATGAGGGCTATTGCGTCGCGCTCGATCTGGTCGAGGCCGGCGTCTCGGTCATGCTGGTCGCCGATCCGAGATCCAGCGGCGAGACAGGCACCTTCGAAGCCGAGTTGCACGGCAAGGGCGTGGCCATCCGCAAGGCCGCGACGATCGAAGCCGCCGAGGGCATCGCGGGAAATCGTCACCTTGCGCGGGTTCGTGTCGGCGGGCGCTGGATCGAGTGCGACCTGCTGGCTGTCTCGGCCGGTAAGGTGCCCGCCTGGCAGTTGCCTTGCCAGGCCGGAGCAAAGGTCGGCTATGATGCCGCTGTCGGATCGATGACGCTCAGCCTGCCGAAAGCGCCGGTCCACCTTGCCGGATCTGTCGCCGGAGACAGCGATCTGCAGGACGCGATTGCCGGCGGCCGCCGCGCGGCCGTGGCCGCACTTTTGGGGCTCGGCCATGCTGTTGCAGAGGACAAAGTATCCACCAGGCCGACGGCAACCAGCCCGGTCCATGTGCTGCCGATCGTCGCCCATCCGAAGGGCCGCGACTTCGTCGATTTCGACGAAGATCTGCAGGTCAAGGATCTGCAACACGCGGTCAAGGAGGGTTATCGCGAGATCGAGCTGGTCAAACGCTTCAGCACCGTCGGCATGGGCCCGAGCCAGGGGCGCCATTCCGCGCTGGCAACAGCGAGGATCGTTGCCGAGGCGACCAACCGCGCGGTCGCCGAAGTCGGCATCACCACTGCCCGCCCACCGGTTGGACCGGAGACGCTTGGCGTGCTTGCCGGCCACCACGAACCGCTCGAGCGGCGCACCGCACTGCATGCCAGGCACCTGGCGCGCAACGCCGTGATGAAGCCGGTAGGCGCATGGTGGCGGCCGTATTTCTACGGCGATGCCGGCGCGGCCGAAAAGACGATCCGGGACGAGATCACGGCGGTGCGGCAAGGCGTCGGCCTGCTCGACGTGTCGACGCTCGGCAAGCTGGAACTGCGCGGGCCGGATGCAGGCGAGTTCCTCGACCGCCTCTACACAATGGCGCATGCCAACCAGCCTGTCGGGCGTGTGCGCTATTGCCTGATGCTCAACGAGATGGGCTCGGTGGTCGACGACGGCGTCGCCTACCGCATGGCGGACGACCGGTTCTATGTGACCGCCACCACGGGCGCGGTGGCGCGCGTCTATGCCGACATGTTGTTCTGGAACGCGCAATGGCGTTTGCGGGTCGATGTCCTCAACCTCACCGGCGCGTTCTGCGGTCTGAATGTCACCGGGCCGAAGGCCCGGGCGGTGCTGGAGGCCCTCGAGAGCGACATCGATTTCGGGCGCGAAGCATTTCCCTATCTCAGCGGCCGCGAAGGCGTCGTCGCCGGCGTGCCGGTGCGCGTCATGCGGATCGGTTTCACCGGCGAGCTGAGCTACGAACTGCATTGTCCATCCAGCCTCGCACCCGCCCTTTGGGACGCGGTGATGACTGCCGGCAAACCACACGGTTTGAAGCCTTACGGTCTCGAAGCTTCGCGCATCCTTCGCCTGGAGAAGGGGCACATTCTGATTGGCCAGGACACCGACGCGATCACCACGCCGGACGAACTCGGCTTCGGCTGGGCGGTGTCGAAGAAGAAGCCGTTCTTCGTCGGCAAACGGTCGATCGAGATGCGCGCCAGGCTGGGCCAGTCGCGCAAGCTCGTCGGCCTGCGATTTCCGGCCGATGCCAGGGATATACCCGGCGAAAGCTGCCTCGTGCTGCGCGGCAATGCTCCCGTTGGACAGATCACCTCGATCGGCTTCTCGCCGACGCTCGGCTGTACCATCGCGCTCGCCTACGTCCATGTCGACGACTCCATGCAAGGGAGCCTGGTGACGGTGAAGTGCCGGAACGGCAATCTGGTCGACGGGCCTGTGGTTGCTCACGCATTCTTCGATCCCGCCAATGCACGGCAGGAGATGTAGATGATGGCAAGCGCGGTGTATCCCTTCATGGCCGGCGGCGCGGCGCACGGCACGAAGCTGCCCATTGGCGCGGTGACGCTGAGCGACCTGACGGCCAGTCCGCGTTTTGGCTTGAAGGGCGGCGGCAGCGCCGCCTGGCTCACCGCGCACGGCATCTCCTTGCCCGCAGTCAATCGCATCGGCGCGTATCACGGCATGCGGATCCTGCGTCTCGGCAACGAGGACATCCTGCTGCTTGCCGAAGGTGCCGGCGAGGCGCTTGCCGAACTCAAAGCCGCCTGGGCGAACGATACCGGGCCGAAAGGCTATTCATCATGGCGCGAGGAAGGCTGGGCATGGCTGCGCCTCTCTGGCCCGCACGCGCCGCAAGCAATGAGCCGGGTATGCGCGCTTGATCTCAGAGCCGATGAATTCGGTGTCGACGACATTGCGCAAACACGCGTCGGTCACATCGAGGCCGTCACATTCCGCTCGCAAGCAGGTTTCGATGTACTGTTCGACGTCACCGCGTCGGCCTACTTCGCCAGGACGACAGCGGCGGCGGCCAGACACTGCATGGATTTGTTGATCGATACGGAAGGACACACATGACCCGCCCGCAAGGAACCATCGCACCGATCCTGACGCCGTTCGAAAACGATGGCCGCATCGCGCGCGATCTCTGGATATCGCATGCCAAATGGGTGCTGGGCCAGGGCGCGCATTTCCTGTCGCCGTTCGGCACCACCGGCGAGGCGTTGTCGCTGTCGCTGCGAGAGCGCATGCAGGCGCTGGAATGGCTGATCGAGGCCGGCATCTCACCGAGCCGGCTGATGCCCGGCACCGGCGTCACCGCGCTGCCCGAAACCGTCGAACTGTCGGCGCACGCGGTCGGGCACGGCTGCGCCGGGGTGATGGTGCTGCCGTCGTTCTTCTACACCGCCGCCGGCGACAGCGGGCAGGCCCGCTACTACAGCGAACTGATCGAGCGGGTTGCGAACCCGGCAATGCGGATGATCCTCTACCACATCCCGCAGAACTCCGGCGTGCCGGTGAGCCCCGCTTTGTCCGCGCGGCTGAGCGCGGCCTTTCCCGAAACCGTCGTCGCCTACAAGGACAGTGCCGGCGACTGGAACAACACGGCAGCGGTGATTGCCGCGGCGCCCAAGGTTGCGGTCTTCCCGAGCTCCGAGGCGCAACTGACCAAGGGCCTTGCCAGCGGCGCGGCAGGCTGCATCTCGGCCACCGTCAACCTCAACGCCGCGGCCATCCGGGCCCTTTACGACGCAACGATCGCAGGAAAGGACGTTGCCGAGGCGGATGCGGCGATCAAGGCGTTCCGCAAGATCATCCAGGATGCCGGCCTGATACCGGCGATGAAGGCCGTGCTGGCGGTGCGCTCGGGCGACCAGCGCTGGTTGAACCTGCGCGCGCCACACGAGAATGCAACGCTCGAAGGCGGCGAGAAGCTGCTAGCCGCGCTCGGCTCTTCGGCAGATCACGTTGGCCGGAGTTGAGCGGCACTATGTCGGCTGAACCGTCCGTCATCCTGCACACAGACCGGCCAGCCGCGGCGCTGGCCGTGCTCATGGAGACGCATCCGGATCTCGCCGTCCATACTTGCGACAGTTATGCCGCCCTGCCCGAGTTGATCGGGCGCGTGGCGGCGGAAGTGGTTTATTCCGTGCGCTTCGACGGCACGCCGCGCTATCCGCGCCAGGCCCTGGTCGAAAGCCCGACGGTGAAATGGGTGTCCATCGGCGGTTCGGGCACGGATCATCTGGGACGCTGGGATCCGACCCGCGTCACGGTGACCAATTCCGCGGGCGTCGCCGCCGGCATGCTGGCGGAATATGCGCTCGGCGCCATGCTGTCCTTCTCGCTCGACCTGCGCGGCTTCGAACGCCGCCAGCAGGCGCGTCTGTGGGGTGGCGGTGGCCGCGTCGAGCCGATCGAAGGCAAGACTGTATTGATCATCGGCCTTGGCAAGACCGGCGAGGCCGTCGCCAAGCGAGCGCAGGCGATGGGTATGCGCACGCTGGGCATCCGCGCGCGCCCCAAGCTGATGCCCAGCCTTGACGAGGTGCATGGGCCGGATGCTTTGCTTGCGCTGCTCGGCCGTGCCGATTTCATCGTCTGCTGCGTGCCGTTGCTGCCCAGTACGCGCGGCTTGATTGGCAAAGCGGCCTTCGCCGCGATGAAGCCGTCCGCTGTGCTCATCGATATCTCGCGCGGCGGCGTCGTCGAGGAAGCAGCCCTTCTGGAAGCGCTCGACGCCAAACGGATCAAGGGCGTGGCGCTGGATGTCTTTGCGACCGAGCCGCTGCCGGCGGACCATCCGCTGTGGAGCTACGACAACGTCGCCGTCACCCCGCATTGCGCGGCGGTCTATGAGGGCTGGGACGTCAAGTCGGTGGGCATGTTCGCCGACAATCTGAAGCGCTACCGCGGCGGCGTGCCGCTGCAGAACGTCGTGAACCCAGAGCGCGGCTATTGAGCCGAGAGGGAAGAGTTTGATGTCACAGGACAGGCGCGGCGGCGGCCGCAGATCGAAGCTGGGACGCAGCGGCGGCGGTATAGCGCAACTGCCCTGGCAACATGTGGAGAACCCCTACCCGCCGATGCAGCTGCTCGATGAAGAGCGGATGGAGCGGCTGCACGACACGTCGATGCGCATCCTGTCGGAACTCGGTATCCGTGTCATGAGCGAGCGGGTGATGGATCTGTTCGCTTCCGCGGGCGCCATCGTCGATCGCGACGAAAAGACCATCAGGATCGATGAAAGCCTGGTGCGCGAGGCGCTGCGGGCGGTGCCGTCCTCCTTCACGCTGACCAGCCGCAATCCGGAAAAGCAGGTGCATCTCGGCGGCAATTCGCTGGTCTTCGGCCTGGTCGCCGGGCCGCCCAATGTGCATGACCGCATCAACGGCCGCCGCCAGGGAAACCTGCCCGATTACCAGAATTTCATCCGGCTGGCGCACCACTTCAACGCCATCCACATCATCGGCAACCAGGTGGTGGCGCCGATGGAGCTGCCGGCCAATTCCCGCCATCTCGATACCTACTACGCGAACCTGACGCTTAGCGATCTCTCCTTCCACTGTACGGCGATCGGCCGCGCGAGGGCGATGGACGGGATCAACATGATGGCGATCGCGCGCGGCGTCTCCGTCGAGGAGATGCGCGCCTCGCCCGGCGTGACGACGATCATCTCGATCAACTCACCGCGCCTGTTCGACGACGCCATGGCCGAAGGCCTGATCGCGATGGCTGAACATGGCCAACCGGTGACCGTCACGCCTTTCACCTTGATGGGCGCTATGACGCCGGTGACGCTTGCCGCAGCGCTTTGCCAGCAGAATGCCGAGGCGCTGTTCGGCGTGGTGCTGACCCAGCTTGTCAACCCGGGTACGCCGGTGATGTATGGCGCCTTCACCTCCAATGTCGACATGAAATCGGGCGCGCCGGCCTTCGGCACGCCGGAGAACGCCAAGGCCAACATCATCGCCGGGCAATTGGCGCGACGCTACAATCTGCCCTACCGTACGTCCAACGCGAATGCCTCCAACGTGGTCGACCTGCAGGCCGCTTACGAGACGGAAATGGCGACGTGGGGTGCGGTGCTGGGTGGCGCCAATTTGATCTACCATGCGGCCGGCTGGCTGGAGGGCGGGCTGACCGCGTCCTATGAAAAACTCGTGCTCGATGTCGAGATCCTGCAGAATATGATGGAGTTCCTGCGCCCGCTGCCGTTCCAGGAGGACGATCTCGGTTTCGAGGCGATCAAGTCGGTGCCGGCCGGTGGCCATTTCTTCGGCGCCGAACACACCATGTCGCGCTACACCACTGCCTTCTACCAGCCGATGCTGTCCAACTGGCAGAACCACGGCGCCTGGGAGGAAGCCGGCGGCAAGGATGCGCTCGAGCGCGCGACGGAGCTGTGGCAGCAGGCCCTGCACGACTACGAGGAGCCGGTGATGGACCCCGCGATCCGCGAGGAGCTCGACGCCTATGTCGCGCGGCGCCGCGAGGAGATCGCCGCCAACCCGGATGGTTAGGACCTCGGATGCCCTATGATCTCGTCATCCGTCACGCGACGCTGATCGCCGGCGACGGCTCGAACCCCTTCGAGGCCGACATCGCCGTCACCGGCGACAGGATCGCCGCCATCGGTAGGCTGGACGACGCGCAGGGCAGCGAGGAAACCGATGCCAGGGGCAAGGTGGTCGCGCCCGGCTTCATCGACGTGCACACCCATGACGACGGCGCGCTTTTGGCGCCGCGCGGCATGGACCCGAAGATCAGCCAGGGCGTGACGACGGTGATCGCCGGCAATTGCGGCGTCAGCCTCGCGCCCCTGCTTCTCGACAGGACACCACCGCCGCCCTTCACGCTGGTCGGCGGCCAGGAGAACTTCCGCTTCGACCGTTTTGCCGACTATGTCGCCGAGCTCAAACGGCGCGGCATCGCGACCAACGCGGCCTTGTTGGTCGGCCACACCACTTTGCGCCAGCGCTGCATGCCGGTGACCGACCGTCCGGCCAACGAAACGGAGACAGCGGCGATGCAGGAGGCGGTCGCCAAGGCGATGACCGAAGGCGCGTTCGGCCTCAGCACCGGGCTCGACTATCCGCCGGCCGTGAAGTCCTCGACCGAAGAGGTTAAGGCACTGGCCGCGACGGCGGCCAGCCTCGGCGGCCCCTATGTCACCCACACACGCAACTATTTCGAAACGATGGACGAGGCTATCGAGGAAGCCATCGACATTGCCGATCATGCCGGCGGCAAGCTGTTCATCTCGCACCACCAGTGCACCGGCCGCGCCAATTTCGGCAAGAGCCTGCCCTCGCTGCAGCGGATCGACCAAGCGCGCGAGACGATGGACATCGGCATGGATGTCTATCCCTATGCCGCGAGTTCGACCGTGCTTCGCCTGGAGCGCTGCGACACAGAGCTCAAAATCCTCATCACATGGTCCGATCCGCATCCCGAGATGGCCAGGCGCGAGATCGCCGACATTGCGCGGGAATGGAATTGCAGCGAGCGCGATGCCGGCGAGCGCCTGCTGCCGGCAGGTGCCGTCTATTTCCAGCTCGACGAGACGGATGTGCGCAACATCATCGCGCATCCGCGCACCATGATCGGCTCGGACGGCCTGCCGCACGATATTCACCCGCATCCGCGCCTGTGGGGCACGTTTCCGCGCGTGCTCGGGCACTATGCCAGGGATGTCGGCCTGTTCAGCCTGGAGGAGGCGGTGTTTCGCATGACCGGCCTGCCCGCGCGTGAATTCGGTATCCAGCAACGCGGGCTGCTGGCGGAAGGCAATTTCGCCGACCTCGTCATCTTCGATCCCGCGACAATCATCGACACCGCAACCTTCGAGGAGCCGCGCCGACCCGCCGCCGGCATCGAGCACGTCTTCGTCAACGGCATATCCGTCTGGCGCGGCGGCAGGGCGACCGGGGCATTGCCTGGCTCGGTGCTCAAGCCCTCGGGTTCAAAACCGGTCGTCAGAGGCGCCTGCGGCTGCGGCGCCGATCACAGCGCCTCGTAAATCCGGTCGACGGTTTCCAGCGTGTAGACAAATTCCACCGGCCGCGTGCAGTGCCAGCCGTCGAAAGGCTGGCCGGCGAGCGCCTTCAGCGCCTCGGGCAGGCGCAATATGCCGCCGCCATAGAGCCGGTTGGCCATGTCGAGCATGCCGGTGCGGTGCATGGCCTCGCTCATGCTGCCGCAGGCGTCCTTGACCAGCCAGACGCGAAACCCCTGATAGACCGCATCGAACACGCTCTCGGTCACGCAGCTGTCGGTCAGCACGCCGGTCACGATCAGGGTCTCGACCTTGAGCTCGGCAAGCCGTTTTGAAAGATCGGTGCAGCGAAAGGCGCTCGGCCAGTGCTTGTGGATGACGATGTCGCCGGGCAGCGCCGCCACCTCGGCGCAGATCGCTGCACCTTCGCTGCCGGCAACGGCGGAGCGGAATTCCTCGGTCAGGATTTCTTCCTGCCTTGCATAGCCGTCGCCTTCCTCCGGCTTCACCCAGGCCTGCGCATGGATGACCGGCACGTCTGCCGCGCGGCCGGCTGCGATCAGCGCGGCGGCATTGGCGAGCACCGCGTCGTAGCCGATAACCGGCCAGGCGGCACCGGGGCGGTATTCGTTCTGCAGGTCGATGACGAGCAAGGCGGTCGCAGCAAGGTTCATGGCTGTCCCAGGGGATTGTCGAAGTCGGTGACGAAACGCAAAAGCAGACGGATGGCCTGATCGAGATCGGCGATTTCCATCGCTTCATGCGGGTTGTGGCTGCCGTTCTCGTTGCGCACGAAGATCATGGCGGTTGGAATGTCGGCGCCGGCAAAGGTGGCCGCGTCATGCCCCGCGCCGCTCGGCACATGCGACGCCCGCATTTGCAGCTCGCTGGCGGCGCGGTCGAGCCTCGCAATCAGAGCCGGCGACATGGTCGCCGGCTCCCAGGTGAAGCGCGGCCCGGCCTCGAAGCTGACGCCCCGTTTCGTGGCGACCTCGGCGAAGATCGCATGAAGGCGCGCCTCGATGCGTTCCAGCACAGCGGCCTCGGCGCTGCGCACATCGAGCGTGAAGCGAAGCTCGCCCAGGACGCGGCTGCCGCCGTGCTGGCTCGGATCGGATTCCACCCGACCGAAGGTGATGGTGGCTTCATGGCCTTCGCGCTCGAGCGCGTCCCATTCCGCTTCAAGGCCGGCGACCAGATCGGCAAAGCCGAGCACGCTGTCATGGCGGGCAAAGCGCGGCTCGGCACCGGAATGGGCGTAGGCGCCAAAGCATTTCGCGTCGACATAGCGAAACCCGCCGGCAATGCCGGTGACGATGCCGACCGGCGCGCCGGACGCGCCAAGGCGCGGTCCCTGCTCGATATGCACTTCGATGAAAGCCGCGATCCGGCCGGCATCGATGCCCGGCACGCCGCGCCGCACGGCATCGGGGTCAAAGCCTTCCTCACGCATGTGCTCGGCCAGCGTGCGTCCGCTGTCCGACCGCTTCGCTTCGAGCGCCGCCGGCTGCAGCAGGCCAAGTGCGGCCTGGCTGCCGGGATAGGACAGCGGAAACCAGACAGCCTCTTCGGCGCGGGTCGCCAGTACGATCAGATCGCGCGGCAATTGGATTGCCTGCCCGACCAGTTCGGCCATCACCGCCAGCCCGGCCACGACACCAGCGGCGCCGTCGAAATTGCCGCCATGCGGCACGCTGTCGAGATGCGAGCCAATGACGATCGCTGGCAGGCCCGCATAGCGGCCTTTCAGCGTCAGATAGAGGTTGCCGGCCGCATCGACATGCGCCGTGGCACCGAGCTTTTCCGCTTCGTCGCGCACGAGATCATGGGCGAAGCGCTCACCGGGTCCGTAGGCGACGCGCGTGATCCCGGGCGCATCGATGGTGGCGTGCGCAAGCCTTTCCAGTAAATGCCCGGCCAGCCTGCCGCCGGCCGTGAGTGCGGCACTGCTCATGAAGCAACCTGCCTGGCTTGAGACTCGACGTTGCGCAGCCGGTGCGGCGTGAGATCGTCCATCGACACGCCCTGCCTGGCGACATCGTCTGGAAAGCCCTTGCCCGCGATCAGGCTGGCGCAGACGCGCGACAGCGCCGGCGAGGTCTTGATGCCGTAACCGCCCTGCCCGACCAGCCAGACGAAATCCGGGACCTCGTCATCCGGTCCGACGACCGGCGAGCCGTCGGCGACGAAGGTCCGCAAGCCCGCCCATGAGCGCGACACGCGCTGCACCTCGATCGTCGTCGCCCGTTCGAGACGCTCTGCACCGATGGCGACATCGATGTCCTCGGCATAAGCGTCCATCGGGACTGACGGCGTCGCATCGGCCGGCGAGACGAACAGCTGCCCAGCATCCGGCTTGAAATAGAACTCGGCGCCGACATCGTTGACCAGCGGCCACTCCGTGATGTCGATACCGGCGGGTGCTGGAATGTTGAAGGCGGTGCGGCGCTTCGGTTGCAATCCGACCGGGCGCACGCCCGCCATCAAAGCGATCTCGTCGCCCCAGGCACCGGCGGCATTGACGAGCGTTGGCGCAAGAAACGTTCCCACCGGGGTTTCGACCCGCCATTGGCTGCCTTGCCGACCGATGGCGTTAACGCCGGCATTGTTGACGATGCGCGCGCCACGCGCGCGGGCGCCGCGCAGATAGCCTTGGTGCAGGCCATTGACGTCGATATCCATCGAATGCGGTTCGATATAGGCGCCCGCGAGATAATCCGCACGCAGCACCGGCACGCGCGCGATCGCCTCGGCCGGTGTCATGGCGACGATCGAGGGAACCAGGGCCTGCGCGGCCTCCAGGTCCTCCCGCAGGAGTTCGAGCTGGTCGGCGCGCGCCACGGTGATCATGCCGCGTTTGCTAAGCAGCGGATAATCAGAGAAGCCGGCCGGCGGTTCGGTCAGGAAAGACCGGCTCGCCAGCACGATGCGACGGATGATGCCGTTGCCGTAATTTTCGGTAAAGCTCGCCGCGGAGCGACCGGTGGTGTGGTAGCCGCAATGGCTTTCCCGCTCGATCAGCACCACCTTGGCGGAGCGGGACATCTCGAAGGCGGCGCCGGCGCCGGCCATGCCGCCGCCAATGATGATGATTTCGGTTTGCTCGGCGGCACTCATATCAGCCCATCCTTCAACACGATCGCACAGCCTTGCTTTCGCGCTGCACGGCAGGCGGCTCACCCAGGCGTCCGCGCCGGGCCCGGTCGCGCGCGCCGCGGCCCTCGGCGAGATTGTTGGCCAGTGCATTCTGCCGGGCACAATCCTCCAGAGCCAGATCGCTCACCACAGGCACCGGCTTCCCGGCGATCTCGATGCCCTTCAGCCGCGCCCAAACTGCACGCCGCTTGCGCACCTGGTGCGACTGCAACTCACTGATTTCGGCAAAGCCGGTCTCGCGCTTGATCGCCAGCGCGCCGGCTTCGACGGCTGCGTCGAACAGCTCGAGGCCACGCCGGGTGCGCACGAGGATGCCGTTGAGTGCCTCGTCCTCCACCCTTGGGCCACCGTTCAGCCAGGCATCCGATACAGCGATGTCCGCCACTTGGCCGATCGCGTCGGGACAGATCTTGCAGCGCGGCTGGATCATCCATTTGTCCTCATCCTCCCACAGCTGCCGATAGGTGAGTTCGAAGGCGCGGCCGTCGCTGGTTTCGATCCGGTTGAGGCCGGGATTGCCGTAACCGCGATAGCGGAACAGCGTGAGCTCGTCCTCGGCGAGGCCGAAACGCTGCAGCACCTGTTCCGATTTCGACAAATCCGACGCGCCACCGCACACGAAGGCCAAGGCGTAGCGCATATACTGGTCGACGCGGGGATCGAGCCGCGCCAGGTTGTGCACGGCGGTGATGTCGCAAGGCTTGGCGATCAGCGCGAAGGGCTCGCCGCGATCGAGGATTTCGCCGAAATCCACCAGGGTCGCCGCCGGGCCATAGCGCGAGCCCGCGCCCTCAAGCATCGACACGCCATCGAAGCTCAGCCGCCTTTCGCTGCGCATCGGCTGGGAATGCGATGCCGCGACATGCAGCACGAATTTGACGCGCCCGGAGCTCAGCAGGAACTGGCCGAGCGCCGTCAGCACGCCGCCGCCGGAACCGATAAACCGCACGGTCGGGTCTTTCGCGCGGCCAAGCACGAGCCGTTCGGCAGGCCCCCAGACGGTGTCCGTCAAAGCGGCTTCGCTTGATTGTGCCGGTGGCGGACCGGCGATCCGGGTTCCCGGACAGACGGCGTTGATCCGCATCAGCGTCAGCCTGCCCAATGCCTGCCTCGCCACCGGCCGCTCGCGGCCCTCCGGCGTCATCACCATTTCGATGGCATCGGGCGTGCCGATCGAACGGCAGAGGCCGCAACCGATGCAAAGCCCGTTCTCGACGATCTCACTGAGCGACAGCGGATCGGCCGCGCGCGGCATCGTGTCCTGATTGGCTTCGATGAGGCCCATCATCTCAGACCGGTTCCGAAATGCGCCGGTACTGGTCGGGGCGGCGATAGAGCGCGAAGTTGAAATTCACCTTCCGGCAGGTCTCGATCAGGTCGAGATCGGCGCGATGGACGATGATCTCGTCGTCGAGCGACATCGCCTGCGCCGCGATCTCGCCCGTCGGCGAGATGATGCAGGAGCCGCCGATCAGCGCTTGGCCGTCTTCCAACCCCGCCTTGGCGGCGGCCGCCACCCACAGCGTGTTCTGGTAGGCGCCGGCTTGCATCGGCAGATGGTTGTGGAACATTCTGAGATGCGCCAGCGCCGGCGCCTCGTCGAGCAGCAACGGTGTGTTGTAGCCAAGCAGAACCACTTCGGCACCGTTTAGGCACAGCATGCGGTAGGTCTCGGGCCAGCGGCGGTCGTTGCAAATCGCCATGCCGACGCGTACACCACGATAGTCGAAGACGGGAAAGCCGAGATTGCCGGGTTCGAAGTAGCGGCGTTCGAGATGCGTGGTGGTGCCTTCCTCCGGCTCGCTCGACCCCGGCACGTGCATCTTGCGGTAGCGGCCGATGAAACGCCCGTCCGGGCCGACAAGGTCCATGGTGTTAAAATGGCGCGTCCGGCCGTCTTCCCTTGCGATCTCGCAATAGCCGAGCGCGAAGCCGACCTTGAGGCGCGCGGCGGCATCGTAGAGGCGCTGCGTTTCCAGCCCCGGCATTGCGCTTTCGAAGAAGGCGTCGATCTCCGCCTGATCATCAATGCGCCAGCGCGGGAAGAAAGTGGTCAGCGCCATCTCGGGTAACGCCACAATTTCGGCACCTGCGGCAGCGGACTGCTCCAGCAGGTGGACGAGGCGATCGACTGTTTCGGCACGCGAGGCGCTGCGCTGGATGGGGCCGGTCTGGGCGACCGCGATAGTCAGGCATCGAGCCATGGCGTCGTCTCCTCGACTGGTTTTCCCGAGCGGGCCGGATCGGCCGCCGTGCGCTCCACGAATTGTCCGAACCCCGGCTGCACCTGCAGCACGCCGTCGGCGACCACCGGCACGCCGCGCACCAGAACGGTGGTCGGCTTGCCGGTCACGCTCCTGCCGTCGTAGGGCGTGAAGTCGACGCGCGAATGCAGGGCGGCATGGCCGAGCGTCCAGGTCGCCTGGGGATCCCACAGCGCCAAATCGGCATCGAGGCCGACCGCTATCCGCCCCTTGGCATGGGCCAGACCATAGATCGCGGCGGCATTGCGCGAGGTGAGATCGAGATAGCGGTCCAGCGTCAGCCGGCCGGTCAGCAG
This sequence comes from Mesorhizobium sp. BR1-1-4, assembly GCF_020165375.1. Lineage (NCBI taxonomy): Bacteria > Pseudomonadati > Pseudomonadota > Alphaproteobacteria > Hyphomicrobiales > Phyllobacteriaceae > Mesorhizobium > Mesorhizobium sp. BR1-1-4. The sequence goes on along the minus strand of NZ_JAIUIB010000015.1, from coordinate 126,587 downwards.
CCCTTCCGAGAAGAGCAGCGGCAGGCGCGTTTCGATGCCGGGAATGCCGCTCAGCGTGGTGGTGAAGCCGGGTGTCTGCGACCGCGCGATCTTGTCGGCGAAGAAATAGGGCGAATGGTCTGAGGACCAGAGATCGATGCCACCATCGATCAGCGCCTGCCACAGATGGTTGTGGCTGCGCGGCGAGCGCGGCGGCGGCGAAAACACGAAACGCGCCGCATCGAGGGCCGGTCGGTCGAGGTCGGCGGCGCCGATGAACAGATACTGCGGGCAGGTCTCGGCAATCGCATCCACCCCTCGCCCGCGCGCCCGCGCCACCTCCTCGGCCGACTGCCAGGAGGAGACGTGGACGATGGTCATTCGCGCGCCAGTCATTTCGGCGAAGGCCAGCGCACGATGCGTTGCCTCGCGCTCCATCGTCTCGCTGTGGGCAACGACATGGTAGCGGATATCGGTGCGGCCGAGATCGATCAGCCGCTGCCGCGTGCGCCTTATGGCAGCGTCGTTCTCGGCATGGACCATGACGATCCAGCCAAGCCTGTGGGCAGTATCGAGCACCCTGAAGAAGAGATCGTCGTCGACGGCAAAACCCTGATAGGTCATGAACAGCTTGACCGAGGCGATGCCGCGTCCGGCGAGCCGCGAAAGCTGTTGCTCGACATCCGGGCCGGTGCCCATGGTCACCACCGCGTGCAGCCCGTAGTCGATCACCGCGCGCCCTGTGGCACGATCGAGAGCGCGGTCCACGGCGCCAATCGTCGTCATGTCCGGACCCGGCATGCCGAACGGGACGATGCATGTCGTGCCACCGAAGGCCGCCGAGATGGTGCCGGATTCGAAATCGTCCGCATTGCCGGCCCCGCCCCAGACCGGCTGGTCGAGATGGCAATGGGCATCGATGCCGCCGGGCATGACCCAACGATCGCCGGCGCCGATCAAAGATCTGCCGGCCAGGCCTGTCCCGATGGCGGCGATGCGGCCGTCGTCGATGGCGATGTCGCATTCGGCCCAACCATCGTCGAGCGCAACCCGTCCGCCTTTGATCACCAGCTCATGCATTCGGTTTGCCCACCCCAATCGGCGTCAGCCGACCGCCGCCGTAACCATGATCTCGACGCGGTACTGGTCGCCGGCAAGCCGCGCCTCCACCGTCGCGCGCACCGGCATGGCGCTGCGATCGATCCAGGCGTCCCAGGCCGTATTCATCATGTCGAAGTCGGCGATGTCGCGCAGCCAGATCTGGGCGCTCAAAAGCTTCGACTTGTCGCTGCCGGCCTTGGCCAGAAGGGCATCGATCTTGGCGAAGATCTGCTTCGTCTGCGCGGTGGTGTCGCCAGAAAGATCGTCCGCCGTCAGGCCCGAGACATAGACGGTGCCGTTGTAGCGCAGCACCCGGCAGAAGCGTTGGCCATTCTCAAGACGTTCGATCGTCATTTGCTGGTCTCCTCTCGATGTTCTGCAGGCGGACCTATCGTAGGGAGCGTGCAAAAGGACTGTAAAGCCTGTCGCGCGGCGCAACGCCGTTTTCCGCCACCGGAATGGCCAAAAAAAATGACGCCATAGCCGTGTCAATCTTCGCTTGTAGCATGCATGACGAGGTGTAGCTTCTGTCTGGGAGAGCAGCCGCTGGTCACAGTGACTGCCAAGGGGAGCCGCCGCCATGCATGAGAGTTCAGCGTCGGTCATTGATCGTGCTTGCGATCTCCGGCGCCTATCCTAGCCGGTCGACAGCGGCATTCATGGGGTCGATCGCTCAATCCACGATGCGCTTCTGGCGGAACGCCGAGCGCTCCCGCGCCACGCTGCCGATCATGGCCAGCGTCTGTCTCGCCTGCATCGGCAGCGCCATGCTGACGACCGCGGTGTCGTTCCATCTGGGCAAACCTGGCGTCGACCCCAATGTCGTGCAGATCGTGCTGACCGCCTATCCGGTCGGCTTCCTGATCGGCTGCTTGATGACGCGTCCATTGGTTGCCCGCTACGGCCATGAGCGGACATACCTGCTGATCCTGACAACAGCGCTGCTGTCGGCCCTGGGCTTCGTCTTCACCGACTTCATGCCGGCCTGGTTCTGCTTCCGGCTCCTCGGCGGCATGTCGATGGCCTCGATCTTCGTCGTCTGCGAGAGTTGGATCAATCTCTATGCCGAACAGCACAATCGCGGCGCGATGTTTTCGATCTACATGCTGACGACGGCGATTGCCGTGCTGCTCGGCCAGATCCTGGTGGCGCTTGTCGGTCCGCAATCTCCGCATCTGTTTTTGGTCGCGACGGCGACGGTGCTTCTGGCCTTTGCGCCCAAGTTCGCGGGGCTGCGCTGGCCGACGCTGCCTTCGGTGCCGGCCGATCCGGCGCCTGCCCCCGGAGCGAAGGCAGACAGGCGGCTCGTACCGCTGGCTCTTTTCAGGCTGGCGCCGGTGACGGTCGTCGCCATTTTCCAGGCCGGCATCACCAACATGAACATCTTCGTGCTGACACCGCTCTACGGGACGCAGATCGGACTGTCGGCGGCGGCCACGGTCTGGCTGGTGACCACGATCAGCATTGCCGGCATGCTCGCGCAGACCCCGGTCGGCTGGCTGTCGGACCGGTTCGACCGCCGCCTGATGCTGCTGGCGCAAGGCCTGGTATCGGTGACGGCCTGCGCCGCCATCGCATGGGTCGGCACCCTGTCGGTGCCGCTGCTGTTCGTGCTATTCTTCCTCTATGGCGCCACGGCGCTGACGATCTATCCGGTGGCGATGGCCTTCGGCGCATCGCAGCTCCACAGCCGGCACATGGTTGCCGCCTCCGGCACGCTGCTCCTGCTCTACTCGATCGGCAATGTGGCGACGCCGGGTGTCGCCGCGGGGTTGATGGCGCATCTTGGGCCTCCCGCCATGTTCCTGCTGCTCGGCGGCGGCGCCGCCCTGGTCACGCTCGCGGCCTGCTACAATCTTTTGCGACGGCCGGTCACGGCGCCGGTCATGCAAAGTGTCGAGGAAAGGGTTTGAGGTCGCGGCGATGAACCGATTGCACGGCAGCGTTGTCCTGATCGCGGGCGCCGCAAGCGGCATTGGCGCCGCCATTGCCCGGCGCTGCGTTGCGGAAGGCGCCAGCGTGGTCTGCGCCGACCATGATCTTCTGCCGGCGACACAGCTTGCCGATACACTTGGTTCTTCGGCTGCCGCCTGCCAATGTGACGTGACCGACATCGGTTCCGCCCGGGACGCCGTCGAATTCGCGAGACAAAAATTCGGCCGGCTGGACGGACTGGTGCATAACGCCGCCGCACCATCGACCAACGCCACCGTCGTCGATCTCGACGAACAGTCCTGGCGCCGCGAGCTCGACGTCGGCCCGACCGGTGCGTTCCTGATGAGCAAGTTCGCGGTGCCGTTGATCGCGGCGGGTGGCGGCGGTTCGGTGGTGTTCATCGGCTCGCAGTTCGGACGGGTCGCGACCACCAGGGCCGTCGCCTATTGCGCCGCCAAGGCGGGGCTGATCCATCTCGCCAAGGCGATGGCGGTCGACCATGCGCCGGACAAGGTGCGCGTCAACAGCCTGTCGCCGGGCGCGGTGGCGACGACGCGCCTGCTGCGCAGATTTCCCGACTTCGAGGCCGCCAATGCAGGCCTTGGGCCCGCCCATCTGCTCGGCCGCATAGCAGAGCCGGAGGAGATCGCCGCGGCGGCGGCTTTCCTTTTGTCGTCCGACGCATCCTTCGTCACCGGATCCGACATGCTCGTGGACGGCGGCTATGCGACGCGCTGACCCTGTTCGTCCAACTTCAAAGGAGTTCGCATGACACTGCTCGTCACTGGAGGCACCGGCTTTGTCATGAGCGTGGTCGCAGGCGCATGGCTGGATCGCGATCCGCAAGCCCGCGCCGTCATCCTCGACCGGTCCGGCCTCGACGCGGCGGCCGAAAAGCATTTCGCCCCGGTGCGCGACCGGCTCACGGTGATCGCCGCCGATGTCCTCGACCCGAAGACGTGGTCCGCGACGCTCGACAAGCAAGGCATCACGGCAATCGTGCACGGCGCGACGATCACGCCGATCTCGCGCGGCAGCGCCTCGGAGGCAAAACGCCAGCCGGAGGCTGAAGACCCGGCCCGCATCGTCGACGTCAATCTCATGGGCACCGTGCGGATGCTGGACTGGGCGCGCACGAGGCCGGACGTGAAGCGCTTCGTCTATGTCAGCTCCGGTTCCGTCTACCGCCACAACGGGCCTGACTGGGGCGGCGAGCCGCTGCCGGAAGACGGCTATGTCGCGCCGCTGACGCTCTATGGCATCTCGAAATTCGCCTCCGAGATGGTCACCAACCGCTATGCTGACCTGTTCGGCCTGTCGGCGGTCTCGGTGCGGCTTGCTTCGGTCTACGGCCCGATGGACCGCGCCACCGAGAGTCGCAACTTTCGCCATGTTCCCAACCGCGTCGCGCATATGGCTCTGGCCGGCGAGACGATCAGGCCGAACAGCCTGGAGCCGGTCGGCGACTACACCGCCTCGACCGACGTTGCCGCCGCGATCCTGGCGTTGATCGATGCGCCCCGCCTCAATTACCGCCACTACAATATCGGCTCCGGCTCCAGCCAGACCATCGGCGAGATCATCGGCTGGGCGGCCGAACGCGTGCCCGGACTGAAAGTCGAGGTGACATCGGGAGACGACGCCAATATCGTCCAGGATGTGAGACTGAAAGGCGGCATGTGGGGCGCCTATGACATCGCCCGCATCCTGCGCGACACCACATGGCGGCCGCGTCCCGGCAAGGAGGCCTTCCACGCTTACATGGACTGGATAGAAGCCAACGAAACGAGCTGAGAGGAACTTGCCATGACGCCGAGCGCTGCCTCGCAACCGCCCCAGCCGAGGGACTTCGTCGGCTATGGTCCGCATCCACCCTTCATGATCTGGCCCGGCGGCGTCAAGCTCGCCATCAACCTCGTGCTCAACTACGAAGAAGGCTCGGAATATTCCTGGCTCGAAGACGGCCGCAACGACAATTGGGGCGAGTACAATCTCACCTCCAGCCCACCGGTGCGCGACCTCGGCACCGAGACGCATTTCGAATATGGCAGCCGCGCCGGTGTCTGGCGGCTGGCACGGCTGTTCGACCGTTACGACATCCCGATCACCATCTCCGCTTGCGCGGTGGCACTGGAGCGCAACCCGCCCTTCGTCGATTGGATGAAGACGCGACGGCACGATCTGCTCGGCCACGGACTGCGCTGGATCGACTACACGACCATGGAACGCAGCGAGGAAAAGCGCGATCTGCATGAAGCAATCGCGCTTTACGAGAAACTGCTGGGCAAGCGCCCGCTCGGCTGGAACTGCCGCTCGCTGCCGAGCGTCAACACGCGCGACCTTTTGGTCGAGGAAGGCGGCTTCCTCTATCACTCCGATCCCTGCAACGACGACCTGCCTTATTTCCTCGACCATCGGGGCACCGAGATCCTGGTCGTGCCCTATTCCAAGACGCTCAACGACAGTCGCTATCTGGTGGCGCCGGGCTACAGCAATCCGCGCGACTTCGCCGAGGATTGCCGCTCGGCGATCGATTACATGCTCGACGAGGCCGACGAGACCGGCGGCCGCATGCTGACGATCGGCATCCATGCACGCTGGATGGGCCAGCCCAACCGGGCGTCCGGGCTGCGCGAGGTGATCGAACATGTGAAGAAAAGGCCAGCCGCGGCCTTCATGCGGCGCGAGGATATTGCCCGGTTCTGGCTAGCCAACCACGCCAGCTTCGAGCGGCGCGGCTGACAGAGCAACGAGAACCGCGACATGTTTGAAACGCTGATCCGGGGAGCCACCATCGTCAACGCCGAAGGGTTCGAGCGCTGCGACGTGGGCATCACCGACGGCCGTATCGCGGCAATGATCGCGCCCGGCGAGACGGCCACGGCGAGAACCGTTTTCGATGCTTCCGGTGCCTATTTGCTGCCCGGCTTGGTCGACGCGCACGCGCATCTGCGCGAGCCTGGACTGACGGACAAGGAGGACTTTTCCTCCGGCACGCATGCCGCGGCCCTTGGCGGCGTGACGACGGTTCTCGACATGCCGACCGACGAGCCATGGACGGCCACGGCCGAACAGCTTGCCGACAAGATGGCGATGACGGAGGCCCGCATCCATGTCGATGTCGGCTTGCAGACCGTGATCAGCCGCGACCTGTCGCTGATCCCGGGCCTGCTCGATCTCGCGCCGGTCTCGTTCGAGCTGTTCACCGCCGATGTGCCTGATGACTTCCTCTTCGCGACGCCCGACGCCGTGGCCGAGGCGTTGAAGGCTTTCGCCGGCGCCGACACTTTGATCGGCATCTCGCCCGGCGATCAATCGATCCTGACTGGCAGTACCGGGCGTGACCGCTCCGGCACCATCGCGGCCTTTCAGGCCAGCCGGCCGCCGCTGGCCGAAGCCAACGGCATCGCCCGGGCGCTAATCGCCGCCGCCTCGGCCGAGACCAGAATTCATGTGCGCCAGATCAATTCCGAACTCGGCGTCGAGACCTGGAGCTGGCTACGCGGCATGGCCGACGCCAGCGTCGAAACCACGCCGCAGAACCTGTTCTTCACCGCCGCGGATTACGAGGCGCGAGGCGCCAGTCTGAAGGCTTCGCCGCCGTTGCGCACGCCGCATGACGTGGATGCGCTGCGCGCCGCGCTGAGCGCGGGACTGATCGACATCGTCGCCACCGATCATGCCCCACACGCGCCGGCCGAAAAGGCGGCACCCTACGCGGCTTTCGCCGACATTCCGGGCGGCATGCCGGGGTTGCAAACGCTGCTGCAGGCGATGTTGAAGCTGGTTGACAACGGGCTGATCAGATTGCCCTACCTGGTGCGCCTGTGCGCCCTCAATCCGGCCGAGCGCTTTGGCCTCGGCCGGCGCAAGGGGAGGATCGCCGCCGGCTACGATGCCGATATCCTCATCCTCGATCCGCGCCAGTCCAGCACGATCGCCAATGCCGATCAGGTGTCGCGAGCGGGCTATACGCCATTCGATGGGTGGACCGTCCAGGCGCGGCTGACAAATGTCTTCCTGCGTGGTCGCGAAATCGTGCGCGAGGGAAAATTGATCGGCCCGAAAATCGGACACATCGTCACCCGGGAGAGCTGAGGACCATGCCCCTGCTCACAAACAAGACCGCCATCGTCACCGGAGGCAGTTCCGGCATCGGTCGCGCGATCGCGCTGAAATTCGCGGCCGAGGGCGCGGGCGTCGTCATCGCCGACACGGTCGAGCAGCCGATCGAAGGCGGCGAGAGCACCGTGCAGTTGATCCGTTCGGCCGGCGGACATGCTGTTTACATCCGGACCGACATCTCCGACTGGAGCGCCGTCGATGCGCTGGTCGGCGCGACGAGCACGCAGTTCGGACGGCTCGATGTGATGGTCAACAACGCTGCGATCTACACCAGCACCAATCTGGTCGATACCACGCCGGAACAATGGCGGCGGGTCATCGGCGTCAACCTGACCGGCTTCTTCTACTGCTCGAAACGGGCGGTGATGCAGATGCTCGGCCAGGGGCCGGTCAACGACGTGCGCGGCCGCATCATCAACATTTCCTCGCAGCACGGCATGGTCGCCTGCCCCGGCGACTTCCCCTACTCGGTGAGCAAGGGCGGCATCGTGCAGATGACGCGGCAGATTGCCGTCGACCACGCCGACGATCTGATCGTCTGCAACGCCATAGCGCCCGGCAAGATCATCACCGGCAAGCCGGGTGTGGCCAACGACCCTCATGCGCTCGACTATTCACACCGGCGCACGCCTTGGCCGCGGCTTGGGCACCCGAATGACGTGGCAGGAGCCGCACTCTTCCTTGCCAGCGACATGGCAAGCTACGTCACCGGCATCAACCTGATGGTGGACGGCGGCTGGATGGCGGGCTGACCAAGGAGGCTTAAGCCCGACCGCGCCACAGAGCGGTTGGCATCGAAGCACGATAAGGGAACTTCCGCCACAGCGCCCATTCAACCACAGCGCTAAGCCGCTTTAACGTTGCGAACCGTGAAGGATGATCAGCCTATCGAGGTTCCGACCGGTCCCGGTGTTGATGCGGTCGATGATCTTAAGCCTCAGCGCTTCCTGATCACTGATACCCTGGCTTGCCGCCACCGCTTTCATTCCTTCACTCACCCGGCCCGTTTGCGTGAGACCGGGATTGAGCCCAACGATGCGCACGCCGCGACCGGCATAGGCGTTCGCGAAGCCGACCGTCGCCAGCATCAGCGCCGCGTTAGCGGCGCCGCCAGCCAGATGGGTCGGCGAGGCGACTTTGCCGCCGTTTCCGATGATGTTGACGATCACGCCCGAGCCGCGGTCAGCCATCTTCTTGACCACCGGATCGATGACGTTGATGTAGGGGAAATACTTGTCATCCATCGCGGCCCGCCAGGCTTGCGGGCTGAGGTCCTGCACCGGCGTGCGCTTTGCGGCGCCGGCGCTGTAAACGAGGATGTCGAAGGGACCGACCTCCCGCCACATCCTCTCCACAGCCTCTGTCGCGTCATCGCCCCGATCTTAAATCCACGGCGCCCACCGCACCGGGAAGAACGGAAAGAGCGGCATCGATGTTGGAACGCGACCGTGAGCAGATGACGATCCTTGCACCTTCCACCGCGAGCAACTTGGCGCAAGCGAGCCCTATGCCTTTGGACCCTCCCGACACCAATACAATCTTGCCTTCAAGCCCGAGGTCCATATGCATTCCTTCCCGACAGATACGGCCCCGATCCTATCAATCCTGGCGCTGTTCGCCAGCCGCAAGGATCATTCCTGACAAGCATGCAAAACAGCTGAATGACGCTTTCGAGCGCCGTTCGTGAAATCGTGCTTTCATTCCTTAGTGCGCTTGTCCCGTCTATATCATGCGACCCTCCAGCACGTTCTTAGTCCGCGGTCCAACCGCCGTCGATGACCATGGACGATCCCGTCATGAGCGAGGATGCGTCGGACGCAAGGAAGACAACCGCGCCGGTTATGTCGTCGACATGACCGATGCGGCCAAGCTTTATTTTGTGCAGCACCTCCGCCCTGAAGGCCTCATTCTTGAGAAAATTCTGAGCGAGCGGCGTTTCGACAAACGTCGGGCAGACGCTGTTGACACGGATCTTGTGTGGCGCAAGGTCGATTGCCACGGCCTTGGTCATGCCCTCCATCGCCCATTTCGAGGCGCAGTAGACGCTGCGCGTCGCGGCACCGACATGGCCCATCTGCGACGACATGTTTATGATGCTGCCACTCACGCCCTGCTCCACCATGCGTCGCGCGACGATCTGCGCGACAAAGAAGGAAGCACGCAGATTGAGGCCGATAATATCGTCAAAATCGACCTGCGTTACATCGAGAAACGGGTTGGTGCGGTTCATCCCGGCATTGTTGACCAGCACATGAAAAGCTGACCTGTGTGAGACAGCTTCACTCACTGCCTCAACGTCCCGGATATCGAGCGCGATGGCTTCGGCTCGTCCGCCCGAGCGAATGATATTGGCTGCGGCAGCCTCCACCTCGCTCAATGTGCGAGCGGCCAGAAACACCTCGGCCCCATAGTGGGCGAGCGCGTGTGCGGCAGCCAGTCCCAAACCCCGTCCGGCTCCCGTAATGAGCGCTCGTTTTCCGTCCAGCCTGAAACTTGGCGCAACCTGATTTTCCTCCATAAATCTCTCTCCATTTCTTTGAATTGGGAATACGTATGCGCACGCCTTTGCTAATTTAGTATGTGGCGTTGATAGTTCAGGCGGTTGCCGCACCGATGTTGGTAGAGCCGCGAATGATCAGTTCGCCGGGTATGCGAATAGCCGCTGGTGGAAAGTCTGCCGGATCAAACAGCAGGGAGAGCGACCGCCCCACCATCGCCTCGATCGGCTGGCGGAAGGTGGTGAGGTCGTATGCCGGCCAGGCGGCCGAGGGAATGTCATCGAAGCCAACGATGGACACATCGCGCGGAACTTTGAGCCCAAGACCGAAGCGCGCGGCGTCCAGCGCGCCAAGCGCCATCACATCGGCGATGCAGAAGATGGCGTCCGGCGGCGTCGGACCGGAAAGAAGGTCGATTGCGGCCCGGTAGCCCCCGTCATAGGTGTTCTCGCCGAATTTCTCGCCGATGATTTCGAGTCCATGGCGGCGCAATTCATCCTGAAAGCCAGCACAACGTTCGCGATGAGTCGACGTATCAGGGCGGCCCCCAATAAGGGCTATGCGTCTATGGCCCGCAGCAACAAGAAGGGCGGCAACTTCCATGGAAGCCGACCTGTTCTCACAACACACCGAATTGATCGAAAAGTCGTCGACGGAGCGATTGAATAAAACCACCCGGGTGTTCCTGTTGTGCAGAATGTCGCGCATTCGCGACGACAACACAGCCGACGTCACGATCAAACCGTCGATCTCGTATTGGAGCATCGATGGCAGCACGTCATCGACTTCAAAACCCTTGGGCACGGAAAGCAGCAGGAGCTGCTTGCCCATGGCGTTGAGCTTCTGGGTGTAGATTTCCAGGACGGCCGGGTAGAACGGATTGAGGATGTCGGCCATGATCAGGCCAACCATATTTGTCTTCTTCGTCTGCAGGCTGCGCGCGATCCCATTTGGCGTGTAGCCTAAGCGCTCTGCGGTCTTGCGGATTTTCTTCTTCGTCTCCTCCGAGATTCTCCCATCACCGGCCAGCGCGCGAGAAACAGTCGATTGCGATACGCCAGCCTCCCGTGCGACATCCACCGAAGTTGACCGTCTCATGCATTGGATCCTTGCGCAAATCAGCTTTTGCGCCTGTTATGCTGCCTTGCGCGCAGCAATAGCAAGACGATGCGCGAGATCAAACGCTGCTGTCAGGCCGGCGGGGTCGGCGCGATTTTGGCCGACAATGTCGTAGGCTGTTCCTTGTGAGGCGGTAACGATTGGCAGCGGCAATCCGCCAAGAACGGTCGAGGTGTTGGCGAAACCGAGCGTCTTCAGCGCGATCTGGCCCTGATCGTGGAACATGGTGACGATCAGGTCGAGCTTTTCCGGCCCCACGCGTAGAAAGACGGTATCGGCCGGATAAAGGCCGGCGACATCGTATCCAAGCTCCTTTAGCCTTTCGATAGCGGGGAGGATAATCTCGATCTCCTCAGTGCCCATTGCGCCGCCTTCTCCCAGATGCGGGTTAAGGCCGGCAACGGCTATTCTCGCACGTTTGCCGCTTGATGATTCGACAGCCTTGGCGCCGGCCACCGTGGCCGCAATGATTGACTCCACGGAGATGTTGTCGGCCACTGCGCGGAGCGGGATATGCGAGGTTACGCGGGCGGTCCAAAGAGCCCCCTGGTTATTCATTTCACAGCAGAAGCCGGTAACACCGAGGCGGCTCGAGAAAAAATGCAGTTCGTCGATCGCCTTATGACCGGCCAGCCACATCGCCTGCTTGTTGAGCGGACCATAGACAATCGCATCTAGCTGCCCTGCCCCGGCCGCGTCTGCTGCATTCTCCAGCGCAGCGAGCGTGGCAGCGCCGCCCTCCGCGCTCGCCACGCCGGGTTTGTAGCCGCCTCGATCCAGACCTGAAATCAGCGCCACGCCGCCATGCTCAGGAATCGATGAAACGCTATCGACGACTGGGATTTCAGCATCGAGACCGGCGATGCGCATTCCGTCGCGAAAGCTCCCTTCCCCACAAAAGACGGCAACGCGAAGGTCACTCAGACGCCCCTTTGCATCGACCAGTTTGGCACAAAGCTCGGGACCGACACCGGATGGGTCGCCAGCGACGAGGCCGATTGTTGTCACGGTCATTTCTCACTCCTGTTTGACAAACTCGTTTCAAATGTCTAACAGAGTGCATACGTATGCTCAATCCAAAACCGACAGAAGCCACTTCGCATGAACGCCTCGGCAACAGACTCACTTGAAACGCGCATCGCCGCACAATCGGCCGAAGCGAGCCGCCTTTCGGGCCAGATCGTTTATGGCGGTCGATTGAGGAAGGCGCTCACGCATGCGCAGTTCGATGTCGAGAACCCGGCGACCGAAGAGGTCATTGGGTACGCGCCCCGCTGCGGTACCGAGGATGTCGATGCCGCAGTCAATGCGGCCTCTTTGGCATTCCGGTCGTGGTCGGCCCTGCCGGCGAGAGAGCGCGGCGCCCTGCTCATTCGGGCTGCCGACCATCTCGACGGTTTCCGCGAAGACATCGCACGGCTGTCGTCCCTGGAGACAGGCAACGCACTGCCGACCCAATCGCGCAATGAAGCGCGCACCATGGTCGATATAATGCGCTATTTCGGCGGTCTGGCTGGAGAGATCAACGGCCTCACCTATCCGCCGGATCCAGGCCGGCTGCTCTATACGCGGCGCGAGGCGCTTGGCGTCGTCGGGGCAATCATCCCGTGGAATGCACCGCTGATGCAGCTTGCCAGCAAGATCGCCCCGGCACTCGCGGCGGGCAACACCGTCGTGTTGAAGCCGGCCGAACAGGCACCCCTGGCAGTGCTTCGGGTGTTCGAACTGCTGCAGGAGGTTCTGCCAGCCGGCGTCGCAAACGCTCTTACCGGGCTCGGAGAGGAAGCGGGTCGCCTGCTTTGCCAGCATCCGGCTGTTCGCAAGATCAGCTTTACCGGATCGAGCGAGGTCGGCGCCAAGATCATGCACTACGCCGCCGACAAGATCATCCCAGTCACAGCCGAACTCGGCGGCAAGAATCCGAACATCGTCCTCGCCGACGCCAATATCGATCGCGCGGCGCGTGGCATTCTGCAGGGGCTTCGCCTGCAGCGCCAGGGCCAGTCGTGCTCGGCCGGTACGCGTATCTACATTCACGACGCCGTCTATGATGCGGTGATCGAGCGCGTCCTGGCCGGCATTCCGTCTTTTCGGGTCGGCAACCCGCTCGATGAAACCACCCAGGTAGGCTGTATAGTATCGCGCAAGCAGTTCGATCGTGTCGAACGCTATATCGAAATGGCGCGACAGACGCCGGGTGCCCGTATCCTTTGGGGCGGCCAGCGTCCCGAAGGTCTGGACAAGGGTTACTACTACTCGACGACGCTGATCGAGGGCGTTCCCGCAAGTTCACCCGTTTGCCGCGACGAAATTTTCGGGCCAGTCGCGACCGTCTCGCGCTTTACCGATTTCGAAGCCGTCCTGCAGGAGGCCAACGATACGCCTTACGGCCTCGCTGCAACCATTTTCACGGAAAACCTCCCGGCGGCTTTCGACTTCGTGTCGCGCATCGAAGCTGGCTTCGTGCAGGTCAACCAATTTGCCGTCGCGGAAGCCAACATCGAGTACGGAGGGACGAAAATGAGCGGCATGGGGCGTGAACTCTCGCTGGCGAGCATGATCCAGCATTTCACCTGGTCGAAGACGGTCATCGTCAACACGTCGGCTGCCTGACGGGAGGATGCCCAATTGAAAATTGTCGCTTTCCTTGGTCTTGGCAATATGGGTCAACCAATGACCCGCAATCTGGTCCAAGCCGGCTTTGAAGTGATTGGCTTCGATCCGTCTTCGGCGGCACTCGACGCGGCTGAGAAGCAGGGCGTGCAGCGTGCAGCCTCCGCCGCAGAGGCGGCTTCGTCGGCCGATGTGGTTATCACCATGCTTCCGACCGGAGACAATGTTCGCGACGCCTATCTTGGAGCGTCGGGTCTCATCGCGGTATCCCGCAAGGGTGCGCTGTTGATGGATAGCAGCACGATTTCATCGACCGTTACCGTGGAAATCGCGGCTGCCGCCCGCGCAGCGGGCCGGCGCATGATCGACGCACCGGTTTCGGGTGGAACGCCTCGAGCTCATTCAGGCAGCCTGACCTTCATGGTCGGCGGCGAGGCCTCGGATGTCGAGGAGGCCCGACCACTGCTCGAGGCGATGGGGCAGCGCATCTACCATGTCGGAGCATCGGGATCGGGCCATACGGCAAAGCTCTGCAACAATATCTTGTCGGGGATCTGCATGGCGGGAACCGTCGAGGCGCTGGCACTCGGTGTCGCCAATGGTCTCGACCCAGCTGTGCTGAGCGATGTCATGCGCAACTCCTCGGGCAACAACTACGCGCTCGAGCGCTATCACCCATTCCCGGGCCTGATGGAGAATGTGCCCTCTGCCAACGGTTTTGCCGGCGGTTTCCGCTCGGATTTCCAGTTGAAGGACATGCGGCTCGCCAAGGAACTGGCGAACAGCTCGAAAGTCCTGGCAGCGATGGGCAATCTCGCGACCGAGCTCTTCGCCATCCATTGCCAGAACGGACATGCCGGCGAGGACTATTCGAGCATCATCAAACTGGCGCTCGATCTCGACAGCTACTTCGAAGGCAGGACGACGGAAGGAGCGACCAAATGATCCGCAAGCTCAAAGAGGGGCGCGATCCGAGCGCGGTGGCAGCCGATCAGGCCACCATCAGAGCCACGGTTGAGGGCATCATCGCCGATGTCCGTGCGCGTGGCGATGTTGCGGTGCGCGAGCTTTCGATCCGCTTCGACAAATGGGACCCCAAGGATTTTCGCCTCACTGATGCGGAAATACGCGCCTGCCTTGCCGAACTGTCCGAACAGAACCTGAGCGACATTCGCTTCGCGCAGGAACAGGTTCGCAACTTCGCGCAGCATCAGCGGGAAGCGTTGCGCGATATCGAGATCGAAACCGTGCCGGGCGTTGTTCTTGGACACAAGAACATCCCGGTCCAGTCCGTCGGCTGCTATGTGCCGGGTGGAAAGTATCCGTTGCTGGCCTCGGCCCATATGTCGGTCATTACGGCCAAGGTTGCTGGCGTACCGCGCATCCTCACGGCGGCGCCACCTTATGAGGGGCGCCCCGCCCCGGCAATCGTTGCGGCCCAGCATCTGGCAGGCGCGGATGAAATCTACTGTCTCGGCGGTGTGCAGGCAGTGGCCGCCATGGCACTGGGCACGCAAAGCATCCAGTCCGTCGACATGTTGGTCGGTCCAGGCAACGCCTTTGTGGCGGAAGCCAAGCGCCAGCTCTATGGGCAGGTCGGCATCGATCTCTTTGCCGGCCCAACCGAAACGCTGGTCATTGCCGATGACAGCGTCGACGCCGAACTATGCGCGACCGATCTTCTCGGCCAGGCCGAGCATGGCCCCAACTCACCGGCAATCCTGCTGACCAATTCAGAGGCGCTCGCCAAAGCCACGATCGCAGAGGTCGAAAGGCTGCTGACCATCCTGCCGACTGCCGTCGTCGCCCGTCGCGCATGGGAAGACTACGGCCAGGTCATCCTGTGTTCGACGGAAGGTGAAATGATCGGCGAAGCAAACCGCATTGCGTCGGAGCACGTCCAGGTAATGACCCGTGACCCGGATATCTTTCTCGAGCGGATGACGAACTACGGTGCGCTTTTTCTCGGGCCGCGAACCAATGTCGCCTACGGCGACAAGGTGATTGGAACCAACCATACGCTGCCGACGGCGGGAGCCGCCCGCTACACCGGCGGCCTCTGGGTCGGCAAGTTCCTGAAGACCGTTACCTATCAACGCGTCCTGACCGATGAGGCCTCGGCCATGATCGGCGAATACTGTTCGCGCCTTTGCATACTTGAAGGATTCGCCGGCCATGCCGAGCAGGCGAACGTTCGTGTCCGTCGCTATGGCGGGCGCAATGTTCCCTATGCGGCCGCCGCTGAATAAATCGCCGTGACGACTGCGGATGCCGGAAGAGGAGCTGGCATCCAATCTGAGATGGGTCGTCCTGAGACGGAGAGGAGACAGACGTGACTGATATGCCGATGGTGGATGCTCACGTCCACTTCTGGAATCCCGAGCAGAACTATTATCCGTGGCTCAACGATCGGCCGCTGATCCCATTCCGCTATGGCGACTACTCCTCGATATGCCGGCCGTATCTGCCGGCCAACTACAAGCGGGACGCTGCCGGCCACCACGTTGTCAAGACGGTCTATATCGAAGCCGAGTGGGATCCGAGCGATCCGATCGGCGAGATGGATTATATCGCATCCCTTCGTCGCAAGACGGGGTGGCCCAACGTCGCTGTCGGCCAGGCATGGCTCGACCGGGACGACCGCGCGCGGGTGCTGGAGCGGCTGGCCGGTTTCGACTTCGTACGCGGCCTGCGTCACAAGCCGAAATCCAATCCCAAGCCCGGCTCAGCCGCTCCAGGCAGCATGGTAGATCCGCATTGGGTCGAAGGTTTCGCCATGCTGTCCAGCTATGGTTTGCGGTTCGATCTGCAGACACCATGGTGGCATCTGCACGAGGCGTGCACGCTGGCCGACCGCTTCCCGCAGACGCAGATCATCCTGCTGCATTCAGGGCTGCCGGCCGATCGCAGTGCCGAGGGAATTGCCGGCTGGAAGGCGGCAATGGCTGAGTTCGCCAAGCGGCCGAACGTGGCGGTGAAGATTTCCGGCATCGGCCTGCCTGGCCATCCCTGGACGGTCGCCAACAACCGCGACATCGTGAGGTCGATCATCGAGATGTACGGCGTCGAGCGCTGCATGTTCGGGAGCAATTTCCCGGTCGACAGTGTGTGCGGCACGCTCGACAAGATCTTCGGTGGCTACAAGGAGATCACGGCGGATCTCGGATCCGAAGCGCAAAAGCGCCTGTTCCACGACAATGCGGTCCATTTCTATGACATCCGGTAAGCCGCGCCTTGCCTATATCGGCGTCGGCCTGATGGGCGGACCCATGGCCGCGCGCCTTGCAGGGCTCGGCTACAAGCTGCGAGTCTTCGACGCGGATGCCGGCCGGCAAGCGGCGGCTGTGGCTTCGGGTGCACTTGGCGCTGCGTCGCCAAAAGACTGTGTCGCGGACGCGGATCTCGTGCTCCTCAACCTTCCATCGCAGGCGGCGGTCGAAGCCGTCGTGTTTGGCCAAGCGGGCCTGTCGGATGCTCTCCTGTCACGGCAGATAGTGGTGGATTTCTCAACGGTGTCGCCAGATTTCTGCCGGTCCACCGGTTTGCGCGTCAAAGAGGCCACAGGGTGCGAATGGATCGACGCTCCGGTTTCGGGTGGTCCCTCGGCGGCAGGCGAAGGCACACTGACGATCATGGCCGGCGGCTCGGATTGGGCGATCGCACGCATCCGTTCCTTGATCCAGGACATCGGCCGGCAGTTCACCCATGTCGGACAGACAGGCATGGGCTCGGTTGCCAAGATGATCGCGCAGCTCGTGGTCGGCACGAATTATGCTGTTCTGGCCGAAGCCGTGCGCCTCGCTGAAGCGGCAGGAATGGATGCCGCGCTGCTGCCCGAATGCGTGAAGTACGGCCATGCCGACGGCGTTCTGATGCAACAGCTCTATCCACGTATCGCCGCACATGATTTCGCGCCGCGGGCCTATGCGCGTCAGCTGCTGAAAGACCTCGATATGGTGCAGGAGCTTGCCCGTAGTTCGGGTACGGCAACCCCAATGTCGGGCCAAGCCGCCCAGCTCTTTCGTCTGCTTGTCACCGCCGGCCACGGCGACATCGACGGCACCGGCATCTATCGCCTCTACGAAGGCGCGCCGTCACATCTTACAGCGATCGGGGAGAGCGCGCGTGCCCAGTAATTCTTACGGATTCGTCGGTCTCGGTGCGATGGGCATGCCCATGGTCAGCAAGGCTCTGGGAGCCAAGTTCGACATCCACATCTTCGATACCAACGCTGCGGCCGTCGACGTGCTTGTCACGCAGGGAGCAAAGCGGCAAGACAGCGCCGCCGCGGTCGCCAATGCGGTCGAGACGGTCTTCGTCAGCCTGCCAAACGCGCCGATCGTCGAGGCCGTCGCTCTCGGCGAGGCCGGCCTTATCCATGGCAAACGCATCCAGCACTATATCGATCTCTCGACCACCGGCCCGACAATGGCGCGCAAGGTCGGTGATGCGATGACGGAACGCGGCGTATCGGTGCTGGATGCGCCTGTCAGCGGCGGACCAATCGGCGTCCGCAACGAGACGCTGGCGGTCATGGCTTCGGGGTCGGAGCAGACCCTGGAACGAGCACGACCGTTCCTGGCGACGTTTGCAAAGACTTTTGTCCATCTCGGCCCGGACGTCGGCAAGGCGCAGATCCTCAAGCTCGCCAATAATCTTCTCACCGCAACCAACATGGTGATCGTCGGCGAGGCGCTGGCATTCGCCGAAAAGGGCGGTATCGAGCCCGAGGATCTGTTCCGGATCATCAATGCCGGCTCAGGCCGGTCCTGGGTGTCGGAGATCGCCTATCCAAAGCATGTGGTGACACGCCGCTACGACCAGAATTTTCGCACCGAGCTGATGCACAAGGACGTGACGCTCTGCATGCAGGAAGCCGAGCGCATGGGCGTGCCGATGTGGCTCGGGGCCAACGTCCGCCAGTTCTGGCAGTTCGCGATGACGCAAGGCATGGCCGACGCCGATTGCTCGCGCATCGCCGCTCTCATCGAGGGTTGGGCAGGCCTGAATATCGAAGACGCGACCGAGGCCGCCGAATGAATTCATCTGGGGAGGAATACACCGTGATGCTGAACGACAAGACCGCCATTATTACAGGCGCCGCCTCGCCGCGCGGCATAGGCAAGGCCACGGCCCGGCGGTTTGCCGCGCAGGGCTGCCGCGTGGCGATCTTCGACCTTAACGAAGAGGCCGCCGTGAATGCGGCCCGCGACATCGGCCCCGAACACATTGGCGTGGCTTGCGATGTCCGGGATCCTGCTTTCTGCCGCAAGGCAGTTGGCGACGTCATGACCCGATTCGGACATGTCGACATCCTGATCAACAATGCCGGCATCAGCCAACCCGATCGGCTCATGGATATCACCCAGGAGAATTTCGATCTGGTCATCGATTCCAGCCTGCGCGGCAGCCTGAACATGGCCCAGGCTACCGTGCCTTCGATGATCGAACGGCGCACCGGCGCGATCGTTTCGATCGGCTCGATCGCTGCTCAGATCGGCGGCGGCATTTTCGGCGGGCCGCATTATTCCGCCGCCAAGGGCGGCATCCACAGCCTCACCAAGTCCATGGCGCGTGAACTGGCGCAGCACAATATCCGCGTCAACGCGATAGCCCCCGGCACGATCGACACGGACATCTTTGGCGACAAGCTGACCGAAGACAAGCGACGCGACATCGTCGTGAACATCCCACTGGGCCGGCTCGGAACGGCGGACGATATCGCAAAAGCCTGCCTGTTCCTGGTCTCTGACCTGTCCGACTACGTGACGGGACTCATTCTCGACGTCAACGGCGGCCGATTCATGCACTGAAAAGACAGTCCGCAGGGCCTGCGGACTGATGCGACGACGAACATTCGGAGGCGACGCATGCTCAGGATCAATTCCCGACAAGACGAGGCTCCGCTAGCGCATGGGACGGCGCGGCAAACGTATGGTCACGAATTTCCAGCGCCGTCTTCGGGCATCGACCGGGTGCACCGTCCCACCTGTTCGATATGGGACACCCCCCACGAGTCCCAGCCCGATGCGTTATTGAAGTCGGGGATCTGCGATGAAGCAATTGCCTCGTACCTGGCCGACACCCGTCCGCTCTACGACGCCGCCAAGCGTTGCGTCGGCCAGCTTTCGGGTATCCTGCTTCTGCTGCAAACCGACAGCCTCGACCGCAACCGCAACGATCTTCTACTGGCGTCGGTCTCTCGGCAACTTCGCGAGGCAACCGACCGGTTGGGGGCGGTAAAGGCACCTCCGACAGCGACGCGTCACCAAGCCGCGCTCGCCGGTCTGCTTGTGCTTCTCAGCCGGATATTCTCGCGGCTTGATCGCCTTGCCGATCTCATCGATCCGGCAAGTCCCGACCTCGATGCCGTCGTTGACGCGCTCTTTTCCGCGCAGCGGTCGCTGCTGACGGTTTCGGAACCTTCCGCCGGACTGACGCCCGTGGACTTCACGACAGCCTGTTGCAATTGCCGGCCTGCGAAGAATTAACCGTCAGGATCAAGGGAGGAAACCGGTGTCACTCTATTCGATCTACGTCCTCGAGTACGGCTACGTGCCTGAATACCACAAGAGCGGCGTCATCTACGGCGCTCACAATGAGGGCTATGTGAAGCTGCCCTACTGCTACGCCGTCATCAAGGGAGACGGTTGGGCCGCGATGGTCGACGTCGGTTACAACGATCGCGACTACGGCAACTATCTCGGCACTCTGTTCAACGTCCAGAACTGGCGCGGACCGCGCGAGGTCCTTGCGGAAATCGGACTGACGCCGGAAGACATCAACGCCGTATTCATCACACACGCGCATTTCGATCATTTCGGCAATGTCGACGCATTTCCGAATGCCACCTTCTACATCCAGAAGAAGGAGTTGCAGGAATGGATCTGGGCGATGTCGCTTCCAGATCGCATGCGCTGGATCTTGTCTGGCATCGACACGGCGGACATTCTGCGCGGTGTACAGCTGGCGCGCGACAAACGCCTCATCGCGGTCGATGGCGCCATGCAAAACGTCTTCCCCGGCATCGACCTTCACGTCGCCTATGACAGCCATACCTTCGCATGCATGTGGGTGACCGTGCGCAATGACGACAAGACGGATTCCCAGGACACCTGGGTGCTTGCCGGCGATCTCGTTTACCAGTTCGAGAACCTGAACGGCGCATCCGAACAGCTCAAGATCGACGGCATGTATCTCCCGGTCGGCCTGGCGACCGGCAGCCAGATTAATCTGATCATGGCTACCGAAGCAATGATGAAGCAGGTGGGCCATGAGTCTCGACGGGTCATACCCGTTCACGAGTGCCGGCTCGAACAGACATTCCCGTCACGCCTCTCCAGTCAAAAGCTGCGGATCAGCGAAATCTGCCTGGCCAGCGGGGCAAAATCTGCAGTGCGTTAGCCGACACGTTCGATGCCGCGAATCCGCAGAAGGACAAGACACTTGGAACAGGTTTCAGGGAAGCCGAAGATGGGCAGTGCATCCGGAGCGAACAGTTGGTTTGCGTCGGCCGGCGGGCCGACAACAGGCATCGCGGCTGCGACGCTGGTCCTTTTCGCCTTCGGCGGCCTGATCGCGCCGCAGAGTCTTGGCACCGGAGCGATGAGCGGGATGCTCCCCTTTGCCGCGATCCTGGCCCTGGTCAGCCTGGGGCAGACACTCGTCATCCAGCAGGGCGGCATCGATCTATCTGTCCCCGGGATGGTTTCGCTAAGCGCTGTCATCGTCTGTTACTTCTCGGAGAGCCAACCGGATGCCGAGGGCAGTGTCGTCCTGGCACTCTTTTACGCTTTCGCCGCTGCAGCTGTGGCGGGACTGATCAGCGGCCTGCTCGTCAGCAAGGTTCGTGTTGCGCCCATCGTAGCCACGATCGGCATGAACGCGCTGCTCTATGGCATGAACGTCAAGATTTCGGGCGGCACGCCGGTGTCGGTACCCGGCTCGATAGCAGCATTCGCCAACGGCAAGATATTTGGCATCACGCAGCTCGCCTATTTGGCAGTCGCGATGGCTATTGTCGTCATTTTCGTAGTCAAGGCGACGACCTTCGGGCGCAATTTCGAGGCAGTCGGCGCAAACAGCCGGGCGGCACGCGCGGCGGGTATCGTCGCTGACCGCTACCAGATCGCCGCCTATGTGGGCGCGAGCCTGCTCTATGCGGCTGGCGGCATTCTGCTCGGCGGCCTTATGCAACTGCCAAGTCCGCAGCAGGGCGACAACTACCTGATGCCGTCAATCGCCGCGACGGTTCTGGGTGGAACCTCGCTGTTTGGCGGCAAGGGCAATCTGGCGGCGACCGTGATCGCCGCGCTCTTTCTCACACAGCTCCAGCAATTGGTGCTGACGACGGGCGCCAGCATCGGCGTTCAATACCTTTTTCAAGGTGCCGCGATCCTGGTCGGGGTCGGCATCTATGGTCTGAATTTTCGCAATCTCAGGCGTGCAATCAGCCTGAGGAACAGGTCGACCGCATGATGTCGGCGGCCAAGGGAATAAAAAGTTTCAACGCTGTCCATCACGGGCAGGTTGGAGAACAGCAACCAAACTTCGTTGGGAGGAAATGATGAAGTCTTGTCTTGGATTAAACGTGCTATCGGGCGCCGCGCTCGCCCTTTCGTGCTTTGCAACTGTCTCACCGCTGTCGGTCACACAAGCCAACGCCGCAGATTGGTGCAAGGGCATTGCCGGTGGTGTCTTCTGCGCCGAACCCGCAGCGACGCCGCCGAGCTTCTGCGGAACGAAGGAAATCTCCGTCGCGCTGGCGGATGGCTTCGCCCAAAACCCCTGGCGGCAAATGACGACGGCCGCTGCGATCAACGAGGCCAGCCAGTGCCCGAATGTCACCGGCTGGGATCATACCGACGGACAGGGTAACACCCAGAAGGCAATCTCCGACCTCAGCGGTCTCGCGGCACGCGGCGTCAATGCCATTGTCGTGTTCCCCGATGCCGGCCCAGCTATGTTGCCGGCGATCCGCGATGCCTTCAAGCAGGGCAGCACCGTCGTGCCCTACCGCGCCCGTGTCGGCGGCGAGGAAGGGAAGGATTACAGCGTTTTCGTCGGCACGAACTTCCACCAGGACGGCGTCGACTGGGGGAAATGGATGGCGAAGGCCCTCAACGGCAAGGGAAATGTCGCCTATCTCGGCGGACCTGCCGGAACCAGCCAGAGCCGTGAGCGCGCCGACGGCATCCTCGAAGCGTTCAAGGACTATCCGGGCATCGTCCAGATCGGGCAGAAGCCGTTCGAAGTGACGAATTGGGATTCCAGCATGGTCGCCAAATCACTGGGCGCGCTGATTGCCCAGTATCCGCAGATCGACGGTGTGATCGCGGACCTCAGCATGGGCGTTGTCGCCTCGGGCGTCTTCGAACGGGCCGGTCGGCCGCTTCCGCTGATCGCCGGTGAAGACGCAAACGTGTTCGGCTGCACCTGGAAGAAGCTGCACGACGCCGACGCCAAGTCCACCTTCCAGTACACGACAAACAGCGCCGAGCAGTGGAATGTTCGCCTGGCCGTTCGCTGGGCGATTGCCGAGGCCGCCGGCGGCCAGATGGATCAGCCGCTCGTCATAACCGATCCCAATGGCACCAAGCATACGGTGGCCGCGGCGGGTGTGAAGGAGGTGACGAACTTCCAGTTGGAGGATTCGCTTGCCGGAACGGTGTTCTGCAATCCGAAGCTCCCTGAATCCGCTTCGAATGGCACCAGCCTGACGGACGAACAAGTCCTAGCGGCCCTAAAGGGCGGTCTCTGATCTCGAGCAAAACGGGGCGGGCTTCTGCCCGCCCCTTCATCTCCTCAAGAGGATGATGGAGACACTTAGGAGGATCGACCATGGCCACCGTCGAACAGCTTCAGCCTGACATGGCACCCCCGACCGACGCCCTATCGGACGCCGCGTTGGGATTGCGCATGCAAGGCGTGTGGAAGCGTTTCGGCAATGTCGTCGCCGTGAAGGACATCTCGTTTGCCGCGCGATGTGGCGAGGTTCATGCGCTTCTGGGAGAAAACGGCGCAGGCAAGTCGACATTGATGGGCATTGCCTCCGGAAATTTGAGCTTCGATCAGGGTTCGATCGAAATATGCGGACAAACTGTAGGTCGCTTGAGCGCAGCGCAGGCGCAACGCCTCGGGCTCGCCATCGTGCATCAGCATCCGGCTGTGCTTCCTGATCTGACGGTGGCTGAAAACCTGCTGCTTGCAGTTCCAGCAGCGCTTCGAACGGATTATGCGAATGCCAATGACTGGGTAGTCGCCCAACTCCGTCGTGTTGGTTCTGCCGTTCACCCCAAGACCCGGCTGTGCGATGTCGACATCGCACAAAGCCAACTGATAGAACTTGCCAAGGCGCTTGCGATCGACCCGAAGATCCTCATTCTTGACGAACCCACCGCGGCTCTGACAGCCGACCTTGTCGACATCCTGTTTCGCAACGTGCGGGAAGCAGCGGCACGGGGCGCGGCAGTCATCTACATTTCGCATCGGCTGCAGGAAATCAGGCAGATCGCAGACACTGTCACTGTCATGCGTGACGGTGAAGTGAAGGGATCGGCACCGGTGCGCGATGTCAGCGATGACCAGATCCTCAACCTCATTGTCGGACGCACCGTTACCAAGCAATTTCCCCCCAAATCATCCGGTATCGTGAATGGTGGAAGTGTTCTTGAGGTCAACGGCCTTTCGGGCGCTGATTTCGTAGACATCAACATGTCGGCGCGTGGCGGCGAGATCGTTGGCATCGCCGGCATAACCGGAAACGGCCAGAGCGACTTCCTGCGTTCGCTGGCAGGTCTTGTAAATGCCCGTGGAGCCGTCACTCTGGATGGGAAGACCGTGCCGCTCGGCAACCCGGGTGCCGCTCGTCGTGCAGGCATTATCTATCTGTCTCCCGACCGCCAACATGAAGGCCTTTTTCCCAGTCTTTCCGTACGCGAAAACGGCACCATCTCGGCGCTGTCACGTTTCGCCAACTTTGGCGTCGTGGACCGTTCGCTCGAACGGCGGCAAATGGAAGCGCAGCGAGTGGACCTGAACATTCGCGCGGCATCGATCGAGCAGAGTGTCGCCACGCTTTCCGGCGGGAACCAGCAAAAGACGATCCTGTCACGAGCTCTCCTGGCAGAGGCTTCGCTCGTCCTGGCAGAGGAGCCGACAGCCGGGGTCGACGTGGGTGCCCGCGCCGAAATCTATCGCATCCTGCGTGACGTCGCTTCGCGTGGGACATTGGTGGTGATTGTCTCATCCGATATCGTCGAGCTTGAGGGCCTATGCGACCGGGTGCTGGTCTTCTCCCGTGGGCACGTCGTGGGCGAACTCTCAGGCCAAGACGTCAATGAGGCCAATATCGGCCGGACCATGATCACCGCCACCACCCATCGCAAGACCGATCAGCAAGGACGAGCCGGATCCGGCAATGGATGGTCATGGCTGCGGACTATCGTTGCCGGCGACTATGTTCCAAGCCTCGTGCTCGCCGGGCTGATCGTGCTGCTGGGGTTGGTAGCGTCTGGTCACAACATCCGTTTCGTCTCAGGCTTCAATATCGAAAAGATCCTGTTCCTTTCCGCTGCGCTGGCGTTCGTCTCGTTTGGCCAGATGTGCGCAGTGTTCACCGGCAGGATCGATCTGTCGGTCGGCCCGTTGATCGGCTTGAGCCTTGTCATCGCGTCATTCTTCCTGAATGAAGGCGCCGGCATGGGAACGATAATCGTTGGCGTGTTGGCCGTTTTTGGCGCCGCAGCCTTCGTCGGGCTGACCAACGGCACCTTGGTTCGGTTCGGAAACTTCACCTCCGTCGCCGCGACGCTAGGGGTGTACATCATCATTCAGGGCATCTCGGTGTTGCTGCGGCCTTATCCCGATGGAGCCATCAGCGCCACCGTCATGGATACCATCAAAGCCACCATCGGCAGCATACCGATCGTGTTCATCGTCGCGTTGGCCCTGGCAATCATCCTCGAAGTCGGCTTGCGCTACAGCCGTTGGGGGATGAGCTTGCGCGCCGTTGGCTCGAACGAGAAGGCGGCGGCGCATATTGGTGTGCGCACAGGCTGGACTGTCGTCGGCGCGTTCGTCGCCTGCAGCTTGCTCACGGCGCTTGGTGGCATGATGGTGGTGGCGCAGCTCGGCATCGGCGATCCCAATCAGGGCATCGAATACACGCTGGGCAGCATTGCCGCAGTGGTCCTCGGCGGAGCCAGTCTTTTCGGCGGACGCGGCAGCTTCATCGGCGTGCTGCTTGGCGCCGTCCTGATCCAGGAAGTCAATTCGTCGATGGTTTTCCTGGGCCTGTCCCAAGCCTGGCAATATTGGTTCATCGGCCTGCTGACGCTGATCGCCGTGGCAGTCTATTCGCAGGCCCGGTCAGCGTCTATCGAGAGGCCGTGACACGAACTGCCGCAGACTGGATATACAACGTCGAGTGCGCGATGATCCGCTAAAGAAGGCGCGTGATCTCTCCCAACTGCATGTCGGCGCTCCGGTCACTTGATGATGCCGATCTTCCTGCGATCAATGGTCACGAATACCGCGCAGACCAGAACCGTACCCTTGACGATATTCTGAAGGTATGGATCGACACCGGCCATGTTCATTCCATTCGACAGAAGCGTGATTATCAGAACGCCCAGCGTGGTGCCGACAACACTGCCGACACCTCCGGTCAACGGTGTTCCGCCCACCACCACCGCGGCAATGACGTCCAGTTCCAGGCCCTCCCCGAGTTGAGCGGTGGCGGCCATGGCGCGCGCGCCTTGCAGCAAGCCGGCAATGCCGCACAAGGCGCCGAGAAGCACATACATATAGATTTTCACGCGTGCGACCTGGATGCCCGTTAAAATGGCGACACGTTCCCCCCCGCCTATGGCGCGAACCTCGCGCCCGAACACCGTCCTGTTGATGATGCCATACGCGACAACCATCAGCACCAGGCCAATGATCACGGAATGCGGAATGCCCAAAGTCCGATTGGTATAGACATTAAGGAATTGCTCATCCTCGATCGAGACAGGAGCGCCACGTGTGAAAAGCAGCACGATGCCGCGATAGACCACCATCGCGCCCATGGTTGCGATGAAGGACGGCACCTTGCCTTTGGCCAGGAGAACGCCGTTGATCAATCCGGCAACAGCACCGACGGCAATGGCGGGAACGATCGCTGCGGCGCCAAGACTGTCAGCTGTCAATGCCGCTGCCAATGCCGCGAGTGCAACAATTGAACCGACCGAAAGATCGATTGAACCGGCCATGATGACGAAGGTCATGCCGAGCGCAGCAACCAGCAGCACCGTGCCTTGTTGAAGCACGATGAGAAGGTTGCTGAAAGTCAGGAACCGTGGCGAGGCTATCGAGAAGATCACAATGAGCAGGACGAGCATGGCGAGCGGAAAGCCGCGCTTGACGACTTCGAACCGGCTGGCATTGACGCCAGGTTCCCCAGTTGCGTTCGGTGTTGTGGTGGCGATCGAGGTCTCGTTCGTTTCCATGGTCAGGCCATATGTCCAATGATGTCATGCTCGGTGGCATCTGCTGCCGTCTCGATGCGATGCGTAATTTGGCCTTGCCGGAGCACCAGCAAGCGGTCCGACATACCGATCAGTTCAGGCATGTCTTCTGAAGACAAGATCACGGCGAGACCCTGCGCCGCCTTCTGCCTGACGATGCGATAAATTTCCGCGCGGGCGCCGATATCGACGCCGCGTGTAGGATTGTTGAGCAGAAGCAGACGCGGCTGGACAGCCAGGCATTTGCCGATCACCACCTTTTGCAGATTGCCTCCCGAGAGTGAGCGGCAGGACGCATCGACGCTTTGTGTCTTGATGCCGATCTGGGCGATGAGGTCACCCGCGATGGCAGTGGCACCGGCGCGATCGAAGAACGGCCCACGATGCGGTGGGCGGGCCATCACCAGATTGTCGAGGAGACTGAAGTCGGCGATCAGGCCTTCATTGTGACGGTCACCCGGCAGATGAGCGACGCCCTCTCGCCAGGCAAAAGTCGGGCTCGACGGCACGTATGAACCACCCGCAAGCTTCATCGAGCCACTGCGCAAAGGCACGTCGCCGCAAAGGGCCGCGAACAGCGCTTCGGCGCCGGCGCCTTTCAATCCGGCAAGGCCGAGGATTTCGCCGGCATGCACATTGAGGCTGACGTCGCCGAGTTCGCGCCCAACGGCGACCTCGCAGGCTTCGAAGACAACAGGACCCCGTCCCGGCTTGCCTGGATCTTTCGGCGGCCGTGGCGGATAGATGCTTTTCGTGAGCGCGCGCCCCACCATGCGGCGATGAATTTCATTGGGCTCAATCTCGGTCGTGCGATATGTTCCGACATATTGCCCGTCTTTCAGGATCGTCAATTCATCCGCGACGGCGAGCACCTCGTCGAGATGATGAGAAACGAAGGCGACCGTCATCCCCTGCCCTTTGAGTTCGCTGATGACGCGAAGGACAGCCTGAACCTCTCGATGATCGAGGTAGGCGGTGGATTCGTCGAGAAGGAGGATTTTCGGATTTGTAGACAGCGCTCGGGCGATCTCGATGCATTTCAGCTCGCCGAGATTGAGGTGGCCAATGTCGGCAGAGACCGAAATTTTCGCACCGATCCGATCGAGGATCGCTTGCGCCGCCGATTCCATACGTCTGCGATCGACAAAACCGAGACGGCCGGCGAACTGTCGCAGACGATCGATGAAGATGTTTTCGGCAACAGTCAGCGAACGGTTGATCGTGATTTCCTGGTATACAAGCGACACGCCAAGGGCCGCCGCACCGATAACACTTGGTGGGGCATATCTTGCTCCATCCAACGTCATAACGCCGCTGTCAGGCCGCTCCGCGCCAGCAAGCATACGCAAGGTCGTCGATTTGCCGGCTCCGTTTTCGCCGACGATCGCGTGAACCATTCCAGGCCGGAGCACCACCGACACGCCATCCACGGCGCGTGTCAGGCCGTAGCTCTTGCGCAGCTCGCTCGCAGTAAGTGTCATGAATTGACTACGCCCAAATGCCAGGCAGAGCCTGCCCGCAACGGTGGGATTGCAGGCAGGCTCGACAGTACGTTCAGTTGCTATACTGCATCTCGAAAACGGCTGGCTTGGCGTCCTTGTTGTAGAAACGGGAGTGCTGCCTGAAATCATATGTCGGCACGCCGCCGGGAAAGTCCTTTTCGAACTGCGCGACGCGATCCTTGGTCAGCGGCAGCAGCTTCAGCTTGACATTGTCGGCGCCGGCGGGAACCGGAATACCCTTGATCTGATCGAAAAGTGCGACAAGGGCGAAGCCGCCCTGGAGCCAATGACCGCCAATATCGAAAAGCAGGTCGCCGGACTTTACCGCATCGACATTCTCAGGGTTGAGATCCATTCCAACGACCATAACGTCCTTGCCGGGCGCTTTCCCGTGGTTCTTGAGGGCAGCCATCACGCCGGTCGCTGTGCCGCCGTTCGCAGCCCAGACACCGGTGATGTCCGGATTGCCCTGGAAGAGCGATTCAAAAGCGGTCTGTGACGTATCACGGACGAAATTGCCGTCGACTTCGCCGGCGACGCGCACATCGGGCGCTTCCTTGAGAGCGTGTTCCAGCCCTTTGCGGCGATCAATGGCGACCGAGGTGCCGGCGGTGCCGTTCACCACGCCGATCACTTTCTTGCCATCCGGCCCGGGCTTGATCGCTGCGAACAGCGCCTTGGCCATTTGGTATCCGGCGTCTTCATCGCTCGGTCCGATAAAGGCGATGTAATTGGGGAAACGTTCGGTTTGAGGCGAAAAGTCCGGGTAGCTGTCGGTGAGGATGACAGGGATCTCGGCTTCCTTCGCCAAGGTAAGCCCGCGAGCGGCAGTGGCCCAATAGGGCGTGAAAACAATGCCGTCGACTTTCTGGGCCACCAGGTCCTCAAGCGACTTGACCATCTGGTCGGGCTTGTTGTCGGCATTGAGCACGACGAGCTTTACACCAAGCTCATCCGCTCCCTTCTTCATGAAAGCGACATAGCTGTTCCAGAATTGCGCATCCAGGGTCGGCACGACAACGCCGACCGTGGGTTCATCGGCAGCGACAGCAGCCGTTGACAAGAAGGCCGCTGCAGCGGCGCCGATAAAGGCCGATTTCAGCTTCGACAAGAAAAACATGGTTCCTCCAACCCGGTTCGAAACAGAGCCCAAACGCTCTAAATCGCTGACTTAATTTCCATTTTTTGACAAGAACTGCGCGCTTGTCAGTGCCAAATGACGACGTTTGACGACTATCGCTTACCACATGTGGTCAAAATCAGTCAAAATAATTCTAATAAGGCCAAAAGCGATAGGAATTCGCCCATCGACATGACAAACCAGTGGGCTCGCCCGATGAATTCGTGATATTCGCGATGCTGGGCTCGCCGTGATTCCAGCGAGCGCGTTGCTGCACTGTGCGGAGATACGAACGTGGCAAGGAATGTTCGAAAATCAACGGTGGAAGATATGGCGCCCTCAGCGTCCGCCGGGTCATGGGAAGACGATGGCGGGCGTGGACGGGTCGACCTGATCCCGGCCAAGCGTCATGCTTTCATTCTCGAATGCCTTAAACGGGAAGGAACCGTCGGCGTTCAGGAACTCATCGATCTCATCGGCGCGTCACCTTCGACCATCCGGCGCGACCTCGAGACTCTGGAACGGCAGGGAGCATTGGAGCGAACGCATGGCGGAGCGATGCTTCAACGCACGGAACTCGCCACCTTCGAGCCGGATCTCGCAACTGCCGCGCACTTCGCCAGGGCTGAGAAGGAAGCCATAGGTGCGGCCATGATGTCGGAACTTCGCCCCGGCCAGAGTGTCATTTTCGACGCAAGCACCACAGTTCTGGAAGTCGCCCGCGCCATCGCGGCGACGCCCATTGCGCTGACGGCCGTCACCAACAGTCTCGCGATCGCGCAGATACTCGCGACCGTGCCGGGCGTACGCCTCGTCATGCTTGGAGGCACCTGCAAGCCTGGTTCTCTAACTTTGGTTGGCCAGCCTGGCGAGAATTTCCTGCGCACCATCCACGCCGATGTGGCCATTCTGGGCACTCATGCGATCACCGGAGACATGCTCACGGAGACCTCGCTTGAGGTCGCGGCGATGAAGCAGGCGATGATCGCCGCGGCGCGCCGCGTCGTCGTGCTTGCCGACAATTCCAAATTCACCGCTCCCAATTTCTGCACCATCTGCCGCCTGGCCGATATCCACCAGATCATTACCGATGAGGGCATCGATCAGGCCAACCTCACCAATCTCCGGACGCTCGATGTAAACGTCCGGGTCGTGCGCGTCAGCCGTTCGGGTTCTTCAGTTGAGCGCTCTTGAGGCTGTCGACATCCGGATCGTCGCCGACGACCTGACCGGCGCCCTGGATAGCGCGGTTTGCTTCGCCTCGCCGGGCCGAGGAGTTGGGGTGAGTTGGCAAGTGGATCGCGCGTTCTCGGGCCGTTTGGCTGTCGATATCGCCACACGTGAGGGCGCCGAGACAACGGCCGTCGCGAGACATTTGAGGTTCGCACCATGGCTCGCCGCCGGACAGCTGAGCTTCAAGAAGATCGACAGCCTTTTGCGCGGTCACGTCATCGCCGAAATAGAAGCCTGCATCGTCGAGGGAGCGTACCAGCGCGTTGTTGTGGCGCCTGCGTTCCCATTTCAGGGCCGTGTGACACGCCTTGGGCGTCAATGGCGGCTCGACCGGCCCGAAATGGTAGGTCCCGACATCGTCGCCGATCTAGGCCAGCGCTTTTCGCCTGGACGTTCGATACCGGGGGCACGGCCAGTTCATTTCATCACCCTCTACGACGCCGAAACGGACAACGACCTGGACGAAATCGTTGCCACGGCGAGCGCGCCGCGGACGCTCTGGGTTGGTACGGGCGGCCTCGCTGCAGCGCTGGCACGACACCTGAGCATACCACACAAGCCTGTTCCGGCATTGTCCGCCCCATTCCTGGGCCTTGTCGGCACAAATCACGAAGTCACGGCCGCGCAGGTGGCCTGCTTTTCCGCCAAACATGCGGATGCGCATATCGTCGTCGAAAGCGACATCGACAAAGCAAAGAGGGATTTGGCGAAACGGATCATCCGAGGCGCGCCATCGGTTGTCACCGTCGTTGCATCGGGTGATCGCCACGCGGTGGCAGATCATATCGGCAAGGTGTTTGCCTCGCTTCTCGACGGCTTGCCAAAGCCCGGAACGCTGCTCGTCACTGGCGGCGAAACATTGCGATCGGTGTGCTCCAGCCTCGGCGTCGTCGAACTCACGGTCGAGAGCGAGATTGAGCCGGGGCTTCCGATCTCCAGAATCAAAGGCGGCGTTTTCGAGGGACTAGCCACGATTTCCAAATCTGGCGCATTCGGCGACAGCGCCCTCTTCTGCAGGCTCACGGCTCTCGCGCGTCGCTAATCAAGACGATCGCCGGCAAGAGCATCGGGCGGGTCCATTCCCGCCGTCAAATGACGTCAAACGATGTTTTAGCAGCCGGCTACACGGGGACTGCCCACGGAGAGGTGGGGAAAACAGGCGGATTTCACGGTTCGGCTGATTACGAATGACTGGAAAAGAAAACTATTGCACATCCGTGGTTAGAAGGATTAGAAGATGATCACAATTGACCGATTAGAGGCGTTTATGTCTGGTCCAAGACTCGGCATCACAATGGGTGATCCTGCGGGCATCGGCCCCGAGATCATTGCAAAGGCATGTGCACGGCTGAAACCGCGCCTTGCCGACGGATCGTTGTCCCTTCTCATTATCGGCAGCGTCACCGCGATGCGTGCGATGGAGTCGATTTCCGGGCGCATCGAGGAGGAACGGCCGTCGGCTTCGGCCACTGGGGTTTTTCAGCCGGTAGCCATTCTCGAAGCCGGCCCCGAACGGACACCTATTGAGACAGGCGTCCTGTCGGCTGAAGGCGGGCGCCTCGCCTATCTGGCGATCGAAAAGGCCGTTCGCCTGGCGCAGGCCGGTTCAATTGCAGGCATCGTTACGGCTCCCCTCAACAAGGAAGCACTCAATCTGGCCGGCTATCATTATGCCGGCCACACCGACATGCTGGCAGAACTGACAGGCGCACGCGATTCCGTGATGATGCTTGCCCATGGCGATTTTCGCGTCAGCCATGTCTCGACCCATGTGGCGCTGGCCCAGGTTCCCTCGAAACTGACCGAGCCTCGGCTGCGGCGGGTCATCCAGTTGACGGTCGAGGCGTTGCATGGCCTCGGCATTGCCCATCCCCGTATTGCGATTGCCGCGCTCAACCCGCACGCCGGTGAGGGCGGCATTTTCGGTCGTGAGGATATCGACATCACGACCCCTGTCGTCGCCTCCTACAAATCCGCCGATTTTACGGTATTCGGGCCTGTTCCGGGCGATACGGTTTTCGTCAAGCTGCGTGCCCGCCAGTATGACGCCGTGGTCGCGATGTATCACGATCAGGGCCATGTCCCCGTGAAATTGCTCGGCTTCAACGTCGATCCCGTGACCGGTGAGTGGAAAGCGCTCTCCGGTGTCAATGTCACGCTCGGCCTTCCGATCATCCGCACCTCCGTCGACCACGGCACGGCCTTCGACATCGCCGGCAAGGGCATCGCCAATGAGGACAGTTTGGTCGAAGCGATCGAGTTCGCGGTCCAGATGGCTGCCGCGAAATCCAACCCATAGGCGTCGGCACGCCTCCAACGCACGCAGAAGCAGATTTGAACCATGGCAGCAGAAGACAAGACATCCTATCTCATGTTGATCGACGGGAAGTTTGTCACCGGCGAAGCCGGCACGCGATCCGTGATCAATCCGGCCAATGGCAAGGCCTTTGTCGACGTGCCGGAGGCAAGCCCGGACCAGGCTCGCCAGGCGATAGAAGCCGCCCGCAAGGCGCAGAAGGCTTGGGGGCTCAAATCGCCTCTCGCCCGCGCGGTGATCATGAAGCGGATCGCGGACCTGATCCGGCAGAATGCCCAACATCTGGCCGAAGTGGTGGTCAGGGAACAAGGCAAACCGATCAATGAAGCAATAGGTGAAGTCGGCGGCGCGGCCGAGTTCTTCGACTACTACGCTGAGTTTGCCCGTCGCATTCAAGGTGAGATCCTGCCATCCGACTACGCGGGAGAGCAGGTCTGGATACAGCGTGTGCCGGTAGGCGTCGTCGCCGCCATAATTCCATGGAATTACCCGAGCGCCCTGGTCAGCCGCAAGGTGGCACCAGCCATGATCGCCGGCGACACCATCGTCATTAAGCCGCATGAAGACACGCCCCTTTCGGCGCTCGAAATGGCCCGCATCTTTGTCGAAGCGGGCGTGCCGGCCGGCGTGGTGAACGTCATAACGGGACGAGGTGAAACAATAGGCGAAGTGCTCTGCACGCAACCCGGCATCGACCTCATCACCATGACCGGAAGCGTACCGACCGGCAAGCGCATCATGGCGAATGCGTCGCGCAATCTGACGCCTGTTTCGCTGGAGCTAGGCGGCAAGGCCCCATTCATCGTCCTGGCTGATGCCGATCTCGAACTGGCGGTTCGTTCCGCGGCCACGTCGCGCTACATGAATTGCGGACAGGTCTGCATATGCAACGAACGCACGCTCGTTCACCGTTCGATTTACGATCAGTTCGTCACACGCTTCGTGGAATTCTCCAAGTCGCTCGTCGTCGGCGATCCGATGCAGGCAAATACGGATATCGGCCCGAAAGTCAGCCGTGACGAGCTGGAAAAGGTCGAGGCGGTCCTTGCGGAAGCCGTCGCGGGCGGCGCGAGGCTTGCTCTCGCAGGCGGGCGCCCGACCAAGGCGCCTATCGATGGCGGCTACTGGCTCAACCCGACCGTATTGACCGACGTCACGCCCGACATGCCGATCATGACGCGCGAAATCTTCGGCCCGGTCGTGCCGATCATGCCCTTCGACACTTTCGAGGAGGCTGTCAGCATCACGAATGCCAGCAACTATGGTCTGTCGGCTTATCTTTTCACCAATGATCTGGGCCGCGTCATGAACGCCGTCAACGAGGTTTCGTTCGGCGAGATCTACGTGAACCGGATTGGCCCGGAAATGCTGCAGGGTTTCCATGTCGGCTTCCGTGAAAGCGGACTGGGCGGTGACGACGGCGTGCATGGGCTCGAGAGCTACATGCGCAAAAAGACTGTCTACGTGAACTATTCGGGTGCCGCCACGGCAGCATTGATGCCTTACGGGCGCTAAGCAGCGCCCAACCAGTACGACCAGCCAGGTCGCCACCCGGCCGATACGGCCGTTTCATATGATCGGGAGGAATGAAATGCACTATCGTGGATTTATGGCGGCCGCTTTGGCCTTGGCACTATCGGGACTGTCTGCATCGTCGACGTTCGCCGATGACACCATCCCTCCGGAAGCAAAAGCTCTGCTCGAGCCGCTGCCCCTGTCGCCGCGGGGCCAACCCGTCCCAGGCTTCCCGGACGGTCCGCCGGCGGTATCACCCGATGTGCTGAAATTCTCCGATGAAGACCTTGCCAAGCTCAAGGCGGGAAAGTTCACCGCTGGCCTGGTGATGCACACCATGGATGCCGGCTGGCCTCAGTTGCAAGTCGCCGGAATCAGCAACACGCTCAAGGACCTGGGCATCGAAGTTGTCGGAACCACCGACGCCAAGTTCCAGCCCGGGCAGCAGATCAGCGATCTGGAGCAGATGACCGCCCGCAAGCCGGACGTGATCTTCTCGATCCCGATCGATCCGAAGTCTGAGTCCGAAGCCTACAAGAAGGCGGCGGCCGCCGGCATCAAACTGGTTTTCATGGACAACGTCCCGGTCGATATGGCGCCGGGCAAGGACTATGTGACCGTTGTCGCCTCCGACAATGAGAAGAACGCCTACTTCGCCGCGCAGGA
The DNA here is from genome assembly GCF_020165375.1 of Mesorhizobium sp. BR1-1-4. Taxonomy (NCBI): domain Bacteria; kingdom Pseudomonadati; phylum Pseudomonadota; class Alphaproteobacteria; order Hyphomicrobiales; family Phyllobacteriaceae; genus Mesorhizobium; species Mesorhizobium sp. BR1-1-4. The sequence goes on along the minus strand of NZ_JAIUIB010000015.1, from coordinate 91,356 downwards.
ACTTGTCGGGGCGATTGGCGGCAAGGGCGAGGTCGGCATCATCACGCTTGTTTATGACTATTACTACTCCGTCGCAGCCCGCAAGGTCGGCGCCTTGAAGGCGTTCGGCGAACATCCCGACATCAAGGTCGCGGACGTCGGCACCTTCACTGCGCCCGAGAAGGCTTACGAGGTTGCCACCGCAATGTTGACGGCGCATCCCGACATGAAGGGCATCTTCGTTGCCTGGGACACGCCCGCCCAGCAAGTCGTGGCCGCGGCAAAGACACTCGGCCGCGATATCGTCGTCACCACGAATGACATTGCCGCTGACAGCGCGCTGAACGTTGCACGTGGTGAGTTTCTGGCCGTAGGCGCGCAGCGTCCCTACGACCAGGGCGTCGCCGAGGCCAAGGCGGCCGCGCTTGCGTTGCTTGGACATGACGTCCCGCCATACATTTCGGTGCCGACGTTGCGTGTCAAGAAGCTCGACCTTCTCAGTGCCCTCAAGCAGGTCACCAAGGAAGATGCTCCAGCCTCGGTGGTAAAAATCTGCAACGGCAAGTGCTTCTAGCCCACTTTTTCGTCGGCGGGCCGCAACAGTCCGCCGACGCTCCCGAGCGATCGAGAAAATCGTCATGGCCGAAGCGAAAACGTCACCGTCCCAGAACGCGATCGTAGCGATGCAACGCATCAGCAAGTCGTTTGGCGCGAACCGCGTGCTGTCTGATATTTCGTTCGATGTCATGGCCGGTGAAACGCACGCGCTGCTCGGCGAGAACGGTGCGGGCAAATCGACACTCATGAAGATTCTCATGGGAGCCTATCGAACGGATGAAGGCCGCATTCTGTTCGCCGGAGAGGACGTCACGGTCTTGTCGCTTCGCGAGAGGATCGACCGCGGTATCGCAATGATCTTCCAGGAACTGAGCGTCTTGCCGAACCGCTCGGTTGCCGAAAACCTGTTCATCCTTCGCGAGCCGCTCGCCTACGGCCTGCGAGTCGACGCCAGAAAAATGGTTCGCGATGCCCAGGCTCTGATCGAGCGGTATGCCTTCTCGCTTGATGCTTCCGCGCGTGTGGGCGATCTGGCCTTCGCCCAACGGCAGATGGTCGAGATCCTCAAGGCGATCTCGCGGGGCGCCAAGCTGCTCGTAATGGACGAACCGACTTCATCACTGACCATCCACGAGGAAGAAACGCTTTTTCGGACCATCGGTCAGCTCAAGCAGGCCGGAATCGGTATCGTTTACATCAGCCACCGCATGGCCGATGTGCTGCGGCTTTCGGATCGCATCTCGATCATCAAGGATGGGCGACTGGTTGGCCCACTTGATCCGAGCAAGACATCCATCGAGGATATCGCTGCGATGATGTCGCGACCGAAGGGCGACGCGCCATTGCCTACCGCAGCAACGCCCGCGAAACGCCGCCCGGCAACGCCCGACCGGACGGCGGCTCTCGAGGTTCGCGATCTAGCCACGTCGCGCAAGTTGTCCGGCGTATCGTTCTCGATCGAACCAGGCGAGATCGTCGGCCTTGCCGGGCTTGTCGGCAGCGGCCGCTCGACCTTGGGCAAGGCTTTGTTCGGCATCCTTCCAGACGTATCCGGCCACATCACTGTCGCAGGCGAACCCGTTCGGCCGGGCAGCGTAAGCAGAGCGATCACTGCTGCTATCGCGCTTGTTCCCGAAGACCGTCGGCTCGAAGGGCTTGTTGGCGGGCGCTCAATCGAGGAGAACCTCGCGCTTCCCCGCCTTTCCGATTTCTCGCTGGCGGGTCCTTTTGGGCCGATGGCAAAGGCCCGGATAACGGCTTTGTTCAGACAATACCGTGACGACCTCAACATCCTGTGCCGCGGCCCCTTACAGAAAGCCCAGGAGCTTTCGGGCGGCAATCAGCAGAAGATTGTCTTCGCAAAATGGCTGGCAATGAAGCCGAAGCTGTTGATCCTCGATGAGCCAACCTCCGGCGTCGACGTCAATGCCAAGCGCGATATGCGCGAGCTTGTGCGTCGCACGGCCGGCGAAGGCGTCGCCGTGCTGCTCATTTCCTCGGAACTCGAGGAACTCCTGGATCTGTCCGATCGCATTCTGGTGATGGCGCAGGGGCGGATAACCCGCAGCATCGGCAGCGCGCACGACGAGGCCGGGCTGCGCGCGTTGCTGCAGGCCGAGGCCGCCAAACAAACCAGCGTACGCACCCAGGGAGTTGCAGCATGAAACCGTCCTCGATGCCGATGCGCTTAGCTGCGATGGATTTCTTCCGCGATCACATCACCTATGTGATCTTTCTGGCGATCACCCTCTATTTCGTCTTGTTCGCTCCCCACTTCGCGTCGGTCTCAACCGCAAGCGCGGTTCTGCGCATCACGGCCATCGTCTCCGTGATGGCGATCGGCATGACGTTCGTCATCATCTGCGGTGAAATCGACCTGTCGGTTGGGTCGGTTGCCAGCTTCTCAGGCATGATCGGAGCCTTGCTGCTCGATCAAAATGTCCCGACCTATGTCGCCGCGCTTCTGGTGTTGGGCGCCGGGGCCGCGATCGGCGCGGTGTCGGGCTTGCTGGTTACAAAACTGCGCATCCCATCGTTTCTTGTGACCCTTGGCATGTTGTCCATCTTTTCCGGGCTGGCGCTGACCATCACCGGCACCCGGCCAGTGTCGATCGTCGATGATGATTTTTCGAATCTGTTCTGGAACGGCAGTTTCCTGGGCGTTCAGGCACCGATCTGGTGGACGATCGTCCTTACGGCCGCCGGCTACTACCTGCTGCATCAGATGCCCTACGGCCGGCGTGTCTATGCGACCGGTGGAAATGCCGTTGCCGCGCGCTTTTCCGGCGTGCGCACGGACGGCGTCAAGATCTTCGCCTTTGTGTTGTGCGGCATGACCGCATCCCTTGCGGGGCTGATGCTCGCGGCCCGTTCCACGGCTGGCAATCCCAGCCTGGGGGCGGGTCTTGAACTGGACGTGATTGCGGCTGTGATCATAGGTGGGACAAGTCTCTTTGGCGGTTATGGATCAATCGTCGGGTCCGTCGTCGGTGCGATCTTCATAGGCATTCTTGGGTTTGGCCTTCTCGTTCTCGGTCTTTCGACCAGCATCCAAGAGGTCATCAAGGGAGCCATCATCATCATTGCCGTCTCGTTGAACCGCCGATGAAAGCAGCGGCACGACATGAAAATCCGAGGATATGTGCCTCCGCTATTTAGGCTGCGATGATCGGTTGATCGCAGCGCATTTCGATGAAATAGTAAAAAGAGAACGTTCTCACTGTGTGTTTTGGGATGGAAGAGAGCGTTTAGGAGGAAATCTGTTGAGTGTGTCGCCGCCACGATTGCAGGCCGTTGCCGTTACCAAATCCTACGGTGCGACCACAGCATTGGAAAATGTGTCGCTGGATCTGGCGGCGGGCGAAGTCCATGCGGTGCTCGGCGAAAACGGCGCCGGCAAATCCACGCTGGTCAAGATCCTCAGCGGTGTGCTTGCGCCAAACAGCGGTCAGATGCGTCTCGACGGTGCGGTCTATGCGCCGCATTCGATCCTCCGTGCACGACAAGCAGGCGTGGCCACGGCTTTCCAGGAATTGAGCCTTGCGCCCAACTTGACCGTTGCCGAAGCGCTGCTGCTGCCCACCATGAAGCGCGGGGCGTTCGGCCTGATCTCTCCCTACCAGACAGCGCGAGCCGCGGCTGAAATCCTGCATCGCTATCGTTTGGATGACGTCTCGCCGATCGCCGGCATCGCCAGCCTGTCGCTCGCCCACAGGCAGCGGCTCGAGATCGCCCGCGCCATGCACTATGCCGAAAAGGTTCTTATCCTTGACGAGCCTACGGCAGCATTGACCGATGTCGAATGGCTGTTCGATCTGGTTCGCAGCACGACTGCGGCCGGGACCGCCGTGCTCTATATTTCACACCGCCTGGCCGAGGTGCGCACCTTGTGCAAGCAGGCAACGGTGCTGCGAAACGGCCGTTCCGTGGCAAGCGTCGGACTATCGGATGCCAGCGATGCCGATATCTTCGAGCTGATGGTCGGCCGCACGGAGATGGCGCACGGGCGCCGCAGCCACTCGCTCGGTCGCGAGACGCGTTCCGTGCTCGAACTGAAGAATGTCACCGGCGCAAAGCTTAAGGGCGTCACACTTGACGTGAAAGAGGGCGAGATCGTCGGCATCGCCGCCTTGGAAGGCCAGGGTCAGCGCGAACTTTTCCGCACCCTTGTCGGCCTGGATAAAGCGACGTCGGGACAAATCCTGGTCGAGGGAAAACCCGTACAACCAAAGAGCCCGCGCCATGCCATCGCGGCCGGACTGAGCTTCCTTCCTGAAGAACGCAAGGTGGAAGGGATATTCTCGACGCTGTCGACGGCAGCAAACATCGTGCTGCCCGTTATCCAGAACATCAGCCGGACCGGCTTTGTCTGGCCCGCGCTGGAACGGGACGGTGCCGCACGGGCATCCGAAGCGGTCGAACTCAATCCGCGATACCTCGATTTTCGTATCGCCGAGTTGTCGGGAGGCAATCAGCAGAAGGCATTGCTAGCGCGTGCGATGTTTACGGGCGCGCGTACGTTGCTTCTCTACGATCCGACCCGAGGTGTCGATGTCGGCACCAAGCAGGCTATTTACGCGGCCATTCAGGCCTTCGCCGACAGGGGTGGATCGGTGCTTCTCTATTCATCGGAACTTACGGAACTGACGCGTCTGGCCGACCGCTGTCTGGTGCTCTACGGCGCACGAATTTTCGAGCAGTTCACGGGCGAAGCCATCGAAGAGCGTGCGCTGGTCGCGGCCCTTACCGGTCATTCCCGAGACCCCGCAAAATCGAAGCGTGAGGCCGCGGCATGAGCATTCTTGCAACCAAGGCAGCAGCCACCCCTCACCGTCTCGCTCCGTCAATATCGGCAAGGGCAAAAGCCTTACTGGCCAGCGGCACCGGCATCATCATCGTTCTCTACATCATCCTGTATGGCCTGTATTCCGTATGGGATCCTACCGCGCTGACCGCCGACACAGTGCTCAACCTGACCAATAATGCCGTTCCCCTTGCGATCGCGGCGGCGGGTCAGACGTTGATCGTGCTGTCCAGAGGCTTCGATCTTTCCGTCGCCGGCGTCATTTCGCTGACCAATGTCATCATGGCGGCTTATCCGCTGGACGGCCCGATGGGGGCGGTCGAGAGCCTTGCCATCTGCCTGGCGATCGGGGGCCTCGTCGGCCTGATAAACGGTTTCCTGGTCGCTGTACTGCGTGTCCAGTCGATCGCCGCCACGCTGGCGACGATGATCATCTGCCAGGGCCTTTCATTGGTGATCCTCGACGCGCCGGGAGGTACGGTCGCGGATTTCATCTCCTATGATCTCACCGACGTGCTTTTCGGGGTGATCCCGATCTCGGGGCTCTTCGTCGCGGCCGTTGTCGTCCTCTGGATGATTTGCCGACGCACGGCGTTCGGCACAGGCCTTTATGTCGTGGGGGCTGATGAGACAGCTGCGCATCTGTCAGGCATCAATGTCAAACGCGTCCGAATTCTAAGCTTTGTTATCGGTGGCATGCTCTACGGCCTCGCGGGTTTCATGCTCAGCGCTCAAACAGCGACAGGAAATCCCAACGCAGGCGCCTCTTTCCTGATGCTGACCTTCGCTGCCGTGGCGCTCGGCGGCACGTCGCTGAGCGGTGGGCGCGGCAGTGTCATCGCCAGCATCATCGGCGCCGCCACGCTCATGTTGCTGCAGAAGGTGCTGTTCGCTGGGGGCGTGTCGTCCTTCTACACCGGCATTTTCCAGGGCGTGGTGCTCGTTCTGGCGGTGGTGTTTGGAAATGTCGTGACGCATTTTGTTGAACGAAGAGGTGCAACGTGACCGAAGCGCACCCTCCCGGGGCGACGGTAGCCCCTGCCCCGCGGGCCCAACGGCAGACGGAACGTGTCGCCGACAATCGGCGTACTGCACGCTTGCGGCCAGAGACAATCACGGCGGTCTGCGTGTTCGGTATCAGTATCCTGCTGGTGCTGGGTTCACGCTTCGTCAGCCCGGCACTCGGTTCATGGGATCACGTCAACACCATAATCCTTCTGGCGTCGTTCCTGATCGTCGTGGCCTTCGGCCAGGGGATCGTCATCATGATCGGAGGTCTCGACCTTTCAGTCCCGGCGCTCATAACGCTTGGCGGCGTGCTGACGACCAGCTGGATCGATGCCTCCAGCGGCATGAGCTTGCCGCTGATACCGGCGATCTTGCTGATCTGCGCCTGCATTGGCGGGATCAGCGGCCTTGGGGTGACCTTGCTGCGTATCCCCCCCTTCATCATGACCATGGCGACGGGGATCATCACCGCTTCCGCAGCACTTGGGCTGACGAGCGGCACACCGCGCGGCGCGGCTCCCCCAATCCTGACCGCTCTGATGAAAGCGAGTTGGATCGGCATCCCGGTCATCCTCCTGTTCATCCTGGCTTTCGCCATCCTCGGCTCAGTGCTGCAGGGCCGAACATCTTACGGTCGCCGCCTGACAGCCATCGGCGCGAATCCGGTCGCGGCTCATGTCGCAGGCATTGCAGTGCGCAGTTCGGTTCTGATCGCCTATATGCTGAGCGCAGCCGCATCCGGGTTTGCCGGCATGATGCTGGCGGGCTACGCAAACGGCGCAACGCTGCGCATGGGCGACGACTATCTGCTGCCCTCGATTGCAGCTGTCGTCATCGGCGGATCGTCCATTCTTGGTGGCAGTGGCTCTTTCGTCGCCACGATAGGCGGCGCGATCCTGCTCACGGCGTTGAGCACGGTGATCTCGGCCCTTGGCATTCCACAGGGCTGGCGCACAGTTATCGAGGGTTCGATCATCCTCATAGCCCTGCTCTTGCTGAGGGAAAACACCTTCGCGTTTCTAAGGCGTCGACTGGCGCGGTAAAAGACCGCCCGCGCCCGGCAATCCGGGACGTTCAGTGAGAACGTTCCCATCAACAAGCGGTCAACGATCTGGGAGACCTTCGATGCCAAACTGGAAGAGAAAACTAAGTCTATGCGCAGCCGCTCTTTGTACTGCTGCGGTCAGCCTTTCGCTCACCGCCCCGTCGGCGTCAGCGCAGGACAAGAAGTTCAAAATCTACCTGAGCATGAGCTACAGCGGCAACTCTTGGCAGTCGGAGGCAGCCAACATCGTCAAGGCGCTTGCCGCCACCCCACCCTACGACAAGACCGTGGAACTGACCCAGGTGATCTCGGGCACGGATCCCCAGGCGCAGATCGCCGCGTATGAGAGCATGATTTCCGCCAAAGCCGACGGCATTATCAGCTTTCCGATTTCTTCCACTGCCCTCAATCGCGTCATCCACAAAGGCTGCGAGAAAGGCGTGAAGTTCTTCATGTACGACGCGACGGTCACCGAGCCCTGCGCCTACAACGTCAGTTACATTACCGCTGGCTTTGGCGAGAACAGCGCTCAGGCCCTGGTCAATGCGCTCGGCGGCAAAGGCAAGATCTTCCTCAGCCGCGGCGTTCCCGGCAACTCGGTCGACAAGCGCCACACCGATGGAGCCATGTCGATCTTCAAGAAGTACCCCGGCATACAGGTCGTGGACGAATATTATTCCTTCTGGGATGACCGTACGACCCAGCAGGAAACAGCCAAAGCGCTCGCTGCCCATCCCGACGTCGACGGTATCTGGGCTCAGGCCGGTGAATACGGTGCGATCCAGGCCCTCATGGACAAGGGAAGCAAACTGGTGCCGATGACGGGCGAAAACTCGAATGGCTTCCGCCTTGCGCTGGCCAATCCAGATTTCCAGAAGCGTGGCCTGAAAGGCGTTTCCGCCGGCTCGCCGCCGGCCAGTGCTGGCTATGCTTTCAAGCTGATGATGGAAGCCCTGACTGGAAAGCGCGATCTCAAGCCCGGCAACATCGAATATCCTCTGCCGTGGGTCCCCGCCGACCAGGTCAAGCTGTGCAAAGGCCAGACGTTCGAAGACGGTTGCAACGCCTTCCCGGAAGGCGTTGTGCCCAGTTCCTTCGTGACGGAGGTGTTCAGCCCGACGCTGCTACCGGAACTTTCCATCCAGTCGGCGCTCGAAGGCAAGCCAACCCCAGGCGCCACCATCCAGCCTCTGCCGGCCGATGTCCCGAAGGCCGCCGACGAGCCCGGCATCAACTGCCAGAAATGCGAGCCGCCAGCAGACCAGTACAAGCTCACCAAGGTTCAGCCAACCGTCAATCCGTAATGGCCAAGGCGGGCGGCGTCACGCCGCCCGCTCCACCTTCTTCAAGAACGAGGACGAAAATGCCCAGTTATCTCAAGCGTGGCCAGGACACGAGCACAGCGGCGGCGGTCGACGCCAGGACGCGATTGACCGTTGAGAATATTCTCGCCGACGTCGAGGCGAGAGGTGACGCGGCCGTGCGCGAGCTCTCTGAAAAATTCGACAACTGGTCGCCCGAAAGCTTTCGCCTCTCCGAGCAGGACATTGAAAAAGCCCTGTCCACGGTTGCTCCACGCGATCTCGAAGACATCCGCTTCGCCCAGGCGCAAGTGCGCAATTTTGCCCAGCATCAGCGCGATTCCATCAGGGATATCGAAGTCGAGACCCTGCCTGGCGTTGTGCTCGGCCACCGCAACATTCCGGTCAATGCCGTTGGCTGTTATGTGCCCGGCGGCAAATATCCGATGGTTGCTTCGGCACATATGAGCGTGGTCACGGCGCGTGTAGCCGGCGTGAAGCGCGTGATTGCCTGCGCACCGCCTTTCCAAGGCGGTCCGCATCCGGCGATCGTCGCCGCCATGCATCTGGGCGGTGCCGACGAAATCTACGTGCTTGGCGGTGTGCAGGCAGTAGCGGCCATGGCGCTCGGCACCGGTACTATTGCCCCGGTCGACATGCTGGTCGGTCCCGGCAATGCCTTTGTCGCCGAGGCCAAGCGCCAGCTCTTCGGCCGCGTCGGTATCGACCTCTTCGCCGGCCCGACCGAAACACTGATCATCGCCGACGAAAGCGTCGACGGCGAGATCTGCGCAACCGATCTCCTCGGCCAGGCCGAACATGGGCCCACCTCGCCCGCCGTCTTGCTTACCACCTCCGAGAAGCTCGCCCGGGCAACGATGGCCGAAGTCGAACGGCAGCTTCTGCGCTTGCCGACAGCGGAACTCGCCGGCAAGGCCTGGGCAGACTACGGCGAAGTGATCGTGTGTGAGTCCGATGAGGAGATGGTGCGCGAGGCGGATCGGATCGCTTCCGAGCATGTCCAGGTCATGACGCGCGACCCCGATTACTTCTTGAACAACATGACCAACTACGGCGCCATGTTCCTTGGGCCTCGCACGAATGTGGCATTTGGCGACAAGGTCATCGGCACGAACCACACGCTGCCGACCAAGAAGGCAGCCCGCTACACCGGCGGACTGTGGGTCGGCAAATTTCTCAAGACCTGCACATACCAGCGGGTCCTCACCGACGAGGCCAGTGGACTGGTCGGCGAATATTGCTCGAGGTTGTGCATGCTGGAAGGTTTTGCCGGACACGCGGAGCAGGCCAATATCCGCGTGCGGCGCTACGGCGGCCGAAACGCCGCTTGACGACCTTGAACAAAGCACGTCGAAACATGGTTCGCCGCTAAAACTGGAGCCTAGCAGCCATGACCGAAGTCGCCCTGGAGGAGCCTCACACGCCCCGCATAACGGTGAAAGATTTAGCAAGACAATTGGGAATGTCGGTATCCACGGTTTCACGAGCGTTTTACGAGGACGCCGTGATCGCGCCAAAGACGCGCGCGAGAATCCTCGCGCGCGCGGCGGAACTCGGCTACCAGCCCAATCCGCTCGCACGCGGCCTCATCACCAAGAGCAGCCGCATCGTCGGCATCGTCGTGTCCGACATCACCAATCCATTCTATCCGGAAGTGCTGACGCGGCTGACAGGAAAGCTGCAAGCCCTGGACCTGAATGTGATGCTGGTGGTGACCGACCCAAAGCGCAGCGAGGATGAGACGCTTCGCGTCCTGCTCTCCTATCACCCCGACGTGGTGATCATCCTGGCCACGACGCTTTCTTCGGCATCGTCCGATGCCTGCCGCAAGGTTGGTACGCCCGTCGTGTTCTTCAACCGCTACGACGCAAGCCAGCGCTCATATGCGGTGACTTGCGACAATGAACTCGGCGGCAGGACGGTCGCCGACCACCTGATCGATCTCGGACACAGACGCCTGGCCTTTGTCGCCGGCTTGCCGAATGCCTCGACCAACGTTGATCGCTGGAAGGGTTTTCATGCCCGCTGCCTGGAAAGAGGCGTGCAGGCTCCTCTCAGCAGCGTAGGGCAGGAATTCAGCTACGCGGCCGGCTATGCCGCCGCGCACCACTTCCTCTCGTCCGACGAACCGCCGACAGCTCTTTTCTGTGCAAACGATATCCTGGCGATCGGCGCCATGGACGCGGCACGGCGCGATTTCGGCCTTTCGATACCGGACCGTCTGTCGGTAGTCGGTTTCGATGACATCGCGATGGCCTCCTGGCCGTCGCACGATCTCACAACTGTTGGTCAGCCAATGGAATTGATGGTCGAACGGACCGTGGATCTGACGCTGTCTCTATCGCGCAACGATGCCAGTCAGCCCGCCCTGCAGCGCATTCCGGGAAAACTCGTCGAACGCAGCACCACGAGGGCCATCGATGACAGGCAATAAGTCTTCTCTGTCGATGCTGGACTGGGCGGCGCAAATCCATGGCCCGGACTGTGCTGGCTTTGGTCCCGCTCGCGAAGTCGCGGCCTTATCGCTGCCTGAAGGTGTGGCGGATGAGGTGGTCGCCTATGGCCTCGAGGCCCGGCAGGTCTACAACGGTCTTAAGCGTTTAATCGGCCAGGTCGCTGGCCTGATGATCCTGCTGCAGGCAAGCAGCCGCCGCGAAGTGCTCGACCTTCCGTCGATCACCAGTGCCGCGGAATTGTTCGACGAACTCCGCGAACGCCTTTCAAAGCTGCGGACAACGTCTCGCCTCGAGGGGCATCTGCAGCAGTTGATCAGCGCACACAGGCTCGTGGGCACCTGCCTCTCTGTCTTGCGCGAGCAGCAAGCTGCCAAGAATACCCCAGACCTCGCAGAGCCGCTCGGCAATCTGTCGGCAGCTTACCGGCATCTGCAATCGGCATCCGAGGATCGCTTCGGCATGACTATGGTCGACTTCAGGCATTCCTGTTGCAACTGCGGGACCGAAAGCCGCTTACAATCAGTCTAGGGAGGAAATAATGTCGCAGTATTCGATCTGGGTTCTCGAATATTCCTACGTCACCAAATACCACAAAAGTGGCGTTCTGTATGGTGCGCACAACCAAGGCTACGTCAAACTCCCGTACTGCTACGCTTTGATCAAAGGCAACGGACACGTTGCCATGGTGGATGTCGGTTACAACGACAAAGACTATGGAAAGCACCTTGGCGACAAGTTCGGTGTCGAGAACTGGCGCTCCCCAAAGGACGTTCTCGCCGGGGTCGGGCTGACACCCGAGGAGGTTGATACGGTCTTTATTACCCACGCCCATTTCGACCATTTCGGCAATGTCGAGGATTTTCCGAAGGCGAAATTCTACATTCAGGAACGGGAGATCGCGAAGTGGACCTGGGCGATGTCGCTGCCTGACAGGCTCCGCTGGATGATGGTGGCGGTCGATCCCGGTGACATCATCCGTGGCGTCGATCTTGCGCGCCAGAAACGGCTCATTTGCGTCGATGGCACCGTAGAGAACGCCCTTCCGGGGATCGACCTTCATGTCGCCTACGACAGCCACACCTTTGCTTCCATGTGGGTCAATGTCCGCAACGACGGCAACGCGCTGTCTTTCGACGCCTGGGTGCTCGCCGGCGACCTGGTCTATGTCTTCGAGAATGTCGAAGGCCCAGGGGGCGTCGTCGATGTCGATACGCCGATGTATGTGCCGGTCGGTCTTGCTCTTGGTAGCCAGCAGAATTTGCTGCTGGCCACCGAAGCGATGATGAAACAGGTCGGCTATGAAGCGCAACGGGTCATTCCAGTGCACGAGGAAAGGCTCAAGGACCGCTTTCCATCGCGGATCACCAAGGATGGACTGCGCATTTCGGAGATATGCTTGGCTGACGGTGAGACGTCCAAGGTACGATGATGGCAACAAATTTGAAGCAAGTCGCCGTTGTTGGCGGCGGCCTCGTCGGAAGCGGCTGGGCGATCGTCTTTGCCCGCGCCGGCATCCCGGTGCGATTCTTCGATGCAAACGAGGACATTCGACAAACCGCACCCTCATGTATCCGCGCCAGTCTTTCGGACATGCGAGAATTCGGCCTGATCGACGATGTCGACATCGTCGCGCAACGCATCGACGTGGTGGATAGCCTCGTCGATGCAGTGGCGGCGGCCGATTACGTGCAGGAATCCGTCTTCGAACGCTTGGACGTAAAAAAGGCGGTGTGCGCAGAAATTGGTGCGGCCATCCGCGACGATGCGGTGGTTGGCAGTTCGAGTTCAGGCATCCCCGCCTCCATTTTTACCGAACATGCCCCAAGGCGATCACGCTTTCTGATAGCCCATCCGGTCAATCCACCGCATCTGGTACCGTTGGTCGAACTGGTGCCGGCGCCTTGGACAGATCCCGAAATTGTTCCATGGCTGCGCGCGGCCATGGAGCAACTCGGACAGGTGCCGATCGTCGTCAACCGTGAGATCGAGGGTTTTATTCTTAACCGCCTCCAAGGTGCATTGCTGAACGAGGCATGGGCGCTGTTCGATGCTGGGTTAGCGAGTGTGGCTGATATCGACCGAACCATCGCTCATGGGCTTGGCCTGCGCTGGTCGTTCATGGGACCATTTGAGACGATTGATTTGAATGCTCCCGGAGGTGTCGAAGACTATGCGCAGCGGCTGGGACCATTGTACCACACGATCGCCGAGGCTCGCCGGGATCCGAAGCCCTGGTCGCCCGAAATGATAGAGCGCGTCACAGCAGAGCGCCGGGCCGAGTTGCCAAAACAAGATCTAAGGGCTCGATCAGCGTGGCGAGACCGGCGACTGATGGCCTTCGTTTCACACAAACAGCACCAGCCGATATAGCGGTAAAGGGCGACGTACGGGACACGACAGCGGTCGATGACACGCAGCCAGTTTAGATCCGTTGCAGCGCTCGTCAATTGCGCCGGGGTTAACCTTCGCGCCGCCCACCTCTACTTTCAGGCCCGGAGGGCAAGTGTTCCGGTTCGTCGGAATCGATGAGAATCTCACCAAATATGAAAGAGACGCCTGAATAGAGATGGCAGCGAGCTCGCACCGCTCCTATCGCCACTCGTCAAAGGAATTGTGGTGGTGAAGTCTCTCAATGCTGCTTGACGAAATCAGAAAATATTGACCTAATAGGTAACCAGTCAGTCACCTATTAGATCCCTCATGGACAGCGTCGAACGAAAAGCCGTCCTGGCCCAACATAGCGACCATGACATCTTCAGGGTTATTTCCGACCCGACGCGCCGCGCCATTTTGGACGCTTTGCGCAACGGCCCCCTGGCGGTGAATACGCTTGCAAACGGCTTCGATCAGACCCGCCCTGGGATTTCGAAACACCTGCGCGTGTTGCGTGAGGCCGGCGTCGTAACGGAAACGAAGCACGGCCGCGAGCGACGCTACCAATTGACGCCGTCGCGGCTGAAGCCCGTCGATGAATGGATTCTGACCTACCGCGGCTTTTGGCAGACACAACTGGGCGCCCTTAAACACTACCTGGAGACTCCAAATGACGATGAATAACGCTCGCGCAATCGCCGACCTTGACCGCGGCCTCATACTGGCGACAGTCGATATTGAGGCCCCAGTCGCTAAGGTCTTTTCGGCACTCACAAACCCTGCCGACTTGCCGAAGTGGTGGGGGCAAGCCGGCATATATCAAACTACGTCCATGACGGCGGATCTTCGCGAGGGTGGAACATGGCGATCTGAAGGGGTCGGCGCCGATGGCGTTCCTTTTAGTGTCGCGGGCGCCTACACGATTGTCGAACCACCGCACCGGGTCGAGTTTACCTGGAAGCCGGACTGGGACGAAGCAGAGACCTTGGTGAGCTTCAACCTCAAGGAAAAGGACGGCACAACGCGCGTTACCCTGCGACATAGCGGTTTTGGCGACAACCTCACCTCATGCGAGTCGCACGCTGCCGGCTGGGAGATGGTCTTTGGCTGGCTGAATGGATTTGCAACGGCAGAAACAAGTGCGCGGACTGCATATTTTCTGAAACTTTACCCACCACGTCCCACTTTCGCCCTTGATCTGACCGATGCCGAAAAGCGGGTAATGAAGGAACACGGCCAGTACTGGTACCAGGGGCTGGCGGCCGGAAGCGTCGTTGTCTTTGGCCCCGTCAATCATCCGGACGGCGCTTTCGGCTTGGGTGTCGTCAGGGTTAAGGGTGTCGATGAGTTGACAGCGTTCCAGGAGAACGATCCTGCGATTACTTCCGGCTTGGGTTTTCGCTATGAGGCCTCTCCAATGTTCGAGGCTATCAGTTAAGCGGTTTCGCTTCAACCTGGAGCGGAAACGGCATGGGTCGGTGTAGCTGGCACCGACCCACTAATGAGATGAAGGGCCGACGGGGGGATGAGAAGCCGTTTTCCAAAAGGCTGGTGAGATCGCCGGGCCCGAGGAACAACCATGCCAGACGACAAAAGCGAGCGTGAGTTCCGACCACCTAGGAGCGCTTCTGCTTCAGGATAGCTCCGCGCAACTCGGGAATCCTTCAATCTCTCGATCGGTTATGGGAGCTGGCGACCTCTTTGTCGGCGGCGACGTGCCGTGCATGGAATGACTACGCTGGCCCCCGTCTTGGAAAGAAACTATCGCTAGGTCCCTTTCCGATCCGCTGGTGTTTTTTCGCAGCGGCGTTTTCGCACTCGCCTTGCAGCCGAGTCCGCTGGATTTCGCGAGGGCTGACCGCTGGGCCCCGTAGCTCGACCCCACCATGGGGTTGTCTTTCGCGAGACCCCTTTTCTCTGTACTCGTCGGGCCATCCTGTTCTACGCGCCTGTACAGCTCCCTGCCCACACGTTGCAACTGGAAAACTCATGATACCTTTGCATTGCGGATCCTCTCGCCGGCCGGCGCGGGCGTGACTCGATCATCTTTTCGTCGCCGCTGAGGAGCTGCAGGCCCTCTGGTCGGCCAGCGAGGACGCCGGGCTTGTAATCCCATAAGACCCTCAACTCCCGGAGATGCGGTCGCAAGGCAGACCCGCTTTTACGCGCCCACGAACCAGATTGGTTAGCATTCCATGTTACGTTTCCTCGCTACTGTGCGTCGGACGACGCCATTCCAGTCGCTCGTCGCATCAAGGAACCGGTGCACCAGCTTCGATAAGACGCTCGCGCTTAAGATCCGCCCATAAGGCCGGGGGGATATTCTCTCGCAGATAGCCGATATTCTCCTTCAACTCATCGGCAGACCTTGCACCCGGGATGACACTCGACACGAAGTGGTGGCCGAGCGGGAACTGGAGGGCGGCCGCCGGCAGCGACACCTTGTGGCTGATACAGACGGCCTCGATGCGGCGGACGCGTTCGAGCACCGGCTCGGGCGCCGGCCTGGTGTTGAAGGTCGCGCCGTTGACGGCGCCCGTTGCCAGGATGCCGGAATTGTAGGGTCCGCCGATGATGATCCTGGTGCCGCGCTGCTCGCAGAGCGGCAGCAAGGTCGCCAGCGGCTCCTGTTCGAGCAGCGTGTAGCGGCCGGCAAGCAGGAAATAGTCGAACGCGCCCGCGACGACGAAGTCCGACAGCATCTGCCATTGGTTGATGCCAACGCCAATCGCCTTGATGACGCCTTGCGAGCGCAATTCGTCGAGCGCCGGATAAGCGCCGGCCATGGCTTCCCGGAAGCGGCTACGAGCATACGGGTCCTCGCCGGGGCCGAAATGGATGGCTTCGTCGGGATCGTGGATCGAGACCATGTCGACATAGTCGGTGTCGAGGCGCTTCAGCGTGCCTTCGAGCGAACGCATCACCGCATCGCGTGAATAGTCGAACTCGGCGCGGAACGAACCGGGCTGGTCCCACAATGCCGGTTTCAGCTCTTCCGGCGGGATCGGCACGAGGTCGTAGCCGATCTTCGACGAGATGACGATGTCCGCGCGGGGTAAGGATTTGATCGCCAGCCCAAGCCGCGTCTCGCTGACGCCGAAGCCATAGACTGGTGCGGTGTCGAAATAACGGATGCCGTTGTCATAGGCCGCCTGCACGGTCTTCACCGCCGCATCGGTATCGACGGCGCGGTACATGTTGCCCAGTCCGGTGCCGCCGAGCCCGATCGTCGTCACCTTCAGGCCGCCTTTGCTAACAGCCCTGAATTCGATTTCAGCCATTTTCTCTTCCTGTGATTCCTGCCTTCCATCCTGCCGGCTCAAGCGGCGGCCTTCTTATCGCTGCCAGCGCAAAAGGCCCGTCTTGGAACCGGCGCGAAAAAGCATTGACACAAAAGTTGTCATATAACAATGTAACAATATGACTACGGGCCAGCTTGCAAAACGAAAAGGGAGGAACGCAATGGACGACAAAACAAAGAAGGACGACGAAACCAAAAATCAGATGGAGATGGTGAATGCCGCCATCTCCAGGCGCAGTGCTTTCGCACTGGCCGGAAAACTTGGCCTTGGTGCAGCAGGCCTCGCCAGCGGACTGGCAGGCGGCGGTCTGGCCGGCGGCATGAGTGCGGCCAGAGCAGCCGATTCATCGCCCGGTCTGCCGAAGAAGCCATACAAGTTCCACTTCGTCTGCCATGTGACGCTGGACCAGTTCTTCACGCCTACGGTGTATGGCATCCAGGATGCCTGCGCCGCCTTCGGCTGCAGCTATCAGTGGACGGGTTCGCAGAAGAACGTCGTCTCCGAAATGGTCAGCGCCATGCAGACGGCGATTGCGCAGAAGTCGGACGGCATCGCCGTCTGCCTCGTCGATCCGACGGCCTTCGACGCCGCCACCGACATGGCTGCGCAGGCCGGCATTCCGGTCGTCGCCTTCAACGCCGACGTGCCGGTCGGCAGCCCCAACAAGCGGCTCTCCTATGTCGGCCAGCCGCTCTATCAGTCGGGCTACAACTCGGCGCTGAAGTGGCTGAAGCTGATCCCCACGGGTGGCCACGTCATGCTGTCGATCGGCGTGCCGGGCTCGCTCAACACGCAGCCGCGCCTCGACGGCTACATCCAGGCGATCAAGGACAGTGGCAGCGGCGTCACCTACGATGTCGTCAACACCGGCCCGGATCCGGCAACGGAAATCTCGCGCGTCGAGAGCTATTATCTCAGCCACAAGACCGTCAACGGCTTGTTCGGCACCGGCGGCTCCGACACCTATGCCTGCGGTTTCGTGTCCAACAAATACGGGCTGGTGAAAGCCGGCGGCGCGGTGGCCGGCTTCGACCTATTCCCGCAGACGCTGGACTTCATCAAGGCCGGCGACGTCAACTTCACCACCGACCAGCAGGCCTATCTGCAGGGCTTCCTGCCGGTGCAGCAGATGTATCTCTACAAGCTGTCGGGCGGCCTCGTCGGCCCGGCCAACAGCGACACCAGCCAGGCCTATGTGACCAAGGACAATGTCGACGCCTATGTCGGCAAGTCGCGCTTTGAGGGTCGCAGCGACGTCGAGCCGACCTGACACGGTCAACCCCGTGAAACGCCTGCCCTCGCCGCGTCATTTAACTTGATGTGGCGGGGGCAGCGACGGCTGCCCGTCTGGCTGCCTTCGCCGGCGCCGATCCGGTTCTTCGCCCAGAGTTCGAAATCAAGAAGCAGTCCGCAACCAGGAAGACAAGAGTGCCGCCCACAGAAACCAAACTTGCGAAGAAGAGCGCCGTCGGCGTCAAGGTCCCGCACACGATGACCCAAAGGCTGCTGATCCTTTTGTCCCGCTATCGCGAGGCCAGCATCGCCGTCGTCGCCATCGTGCTCGTGATCTATTTCCAGTTCGGCAGCGATGGCGGTTTCCTGTCGCCGCAATTCATGAGCGTCGTGCTGCGCGACACCGGTCGGCTCGGCCTGATCGCCGCGGCGGAAGTCATGCTGATGATCACCGGCGAGATCGACCTGTCGCTCAGCGCCATCTTCTCGATCGCGCCCTATGTCATGGCGCTGCTGTCGGTGACCTATGGCGTGCCGCTGGCCGTCGGTGCGCTGATCGGCGTGCTGATCGGCATACTGGTCGGCGCCATCAACGGCATCATCACCGTGCGTTTCAAGGTGCCGTCGCTGATCACATCGGTCGGCATGTTGTTCTTCCTGCAAGGCATCGTCGTCTCGATCTACAACAGCCAGCCGATCGTGGCGCCGGTCGAGCAGCCCTTCAATGCCATCTTCGGTCAGAGCCTCTACCAGCCTTCGGACGGGCTCCTGTCGTTGCACGGCGTGACGGCCTTCACGCCCTTCCTGTGGGCGGTCGTTCTGGTGCTGGTGCTGGCGCTGGTCCTGAACCGCACGACATTCGGGCTGCACACTATCGCCACCGGCTCCAACATCATCGGCGCCCGCGAAATCGGCGTGCGCACCGATCGCATGAAGATCTACAATTTCATGATTGCCGGCGGCTTCGCTGCCTTTGCCGGCATCATCAACACCGCACAGTTCACCTCGGCCGACCCGCAGGCCGGCAGCCCGTTCCTCACCTTGCAGGCGATCGCGGCGGCGGTCATCGGCGGCACTTCCCTGCTGGGCGGCTCCGGCACCGTCATCGGCGCGCTGATCGGCGCCTTCGTCGTCGCTTCGCTGAACAACGGCCTGGTGATGATCGGCGCCCAGGCCACTGTGTCCGACATCTATCTCGGCGCGGCCATCATCGCCGCGATGATCCTCTCAATCCAGGTCGACCGCCTGCGCACACGGAGGCGCGTATGAATTCGCCAACCATTCCGCCACTCGCATCCGACGCGCCCGTCGTGCTGGAGATGTCCAACATATCCAAGAGTTTCGGCGCCGTCACAGCCCTCGTCGACGTCTCGATC
The DNA here is from genome assembly GCF_020165375.1 of Mesorhizobium sp. BR1-1-4. Lineage (NCBI taxonomy): Bacteria > Pseudomonadati > Pseudomonadota > Alphaproteobacteria > Hyphomicrobiales > Phyllobacteriaceae > Mesorhizobium > Mesorhizobium sp. BR1-1-4. Next base: position 72,401 of record NZ_JAIUIB010000015.1, on the reverse strand, counting down.
AAGTTGCGCCAAGGCGAAGTCCTGGCGCTGGTTGGCGACAACGGCGCCGGCAAGTCGACGCTGATCAAGATCCTGTCGGGCTTCCACCAGCCCGACACCGGCACGATCGTCTCGCAAGGCAAGGAAGTGCGTTTCGCCTCGCCGCGCGATGCGCGCGCCCAGGGCATCGAGACCGTCTATCAGGACCTTGCCCTGATCGGCGACCTCAGCGTGTTCCACAACATGTTTCTGGGCCGCGAATACCACAAGCGCTTCCTCGGCCTGAACCTGCTCGACAACAGGAAGATGCGCGAACAGGCGCAGCTCTATCTCGATACGCTCGGCATCACGATCCCCAGCGTCAACAGCACGGTCGATCTCCTGTCGGGCGGGCAGCGCCAGTGCATTGCGGTGGCCCGCTCGATCTATTCATCGCCGAAGATCCTGGTGCTCGACGAACCGCTGGCGGCACTGGGCGTGCGCGAGAGCGCGCATGTGCTGGGCCTGATCCAGAATCTGCGCCAGCAGCGCCAGGTGTCGGTGATCCTGATCGTCCACAACTACAACCAGATTTTCGAAGTCTGCGACCGCATCAACTTCCTGCATTCGGGCGAGGTCGCGCTCGACGCCTCCACGGCTGATACCAGCGAAGAAGAACTGATCCGCATCGTCAAGTCGGGCCTGGGCACCAGGGCGATCGATGCCGCCGCGGCCGAAGTCCGGCCGGGCCTCGTATGAACCTGCCGGCAAGTCACGGCTAGAACAATCCTTGCCGGCCCGACCTCCCATCGGCCGGCCCCTCGCACGGAGTATTCGTTTTGACGTTCTCACCCACCGAACTGACCAGATCCCTTGGCCGCGGGCTGCTGTCCTTTCCGCTGACCTTCTTCGACGATGACGGTGCCTTCAACGAGGACGGCTACCGCGCCCATGTCGCGGCCCAAGGCACAGCCGGGGCGAGCGGGCTTTTTGCCGCCGGCGGTACCGGCGAGTTCTTTTCGCTGACGCTCGAGGAATACAAGCGCGTCGTGCGGGCGGCTTCGCAGGAGGTGCCCGACACGATGCCGCTGCTGGCGGGCGTCGGCTATGGCACGCATATGGCGGTGGAGTTCGCCAAGGCGGCCGAGGCCAATGGCGCCGACGGCTTGCTGGTGCTGCCGCCCTATCTGGTCAAGTCGGAGCAGGAAGGCCTGCGCCGCCACCTGACGGCCATCTGCCGCTCGGTCGGCATCGGCGTGATCGCCTATAACAGGGACAATGCCATTTTGACGCCCGAGACGCTCGAGCGTGTGGCGCAGGATTGCCCTAATTTGATCGGCTTCAAGGACGGCGTCGGCGATATCGAACTCCTCACCGCAACACGCTACCGCATGGGCGACCGGCTGGTCTTCATCGGCGGCATGCCGACGGCCGAGGTCCATGCCAGTGCCGCGGCGGCAATCGGCATGACGACCTACTCCTCGGCGATCTACAATTTCGCGCCCGAGATCGCCCTGCGTTTCTTCAATGCGCTGCGTGCCGGCCGCACGGCGGAAGTCGGCGATCTCATCCGCTCGTTTTTCCTGCCCTACCTTGCCATCCGCAACCGGCGCGCCGGCTATGCCGTGTCGATCGTCAAGGCCGGCGCGCGCATTGCCGGAATAGATTGCGGCCCGGTGAGATCGCCGCTTCTCGACCTGACGGCTGACGAGGAGCGGCAGCTCGCGGCTCTCATGCAGTCCTGCAAAATGCCGGTCGCGGAGCTGGCGTAGGACGGGATGATTTGCGAAGCGGATCGAAGACCGGAGTTGACGGCTTGCTACGATCTGGCGTGACCATCGACCATGCGGCGATAACGCTCCCGGCCAGCCTCCAGATGTTCGCGCAAGGTGAAGCGGGCGGCTTCGACATTCTGCCGCTCGATGGCCTGATAGATGCGGCGGTGCTCCATTTGGACCTGCTCCAGATAGTGCCGCCGCTGCTCCGGCGTTTCGTCACGCGGGCGGATCGACTGGCGCGGAATGACGACGGGTCCGAGAAAATGCATGAAGCGTTCGAAATAGGGATTGCCGGTGGCCGAGGCGATCGCCCGATGGAAGGCAAAATCGGGCTCGATGGCGCTCTCGCCCGCCGCGATCGAGGCGTCGATGGCGTCGAGGCAGTCGCGCATGCGGGCAAGATCATCGTCGCCGCGCTTCTCGGCGGCGATGCCGGCGGCTTCCTGTTCCACCGCCAGCCGAAGCTGCAGCACATTCTGGACTTCCGTCAGCGAATGAAGCTCGTCGGAGACGATGCGAAACGTGGTGTTCGCCTCATGGTCGGCGACGAACACGCCCGAGCCCTGGCGGCTGACGACAAGGCCCTCCGAACGCAGCGAGGCCATGGCTTCGCGGATCACCGTGCGGCTGACACCAAATTGTGCGATCAGTTCCTGTTCGGTCGGCAGTTTCTCGCCGCTCGTCATATGGCCGGCGCGTATTTCGCGCGCAAACCAGTCGGCAACCTGCGCTGTGCGGCTGATCTGCGGGGGAAGGCCAAAGGAACGTTTCATCGCCATCAAGCAATAAACGAACCGCTGTCCTTGGCAACCGATTATTTATACGGTGATATGATGACATTTGCGGTGTGTTCGCCGCGACCAGTCTTCATTCGCCTTATCGGCTCCGCACGAACATGTCCGCGGTATCAGCGAAAGGACAGGGCGTGATGATCCCCGACAAACCGGTGCTGTTGACCGGCGCCTCCGGCACGATCGGACGGCTGCTCTCAGTCAGGCTGGCGGCGCTGGGCTGGACCTTGCGGCTCACCGATGTCGTGCCGCTGCCGATCCCGCTGCCGCCAAACGCAAGCTTCGCAATCGCCGATCTCGAAGACCAGCAGGCGGTGAACGATCTGGCGGAGGGTTGCGGGCTGATCCTGCATTTCGGCGGCATCTCCACCGAGCAATCCTTCGAGACAGTGCTAGGCCCCAATTTCCGCGGCGCCTTCCACATCTACGAAGCGGCGCGCAGAGAGAACGCGCGGGTCGTGTTCCCCTCCTCCGTGCATGCGGTCGGACTCTATGAGCGAACAGAGATTCTCGACCAGGACTGCTTGCTTCGGCCCGACGGCTATTACGGCCTGTCGAAGGCCTATGGCGAAATGCTGGCGCGGCTGTACTTCGACAAGCATGCCGTGGAAAGCGTGCTGATCCGCATCGGCTCGGTGCTGCCGGAAGTTCCGGACGAACGGATCCTGTCGACCTGGATATCGCACGATGACTTTGTCCGCCTGATCGAACGTTGCGCCGAGGCGGAGCGTGTCGATTGCTCCGTCATCTGGGGCCAGTCCAACAACAGCCGCGGCTTCTGGCGGCACGATGCGAGGCTGAAGCTTGGCTGGACGCCGCTCGACAGTTCCGACGACCAGGCCGAGCGCGTGCGCGGCAAGGTGACGGACAATCCGGTGATCGAGCGCTACCAGGGCGGCAAGTTCATCGTGGTGGACTACAGCCGCTTAGACTTTCCGCCAAGCGCGATGTTTGACGACGATTAGGCCGTCACCGCTGGCAGCGGCCCTCGTCCCGCGATCAGATCCGCCGCCTTCTCAGCGATCATGATCACGGCGGCGTTGGTGTTGGATGACACGATGCTTGGCATGACCGACGAGTCGCAGACCCGCAGACCGTCGAGTCCGCGCAGACGAAGCTCTGGGTCGACGACGCTCCCGGCATCGCCGCCCATCCGGCACGAGCCGACCGGGTGGTAGGCGCTGCGCCCATGTTCGCGGGCGAAGGCTTCGAGTGCGGCGCGTCCCTGCATCGCCGCGCCCGGAAGGTGCTCGCGGCTGATGTATTTGGCGAAGGCCGGCTGAGACAGGATCTCGCGGCTGATCTCGATGCCGTCGATGGCGCGCTCGAGATCGTAGCGTTCGGCGAACGGGTTGGGGTCGATGATAGGCGCATCGCGCAAATCCGCCGATTTGAGCGTGACGCTGCCGCGCGAGCGGGGGCGGACATGGTAGCTATTCAGGGTGCAGCCATTGCCGCCGGGAACCGAGCCGATGCCTTCCTCGACACCGGCGCCGGGCAGGAAATGGAACTGGATGTCGGGCGTCTTCTCCGCACGGTCGCCCCACCAGAAGCCACCGGCTTCGACGATGTTGGAGGCCACCGGCCCCTTGCCGAACAGCGCGTATTCCAGGCCGGCGACCGCCTGCCAGCGCTTCTTCTTGTAGCGGTCGATGCCATGCGGTCCGTTGAGTTCGGCAACGACATCGACATCCATGTGATCATGCAGGTTCTGGCCGACGGCGGCGAGATCGTGGACCACCTTGATGCCGTGCTCGCCGAGATGCGTGGCCGGGCCGATGCCCGACAGCATCAAAAGCTTGGGCGAGCCGATGGCGCCGGCGGTGACGATCACCTCGCGCTCGGCGCGCAACAACTCGCTGCGGCCGTTGACGATGATCTCGACGCCGATGGCGCGGCCATTCTCGACGACGATGCGGCTGACCGTGGCGTCGGTGCGCAGCGTCAAATTCCTGCGGCCGAGCGCCGGCCGGAGATAGGCGACCGCCGTGCTCGAGCGTTTCCCCTGACGCGTCGTCGTCTGGTAGAATCCGGTGCCTTCCTGCTCGCCGGCATTGAAATCGGCGCGGAAGGGAAGACCGGCCTGCTGCGCCGCCTTGACGAACACTCGGGTCAGCGGATGCGGGGCGCCGCTGGAAACCGCAAGCGGCCCGTCGATGCCGTGCTCACGGCCGGCGAAAGTGTCGTTGCCCTCGGAGCGGATGAAGTACGGCAGCACTTCGGCGTAGCGCCATCCCGCACAGCCATTGTCAGCCGCCCAGCCGTCGTAATCTTGCGGGCAACCGCGGGTGAAGACCTGGGCGTTGATCGAGGAGCCGCCGCCCAGCACACGCGCCTGCGGATAGACCATGGTGCGGCCGTCGATCGCCTTGCCGGGCGCTGTGTCATAGCCCCAGATCAGCGGCCCCGCCGTCATCTTGAAGAAGCCGACCGGCAGATGGATGTAGCGATCGGTGTCGCGCGGGCCGGCCTCGAGCAAGGTGACCGAGACGTCCGGATCCTCGCTCAGCCGGGCGGCCAGAATGCAGCCGGCCGAACCGCCGCCGACGATGATGTAGTCAGACATTCTCACTCCCTTGGCAGCGCGAAATCAGTGCCCTGCCCTCCTCTACGCAACGATCTCAAGTCGCTTGTGCCGCGTCAAGAGAAAGGGTATGGTTATCGTGTTGAAGGGTTGTCGTACAAGTGGAGGAACTTGGCAGTCCATCGATCGGAGGCCCGGCCGCGCTCCCCGCGCATGCCGCCGGGCGGGAACAGATTTCAATCGGGAGGTTTGAACAATGAAGGACAGGACAGATTTTACGCTTTCGGTCAGCCGCCGGACGCTGATGATAGGCGCCACCGCCGGCGTGGCGGCGCTTGCCATGCCGAAAGTGTTGCGCGCGCAGGAAAAGCCGACGCTGGTGACGTCGATCCGCTCGCTCTCCAACCCCTATCACGCGGTGTGGAAGACCGGCGCCGAGGCCTATGCCAAATGGGCCGGGCTGGAACATGTCACGCTGGTGTCGGAGGGCAACAGCGAGAAAGGCATCGCCGACATCAAGGCGATGTTGGCCAAGACTGGCGGCAATATGGTGCTCAATTCCGATCCCAACGATACGCCCGATGCGCGGCCAATCGTCGAGGCCTGCGCCAAGGCCGGCGCCTACGTGGTGACGCAGTGGAACAAGCCCTCCGACCTGCATCCGAAGGACTTCAACCCGAACTATGTCTCGCATATCGAGTTCGACGGCATCGCAAGCGGCAAGACCATCGCCGAGATCCTGTTCAAGACCATCGGCGGCAAGGGCGGCATCGTCGCACTCGGCGGCCTGATCTCGACCACGGCGGCGATCGAACGCAAGAAGGGCCTCGACGCGGCCCTTGCCGCCAATCCCAACATCAAGCTGCTCGACTTCCAGGTCGCCAACTGGAAATCGACGGAAGCCTTCGACCTGATGGGCAATCTGCTCACCCGCTTCGGCGATGACATCAAGGGCATCTGGGCCGCCAATGACGATATGGGCTCCGGCGCGCTCGAAGCGCTGCGCGCCGAAAACCTCGCCGGCAAGGTGCCGATCGTCGGCGTCGACGGCATCAAGACGGCGGTCGACGCGGTGCGCACCGGCGAGTTCGCCTGCACGGTCACCTCCGATCCGTTCTGGCAGGGCGGCATGGGGCTGGCGATCGGCTACAACGCCAAGATCGGCAAGTTCGATCCGACCAAGGAGCCGCCGGAACACCGCGAATTCTACGGCAAGGCGGTGCTGATCTCGCACGATAATGTCGAGGAATATTACAAGACCAATGTCGATGCCAAGCCGGAGATCGACTGGAACGATCTGTGGGGCCGGGTGACTGGAGCCATCCGCACCTGATCAACCGGAGCGGGCCACACCTCCCTGGTGGCCAGCTTCCTCCCGCAGCCGTCGCGATCCCCTCGTCGCGACGGCTGTCATCAGCAGACGGGAAGCGGTTTCTTGACAATCCATACAGAACCCCTGAAGTCCGTTTCGGACATCGAGCGGACGACGCTTATGACATTGACCCCCGGCCGCATCGCCACTGTGTTCGGTGGCAGGCGCTGGCGCAGCCTGGCGCCGCTGGCGGTGCTGATTGTGCTGTGCGTGCTCATCGCAATGGCCAATCCCAACTTCATCGAACTGCGCAATCTGGTGCGGCTTGCCAATTCGGCCGCCGTGCCGCTGACGCTGGCGATGGGGCTGACCTTCATCATCCTGATGGGCAGCATCGACCTCTCCGTGGAGGGCACGCTGTCGGTATCGGCCATGGTGGTGGTGTTGCTCGCCGCCAATGACGCGAACGGCAATGATTATGGCTGGTGGGCGGTGCTCGCCGCAATCATCGCCGGCACCGCGATGGGGTTCGTCAGCGGCCTCGTCCAGACCATGCTGCGCATTCCCTCCTTCATGGCGACGCTCGGCATGTGGTTCATCGGCCTTGGCCTGTCGGTCTATATGCTGGGCGGCTCGGCGATCCGGCTCAACGACGCCTCGATCCGCGACGTGGCACTGCACCGTTTCCTGGGCTTGCCGGTAGCAGTCTGGGTCGCCTTTGGCGCTTTCCTGCTCGCGGCCGTCATTCAGTACCACACCAAGCTCGGCCGCCACATATTGGCGATCGGCGGTGATGAGGATGTCGCCAAGCTCTCCGGCGTCAACGTGGTGCGTGTGCGCATCACCGCCTTTGCGTTGGCCGGTTTCTTCTTCGGCATATCGGGCGTGCTTGCCGCAGCACAACTTGGCCAGTCGCATGCCGTCATCGGCGACGGCAGGCTGTTCGCCGCCGTCACCGCCGTGGTCGTCGGCGGCACGGCGCTGACCGGCGGCGAAGGCGGCGTCGTCAACACGCTGATCGGCGTGCTGATCGTCACCGTGCTGGCCAACGGCATGATCCTGCTCGGCATCTCGCCCTATATCCAGCAGACGGTACAGGGCCTGATGATCATCGCCGCGGTGGCGCTGTCGCTCGATCGCGTTCGCCTCAGGATCGTCAAGTGAGCGCCATGCTGAACGCGTCCCACATCATCAAAAACTTTCCCGGCGTCCAGGCCTTGCGCGATGTCTCGATCGAAGTCCGGCCGAACGAGGTGGTCGGCCTGATCGGCGAGAACGGCGCCGGCAAGTCGACGCTGATGCGCGTGCTGGCCGGCAGCTATCGCCCGGATGGCGGCAGCCTGACGCTGGACGGCGAGCAACTGCGCATGCGCAGTCCGCGCGACGCGGCACGGCACGGCATCGGCATGGTTTTCCAGGAACAGTCGTTGGTGCTCAATCTGACCGTCGCCGAAAACATCTATCTCGGCGAGGAGGATCGCTTCACCCGCTTCGGCATCGTCAACTGGCGCGCCATGAACGCGGCGGCGCGCCGTCAGCTGGCCAAGATCGGCATCGACATCGATGTCACGGCGCGCACCTCCGAACTCACCTTCGCCGCGCGCCAGATGGTCGAGCTGGCCAAGGCGCTGACATTGGAGGAAGTGGTCGAACGGCAGTTGCTCATTTTGCTCGACGAGCCGACCTCGGTGCTCAACGCCGCCGATATCGAAGTGCTGTTCGCGCGCGTCCGCTCGCTCAAATCGCGCGCCAGCTTCGTCTTCGTCTCGCACCGTCTCGACGAGGTGCTGGCGATTTCTGACCGCGTCTACACGATGAAGGACGGCGCGGTCGTCGCCGAACACCGCGCGGCCGAGGTCACCGCGCCGGAGCTGCACGAGATCATGGTCGGGCGCGGGCTGCAGGCCGAATATTACCGCGAGGCCCGCCAGCAGGCGCCGCGCGAGACGGTCATGGTCGAGGCCAGGGGACTTGGCGCGAACGGCTGTTATCACGGCGTCGACCTGAAAATCAGGGCCGGCGAGATCGTCGGCATTGCCGGCGTCGTCGGCTCCGGCCGCGAGGAGGTGACGCGCACCATCGGCGGATTTCTGCAGCATGATGCCGGCGAAATGAAAATCGCCGGCGACGCCGTGCGCTTCGCCTCGCCGGAGCCTGCGGTGCGCAAGGGGATCGGCTATGTGCCGCGCGAGCGCAGGCTCGAAGGGCTGGTGATGTTCCTGTCGATCGCGGAGAACATTTCGCTGGCCGATCTCTCCAGCGTCATGCGCCATGGCGCCATCGACTATGGCAAGGAGCGCCGGCTCGCCGCCGACTGGATCAAGCGGCTGCGCATCAAGGCGCCTGGCCCCGATGCCGCCTGCCGCAAGCTCAGCGGCGGCAACCAGCAGAAGGTGGTGCTGGCGCGCTGGATGACGGCGGGCTCGCGCATCCTGGTGCTCGACCATCCGACGCGCGGCCTCGATGTCGGCGCCAAGGAAGAGGTCTACGAACTGGTGCGCGATCTCTCCGCGCAAGGCGTGGCGATCCTTTTGATTTCCGACACGCTGGAAGAGACGATCGGCCTGTCGCACCAGGTGCTGGTGATGCGCGACGGCGAGATCACCGCGCGCTTCGACGCCAGCCCCGGCAAAAAGCCGAACCAGGTTGATCTACTGCGAGCAATGGTATGAACCGATGAATGAAGGTTTTTCCATCAGGCAGGTGTTCGAGGGCAAGTGGACGCAAGGCGCCATTCCGCTGGTCCTGCTCGTCGCCCTGTTGTTGATCATCGAGATCGCCGCGCCCGGCTTCCTCACCGGCGAGACGGTAGCCTTGCTGTTTGCCAACACCGCCGTGCTGTTCATCCTGGCCACCGGCGTCACCTTTGCCATCCTGCTCGGCGGCATCGACCTGTCGATCCAGGCGGTGGCCTCGCTGGCGAGCGTCATCCTGGCGCAGCTGCTGCCTTCACTAGGGCTTGCCGCGTTCCCGGTGGCGATCCTGTCCGGGCTTGCCTTCGGCACATTGAGCGGTATCGTCCATGTCAAGCTGCGCGTGCCGTCCTTCGTGGCGACGCTCGCCACCGGCGGCGTCGTCACCGGCCTCGCGCTCTGGGTCTCCAACGGCCGCGCCATCACCATCGAGGAAGCGGGCCGCGAAAACACCGCCTGGATCAACGCCACGGTTGCCGGGGTGCCGGTGGTGGTGCTGATTTCGGCGGTCATCGGCATCGCCGCCTTTCTGGCGCTACGCTACACGCGCTTTGGCCGCCAGGCGATCGCGGTCGGCGCCGGCGAGCCGGCTGCCTGGGCGGCGGGCATCAATGTCGACCGCACCAAGATCATCGCCTTCGCCGCTTCAGGCATGCTGGCTGCTATCGCCGGCGTGGTGCTGGCGGCAAGGCTGTCGAGCGGCTCGCCGGTGCTTGCCAATCAGCTGCTGCTGCCGGCCATCGCCGCCGTCATCGTCGGCGGCACCGCCATCACCGGCGGGCTGGGTGGCGTCGCCCGCACGGCGGTCGGCGCGCTGATCATCTCGATCGTGCGCATCGGCATGACCTTCGTCGGCGTCAACATCTTCCTGGAAAACATGGTGTTCGGCGCGGTGCTTATCGCCGCCGTCGCCATCACCATCGACCGCAGTAAGATCGCGGTCATCAAGTGAAAGAGAAATCCGCACCGCCTCCCAAGCCAGCGCGGACAGGACGGGGTCGCATCACAAGCCCGATGCGGCCCCGCTTGGTCGGATCACATCGTGTCGAGGCCGATCAGCTCGATCTTGTAGCCGTCCGGGTCTTCGACGAAGGCGATGTGCGTGGTGCCGTGCTGCATGGGACCTGGCTTGCGAGGGATCTTGGCGCCGCGCTTCTCGAGTTCGGCGCAGACGGCGTAGATGTCGTTGACGCCGAGCGCCAGGTGGCCGAAGCCGGTGCCGATCTCATAGGGCTCTTCCCTGTCCCAGTTCAGCGTCAGCTCGACGACGGCCTCCTTGTCCTCGGGGCCGTAGCCGACAAAGGCGTTGGTGAACTTGCCGCCGGGGTAATCGTCGCGGCGCAGCAAGGTCATGCCGAGAACCTCGGTGTAGAAGGCGATCGACTTGTCGAGGTCGAGCACCCTGATCATGGTGTGCATATAGCGAAAGCCCGGGGCGTCGCTCATTGGGAAAGTCCTCCGAATTCAGTGATTTGCTGGTCTGACCGTCCACATCAAACTGCCGGTTGGAACGCGACTTCGCTTGATGTTCTAAATCAGGGTTGTATGATAACACGACAAGAACGGTGGTTGTCCAGTCGTTTTCCCAAGGGGGGCAGAGTCAATTCATGAATGTCGTGCCGCCCTCCTCCGCATCGCTGATCGCAGCCCTTGCCGGCGTGCTACCGAATGGCGGGTTGCTGACCGAGACGCAAGACCTCGCTCGCTACAGCCGCGACTGGTCGGGAGACCATTTTGGCCGCCCGCTGGCGATGGCGCGGCCGTCCACGGTCGAGGAGATGTCGGCGCTGATGCGGTTCTGCCATGCCGAGCGCATTCCCGTCGTACCGCAAGGCGGGCTGACCGGTTTGGTCGGTGCCGCGGTAGCTGCCGATGGCGGCGAGATCGTCATCTCGCTGGAGCGCATGAACAGGATCCGCTCGATCAGCCCGATCGACTTCGCCATGGTGGTCGAGGCCGGCTGCATCCTTGAGGACGCCAAGCGCGCCGCCGAGGACAATGACTGCCTGCTTCCGATCACCTTCGGCGCGCAGGGAAGCTGCCGCATCGGCGGCAATGTCGCCACCAATGCTGGCGGCTTCAACGTGCTGCGCTACGGGATGACGCGCGACCTTGTGCTCGGGCTCGAAGTGGTGTTAGCCGATGGCCGCATCTGGAACGGGCTGAAGGTGCTGCGCAAGGACAATCGCGGCTACGACCTCAAGCAGATCTTCATCGGCTCGGAAGGCACGCTCGGCATCGTCACCGCGGCCGCGCTGAAACTGTTCCCCAAGCCGACACAGATCGAGACCGCACTGGTCGGCTTGCGCTCCGTAGAGGATGCGATGGCGCTCTATGCCCGCGCCCGGCGCGATTGCAGCGACCTGCTCACCGCCTTCGAGCTGATCCTGCGCGGCGGCATCGAGATCACCATGCGCGAGGGCAAGGATTTTGCCGACCCGCTCAACAAGCCCTACCCGGCCTATGTGCTGATCGAGGTGTCCTCCGGCGGGCTGATCGACCTGTCCGCCATGCTGCTGGGGTTCCTCGACGGCGTCGCCAATATCGTCGAAGACGGCCTCGTCGCATCGACGCGGGCGCAAGGCGAGCGCCTGTGGCTCTACCGCGAGATCATGGTCGAGCGTCAGGGCCGCGGCGGCCGCTATCTGCGCACCGACGTCTCGGTGCCGATCTCGAAACTCGCCGATTTCGTCACCGACGCGCTGGTTGCGCTGGAACAGAGGCGACCCGACGCGCTGGCCGTCACCTATGGCCATGTCGGCGACGGCAACATCCATCTCAATGTCGTGCCGCCGGAGGGCATGACCGCTGAAGCGATCGAGCATCTGTTCGAGGAGGCGGAGGCTGAGATCTTTGCCGTCGTCGACCGCTATGGCGGCTCCATCAGCGCCGAGCATGGCATCGGCCGGGTCAAGCAGAAGGCCTTTCTCGAACGCATCGATCCGGTAACGCTCGACCTTGCCGCCGGCATCAAGGACGCGTTCGATCCGCGCCACATCCTGAGCAACGGCCGCATTCTGGCGTCCACATCCGCCGTCGACTTTAGGTGAGCGATGACGCTGAAACTTGACAAGGTCAATCGCGGTCCGCACCTCTCCACTTTGGTGGCGAGTTCCATCTCGCGCGAGATCGCGCAAGGGCGCTTGAAGCCCGGCGACCAGTTGCCGACCGAGCAGGCGCTTGCGACCACTTTCGGCGTCAGCCGCAACGTGGTGCGCGAGGCGATCGCGCGGCTGCGCTCGGAAGGCCGCATCTGGTCGCAGCAGGGGCGCGGCGCCTTCGTGGTGGAGAGCAACAACCCGACGGTGCTGACCATCGACTTTGAGGCGCTGCAGCGCGCCGATTCCTTCCGCAACCTGTTCGAACTGCGCGGCATCCTCGAAGTGCAGGCGGCAGCCCTTGCCGCCAAACGGCGCTCGGAAACCGATCTCGCCGCGATGGGCGATGCGCTGGCCGGCATGCGGGCGGCCCCCTATGGCAGCGTCGCCTGGCTGCGCAGCGACCTCGAATTCCACCGCACCGTCGCCGAGGCGACGCGCAATTCCTATATGGGCCAGTTCCTGGTCTTCGTTTCCGAGCGTGTCCGCGAAAGCATCCTCGCCGCAGGCAACCAGCAGAAGTCGGACGACATGGCCCGCATCACGCTGGGCGAACACGAGCGCATCCTGTCCGCCATCCGCGCCGGCGATGTGGAGGGCGCGCAAGCGGCGATGCGCGACCATCTGGCGGGCGCGGCGCTGCGGGTTGGGCTGCATGATGGGGACGTGGCTGCGGAGGCAGCGCTGGTGCCGGAGGCGGCGTCTCCGATGCGGCATTCGAGATCGCGAAAGGCGGTTCGTGGGCGGGCTGGGGGATAAAGTCTTAGCCGGCCGCGCTCGCCTGAACCATGCCGATCGCCAGGCAGCCCCCACTCGGGAGCCGCCACGCGATTTCACGCCCCCGGTGGCTCCACCAACGACACCCCATTCAACCCCGCGACAATATCCGACAGCGCCGGCACGAACTTCTCGCCATGGCCTGTCGTGACGGCGGTGGCAAACCCGTTGCGCACCGCCGCGCCGATCGGATTGGCGATGCCGGCAGCCTGCGCGAACGAGGCGAGATAGGTCATGTCCTTCAGCGCGTTCGCGATGGCGAAGCGCTGGGCGTTTTCGTTGCGGTTCAGCACGAAGTCGAAGAAGGCCTGGTAGAAGCCGCAATCCATGCGGCTGCCTGAGATGACGCTGTTGAAGACCTGCGGCGTCAGTCCGGCCTTGGCGCCGAGCGTCAGCGCTTCCGAATAGATGGCGGAATAGCCCATCGAGACGAAATTGTTAAGCAGCTTCATGGTGTGGCCGCTGCCGGTCGGGCCGGTGTGGACAATGCGGGCGGCGAAGGCTTCGAGCACCGGCCGCGCGCGGGCGACTGCCTCGGCCGGGCCGCCGACCATGACGTCGAGCTTGCCTTCGGCGGCTTCCTTGGGCGTGCGCGCCAGCGGCGCGTCGATCAGCGTCACGCCGTGCGTGGCCAACTCGGCGGCAAGCGCCGTCGTCGAAGACGGGTTGGAGGTCGAGCAGTCGATGATCAGCAGCGGCGTGCCGGCTGCGGCCAGCCCGTCCGGCCCCTTGACCAGCGCTTCGACCTCGCGCGAGCCGGTGACGCACAGGATGACGATGTCGCTGGTGGCGGCGAGTTCGCGCGGACTTGGCGCCTCGGTGGCGCCGGCCGCGATCAATTGGCCGGCGGCGGTGCGGCTGCGGTGCACGCAGACGGTCAGCGGCCAGCCCTTGCGCAGCAGATTGTCGGCCATGCCGGCGCCCATGCTGCCCAGGCCGATGAAGCCAATGCGTTCTTTCATAAAATCCTCCTTTGGTCCGCGTGGGCGGGGTCAACTTTCGTCACCTTGCGGCGGGCACCTGTCGATGCAATCCTCCGAAGAAGAATCGGCCTTTGCCGAAGATTCGGACCGGAGTTCGCGCGATGGCGGAAACAATGCTTTTCGATGCCATACCGCAGGCGCCCAATTTGCGGACCGGGCTGGTCAACACGCTGATTGCTCAGATCGAGTCCGGCGATCTGGCGCCCGGCCAGCGGCTGCCGACCGAGCAGGAGATCGTCGCCGCGACGGGTGTGAGCCGCACCGTAGTGCGCGAGGCGCTTGCAGCACTGCGCGCTCGCGGGCTGATCACTACCCGCCAGGGCCTCGGCGCTTTCGTCGCCAAGGATCCGCTGCCACGGACTTTTTCCATCCTGCCCGACGATCTCGAATCGATCGACGAGGTGCTGCGCGTTTTGGAACTGCGCATGGGCATCGAGGTCGAGGCGACCGGCCTCGCCGCCGAGCGACGCAGCGACGCAGCACTCGGGCAGATGAGCGCGCGGCTCAACGCGCTGGAGGCGGCAGTGCGTGGCGGCGGCTCGGGCTCGGAAGAGGATTTTGGCTTCCACCGCGCCATTCTCGCGGCGACGCAGAATCCCAATTTCACCCGGCTGTTCGACACGTTCGGCAGCGCCATGATCCCGCGCCAGTGGACACGGCTCGACCGGATGACCGAGGCCGAGCGGGAAAAATACCTGGACCGCATGCAGCGCGAGCATCGCGCCATTCTCGCCGCGATCGAGGCCAGGGACGTCAATGCGGCGCGGCGCGCCATGCGCAACCATCTGACCAAGAGCTATGCCCGCTTCGAGGATCTGCGCGACAAAGCTGTTCACGACTGAGGGGCCAGCCACGACTGAGGGATTGCTCATCCGGCGACTCCGCCGAGGTAGAGTTCGCGCATCAGCGACATGTCGCGCAATTCGGCGATCGGCCCGGAGACGACGATGCGGCCATTCTGCATGAGATAGCCGCGCGAAGCGACGGCGAGCGCCAGGCCGGCATTCTGCTCGACCAGCAGCACCGAGGCGCCGAAGCGCGCGCCAATATCCAGAATGATCGCCTTGATCTCCTTGACCAGGAGCGGCGACAGGCCAAGCGACGGCTCGTCCAGCAGCAGCACGCGCGGCCGCGTCATCAGCCCGCGCGCGATCGCCAGCATCTGCTGCTGGCCGCCGCTCAGCGAGCCGCCTCTGTCGCGCCGCTTGGTGGCCAGGATCGGGAAGAAGGCCAGCATGGTTGCGAAATCGGCTTCCACGGCGGCCTCGTCGCGGCGCGCATAGGCGCCGAGGCGCAAATTCTCCTCGACCGTCATGTCGACGAATATCTTGCGGCCTTCCGGCACCAGCACGACGCCGCGCCTGGCCATGACATCGGCGGCAAGCCCGGTCACCGCGGCGCCATCGAAAGCGATGCTGCCCGCGCGGGGGTTGATCAGGCCAGCAATAGCCTTGAGCAGCGTCGACTTGCCGGCGCCGTTGGGGCCGAGGATGGTGACGATCTCGCCTTCGCCCAAGGTCACCGAGACGCCGCGGTTGACGATCGTCGGCCCATAGCCGGTGACGACATCGGAAACGGCGAGCAGGCTCACAGATCGCCTCCGAGATAGACTTCCAGCACCTTGGGATCGGCGAGCACCGCCTCGGTCGGCCCGTCGGCGATCTTGGAACCGAAATCGAGCACGGCAAGGCGCCGGCACAGCATCTGCATCAGCTTCATGTCGTGGTCGATGACGCAGACTGTGATGCCATGGCCGGGCAGCTGGCGGACAAGCCCGACCAGGGCTGTTGTCTCTCGGTCGTTGAGGCCGGCGGCGGGCTCGTCGAGCAAGAGCAGCGATGGCCGCGTGGCGAGCGCCAGCGCGAGGCCGAGCAGGCGCAGGCTGCCGAAGGGCAGCACGCCGGCCTTTTCGCCGCCGAGCGCGCTCAAGCCGACGAAATCGAGCAGCGCGTGCGATGTCGGCCAGGGATTGGCGGTGCCCCCTGCCCGCGCGTGCTCACCGGCGATCTGGACATTTTCCAGCACGCCAAGGCCGGCAAAGGCCATGGCGTGCTGGAAGGTGTAGCCGATGCCGACTCGTGATATGGCGTGCGGCTTGAGACCGGTGATGTCTTGCCCGCGGAACGCCACGCTGCCGCCGCTCGGCTTGTGCACCCCGGTGACGACGTTGAACAAGGTCGTCTTGCCCGATCCGTTCGGGCCGACGACGCCCAGGATTTCGCCCTCTTCGATGGCGAGGTCGACGCCGGCAAGGGCTGTTACGCCGCCGAACTGTTTGCTGAGGCCGCTGATCGCCAGGATCGCGCTCATCGCCGAGCCTCTGCTGCGTCGCGCTCTTCCGTCTCCTGTTTCGGCTTGCCCGAAAATGCCGCGCGGAGCGCTCGGACGATGCCGCCGATCAACCCGTCGGGCAAAAGCATGATCACCGCAATCAGGCAGACGCCGTAGACGATGCGCGACTGCACCGGATCGAGGTTGAGCACCTCCGGCAGGAAGGCGACGAGGATGCCGCCGGCCAGCGGTCCCTCGATCAGCCTGGCGCCGCCGATCATCACCATCAGCGCCAGGTAGATGCTTGGGAAAGAAGAAAATTGTGAGGGCGAGATATGGCCAAGGAAATAGGCCAACAGCACGCCGGAGATGCCGGCAAAGATGCCGCTGACGACAAAGGCGCCGATCTTGTGCCGTCCGACATTGATGCCGAGCGAAGCGGCCAGTTTTTCGTTTTCGCGGATGGCCCGCAATGTGCGGCCATAGGAGGAGTGGATGATCGCCCAGCTCGCCACCGCCGCTATGGTCACGAACCCGACGACCATCAGATAGTAGCGCGTCAGGTCGGTCATATCGGCGCCGAACAGGGTGACCGGACCGGCGATATCAAGCCCGGTCGCAGCACCCGTATAGTCGCCGCCATTGGTGAGCACGATGGCCAGCAACTGGCCGAAGGCAAAGGTCATGATGACGAAGTGATGGCCGCCGACGCGCAGCGAGGGAATGCCGACGATCATGGCGAAGACAGCACTCGCAACAGCCGCCGCCGGCAGCGCCGCCCAGAAGCCGACGCCAAAGTCCCGCGCCAGGATCGCCGCCGCGTAGGCGCCGACGCCGACCAGTGCGGCGTGGCCCATCGACAGGATGCCGGTCTGGCCGAACAGCACCGACAGGCCGTAGAGCGCAATCACATTGATGCCGGCCGATATCGCCAGCGACAGGAAGCGGTTGCTCGGTGAAAACAGCGGCACGGCCGCGATCAGCGCGAGGATGACCAGTACCGGCAGAAGCGACCGCCACGGCTTGAGGGCAGAACCTGCATTCATGACGCCATCCGGGGTCCGCTGGTGCCGCCGAACAGGCCGTGCGGGCGCACGATCAGCACCAGGATCATCAAGGCGAATGAATAGGCATCGGTCCATTGCGAGAAGCCGTAGCCGGCGCTGAAGCCTTCGACGATGCCGAGGATGAGGCCGGCGGCGACGGCACCATAGATGTTGCCGAGCCCGCCGATCAATGCCACGGCAAACCCCTTCATCACCATGGTGCCGCCGGTGAACGGCGTGATCGGAAACAGGGCGATCAGCAGCGCCCCGCCAAGCCCGGCCAGCGCACTGCCGAGCACGAAGACGCCGGTGATGTAGCGGCGCACCGGAATGCCCATCAGTGCGGCCGTATCACGGTCCTCGACGCTGGCGCGCAGCGCCCGGCCGTAGCGGCTTGCAGTGATCATGCGGAAGCTCAGCGCCACCACGGCGATGGTGATCAGGATCACCATGACGCGCACCGAGGCGATACGCACGCCGCCAACTTCCCACACCGTGGTCAGCGGGCGCGGAATGCTTTTCTGGTTGGGGTTCCAGAACAAGACGACGACATGCTGCAGCACGACGATGAGGCCGAGCGAAACGATGAAGCCATTGGTCGGTCGCTCCAGCGTGAAGCGGAACAGGCCGCGCTCGAGGATGTAGCCCATCAGCCCGACCGCCAGGATCGCCAGCACCACCGCCAAGGGGAAACCGAGGCCGGCGCTGACGGCGAGCCAGGTGACGATGCCGCCGATCATCAGGAACTCGCCATGGGCGAAGTTGATGATGCCGGTCAGGCCGAAGATCAGGGTCACGCCGATGGCAATGAGCGTGATGACGCTGGCGATGGAAAGGCCGTTGAGGATTTGCTGGATGAAAATATCCACGGCGATCGAGACCTGTATTGCAAGAAACGGAGTTGGCGGCGGGTAGCGCCGCCAACTCGGGGACTATGCTGGATCAGCTCTTCGGCGCTTCGGCCGGCGGCTGCTGCATGGCGCAGGAGATGGTGCCGCCGGGTGCCGCGGCGCAGACCTCGGTGGCGTGGGTGACCTGATGCGTCGGATTGAACGTCAGATCATCCGAGACCACCCCCTGATGGTGGAGGCTCAGCAGCGCCTCGACCGTCTTGTCCGGATCGAAACTGTCGGCCTTCTGCCAGGCTTCGACGAGGAAGTGCACATAGTCGTGGTAGAGCAGCGACACCGACGAGGTCACGCCATGCGGCGCGCCGGCGGCAAAATAGGCGTCGAAATAGGCCTTGGCCTTCGGGTTGGAGGACTCGCCCCAGCACACCGGCACACAGCTCATCGCCACCGGCACATCGGCCGAAAGCTGCTTTTCCTTCCAGATGCCGGGGTCGACGCCGAACAGGAAATAGCTTTTCGCGGCACCGAGTTCGAGCGCCTGCGGCAGCGCCGTCAGCGTTGAATCACCATTGTACCAGAAGTGGATGATGTCCGGATTGAGGCTCTTGGCCCGCGTCAGGAAGGGCGAGAAATCGGTCGTGTCCGGCGGGTAGAAGATGATGTCCGGAACATCCTGGCCCTCGGCCTTCAGCGCCTTGTAGTAGTAGGACGACAGGAACTGGCCGGTGGCGTCATTGCCGACGATCATCACCGATTTCTTCGGCTTGAAGCCAAGCAGCGGCTCGAGCAGGGAGAGCACGCCGCGCGCGGTCGATCCGGAGCGCTGGAACTCCTGCGGTTCGGACTGGAAGAGATAGTGGTCCTCGCCGCCCGGCTTGACGCTATCGGGGTTGAGGATTTTCGCCAGCGTCGAATTGCCGGCGAAATGGATGATCTTGGCCGGCTGGGTGATCTTGGCCATGGCCAGCGTGAAGTCATGCGTTTCCGAGCCGAAGATTGCCTGCACCTTGACGTCGCGCACCAATTCCTGGGTGGCGGCGATTGCGGTCGCGATATCGGTGCGGTCGTCGCGCTTGACCATTTCGAGCTTGTAGGTCTTGCCGCCGACTTTGAAGCCGCCGGCATCGTTGATCTGCTTGACGGCAAGGCCGACGCCCGCCGGCAGGGTATGGCCGGCGGACACGAACGAGCCCGACTCGGCCGCGACAACGCCAATCTTGACGATGCTGTCCTCGGCCAATGCAGGATGAGCAAGCGCGCCAAGGCACAGGGCCGCGCCCAGTTTAAGAACGGTTTTCAATTTGAGATCCTCCCGACTCCAAATGATTGCAGCCTTACCGGGTTGTCATACAACCCTGTAATCTGGTAAATCTTACGGACGGGGATGTCAATCGCATTGCCATGCGATAAGAGGCTTCCCGAAAATCAGAATCGCAAAGCCGGAATTGCCGGCAAGCCGCAGTCAGGAATAGCAAGATGCAATCACGGAAATTCGGCCGTACCGGCAGATCAGTCAGCGAAATTGGCTTTGGCTCATGGGCGATCGGTGCCGCCTGGGGCGAGGTCAATGACGACGATGCGGTGGCCGCCCTGCACGCGGCCCTCGATGCCGGCGTCACCTTCATCGACACGGCGGACGTCTACGGCGACGGCCGCTCCGAGAAGCTCATCGCCAGGGTAATGAAGGAGCGCGGCGGCGAGCGGCCGTTCATCGCCACCAAGGCCGGAAAGCGGCTGCCGTCACAGACGGTCGAGGGCTTCAGCCAGAAGAACCTGACCGACTGGGTCGACCGCAGCCTTGGATATCTCGAGGCCGACACGCTCGACCTCGTGCAGCTGCATTGCCCACTGACCGACCTCTACTATCACCCGGAGGTGTTCGAACGGCTCGACCGGCTCGTCGAGCAAGGCAAGATCCGCAATTACGGCGTCAGCGTCGAGCGCGTCGAAGAGGCGCTGAAGGCGATGCAATATCCCGGCGTCGTCAGCGTGCAGATCATCTTCAACGCCTTCCGTCAGCGTCCGGCGGAACTGTTCTTCGACCAAGCGAAAAAGAACGATGTGGCTGTTATCGCCCGTGTGCCGCTGGCCAGCGGCCTGCTGTCAGGCAAGTTCAAGGCCGACACCAAATTCGAGACCACCGACCATCGCCTGTTCAACCGCAACGGTGAGGCCTTCGATGTCGGCGAAACCTTCTCGGGCGTGCCCTATGAGGTCGGGCTGGCGGCGGTCGAGAAGATCCGGCCGCTGGTTTCGGGAGACACGACGATGGCGAAATTCGCGCTGCGCTGGATCCTGATGTTCGACGCGGTGAGCGTCGTCATTCCGGGCGCTCGCAATGCCACACAGGCCCGTTCCAACGCCGAAGCCGCAGACCTCCCGCCGCTATCCGATGAACTCATGAGCAAGATCCGGGACGTCTACGACCAGGACATAAAGCCCCATGTGCATCAACGCTGGTAAGCAATATCTCCTCGACATCGCGAGCGCCACATTGACGCTTCCGCAGCCTGATGTGACGAAATAAGCGTTGCCTCAGAAACCAAAGGCCCAAGCGGCCCCAATCAATCCTGATGCCGTTTCTCCGCGATCGATCAGGTGGTTTCGATCGTCTCGACGGCCAGCGTTGCGATGGCGAGGTCGAGAACCGGCAAGCCGGTCAGATCGACGATCGTGATGCAGGCATCCGTGTTTCGTCCCAACGCCTGGCCGGCCAGGATCCTGCCGAGTGACGTGTCGCTGTGGGGACTGACGAAGCCGCCGCGAACCGCATGACCAAAGTCGCCATGATCGGTCCATTGTTGGTGATCGTCGGTGGCGATATCTGAAGCCGGAAGATGGCGACCAGGTCAGCGGCCATCAACGCGGAACAAAGCCTTAGCGCGACCGATAATAGCGAGCGCGCAAGCGTCTGCAGTCTGGCGAAAGGCGCGTGTAATGTGAACTTCTGTCCGGGCGAGCGTCAGGAGCTTGGACTGTTCACACCCGAAACTGCGGCGATCACCGCGGCGGTTACCTCGGCGGTGCTGGCGGCGCCACCAAGGTCGGGGCTCAGATATTCTCCTCGACCGGTGACGGTTTCGATCGCAATCATGAGACGTCGCGACGCAGCCTGCTCACCGAGATGGTCAAGCATCAAGCTTGCGGTCCAAAACGATCCAAGCGGATTGGCGACGCCCTTGCCGGTTATGTCGAAGGCCGAACCATGGATGGGTTCGAACATGGACGGCCGGCTGCGCGACGGATCGATGTTCGATGTCGAGCCGATGCCGAGCGACCCGCCAAGTGCTGCGGCCAGATCGGAAAGGATATCGGCATGGAGGTTGGTCGCCAGAACCGTGTCGATGCTGCCGGGCTTGTTGACCATGCGCTGTGTCATCGCATCGACCAGCATCCAGTCGACGATCAGACCGGGGTAGTCGCGAACCACTTCGCGCACGACTTCGTCCCAGAGCACCATGCCATGGCGTTGTGCATTGGACTTTGTGACCACTGTCAGCAGCTTGCGGGGGCGCGACATGGCAATGTCACAGGCAAAGCGGGCGATCCGTTCGATGCCGGTGCGGGTAAAGACGGCTACATCCATGCCGACTTCGATCGGCAGGCCGCGATGGGCGCGACCGCCGACGCCGGCATATTCGCCTTCGCTGTTTTCGCGGACGATTACCCAGTCTATCTGCTTGCCGAGTTCGGGCCGCAGAGGGCCGGTCAGCCCAGGCAGGAGGCGCGTCGGCCGCACATTGGCGTATTGGTCGAATCCCTGGCAGATAGCCAAACGCAGGCCCCAGAGCGTGATATCGTCGGGAAGATTCGGGTCGCCGACCGAGCCGAAGTAGATGGCATCGAAGCCCTTGATCTGTTCGAGGCCATCCTGCGGCATCATGCGGCCGTTGCGGCGATAGTAGTCCGAACTCCAGTCGAAGCGCTTGAAGTCGAAGGCAAGGCCCGGCTCGACGGCAGCCAAGGCTTCCAGTACCTCGACGCCGGCCTCAACCACCTCCGGCCCAATACCGTCACCGCCAATGACCGCAATCTTATGCGAGCACATTTTCAGATTCCTTCTCGATGGCAGCGACAATGGCGCTGGTCATTCCTTCGGTGTCGGTGGTTCCGCGTATGTCGCCCGTTCGCGTTTCGGGCCGGGCAAGTGCGGCAACGGTGGCTTCGGCCATGATCGACGCCGCGGCGAGCGCCTCGGCAATGCCACGGTTGTGGCCAAGCCATTCCAGCAGCATGCGGGTGGATTCGATCATCGCGTAGGGATTGACGATGCCCTTGCCGGCGATATCGGGGGCTGACCCGTGCGCCGCCTGCGCCATGGCTATGTTGCCTTCGCCGATACACAGGCCAGGCGCCATGCCGAGGCCGCCGACAAGGCCTGCGGCCTCGTCGCTCAGTATGTCGCCGAACATGTTGGTGGTGACGACGACATCGAATGTCTGAGGATCGCGCAGCAGCCGCATGGCGAAGGTGTCGACGATAACCTCATCGACCGCGACATCGGGGAACTGCTCGGCGGCCCGATAGCACTCCTCCACGAACATGCCGCAGCCCAGCTTGAACACGGTGTCCTTGTGAACGATCGTCAGCTTCTTGCGCCGGTTCCTGGCAAGTTCGAGCGCGGCCCTGGCGACACGATAGCTGCCGGCGCGGGTGATGACACGAACTGAAATCGTCGTGTCGTGCGTTGGGCGAAATTCTCCCGAACCAGCGACCACATTGCGATCAGGCTGGAAGCCTTCGTTGTTTTCCCGAACGATGACGAGATCGACGTCGTCGAACAGTGCGCCGAGACCGGGGAAGGAACGCGTCGGCCGGACATTGGCGAAAAGGCCGAAGTGCTTGCGCAGGATCGGATGCGGATTGATCGCACCAGGCACCTTTGGATAGGCGCGATGCCCGATCGGGCCGAGGATGAAGCCATCAAGCGTCGAAAGCGTCTCAAGCGTGCCGTCGGGCATTGTCGAGCCGTGCGTGTCGAGTGCCGAGCGGCCGATCGGCATTGGTCGCCAGTCGATCTCCAGACCCGTTCGAGCCGCGGCGGCCCGGGCGATGCGCACCGCAGCGGGCACGATTTCGTCTCCGATATCATCGCCTTTGAGCATGCCGATCGTGAGATGGGCCATCGGACCAACCTTTCTGAATGCCGGCTGCGGCGCTGCCGCCGCAGCGCCACGAAGACCGTCAGCCGGCCTTGGCGACCAGTGCCATCAACCGCTCGAGCGAGGGCTGTTCTTCGAGGTCACGCACCAGTGAGACGACCTCGTTGGCCGCCGAACGGGCAAGGCGGGCATGAGCCGCATTGTCCCGAAATTTGTCGGCAACCTCTTCATAGCTCATCGGATTGGCGGGGCTGCCCTTGCCGAAATCAGCCTCGCCGTGGATGACGCGGCCATCATTGAGCGTGATGTCGATGATCGTCGTCATCTTGTGATAGCCGGCCTCCTCTGCCCTTTCGTCAACGACGAAATCAACCTTGTCGATCATCGCTTTGACGTCGTCGCGCTGAGTGGTCGCATCCGTAAACTCGCCAAGCCCGGCCTTGCCGTCGAGCAAGAGGATCGCCATGCAGAACTCCATGGAGAACTTGGCTTGGAGTTCGTCATGTGGATGGTGATGGATCAGGGCATTCGGCATGTTGGAGTTGGTGCCGACCCGCACGTGCTTCACATCCCCAGCCTTGATGCCATGCTCGCGGATAAGGCGCGCCATCTCCGTCATCCCCGGATGAGTCAACGACCCCGAGGGATGCGGCTTGATCGAGATGCCCGGGTTGGCGAACGTCCAGGAGGCGCCGAGGCGTCCGCGGATGGCGTTCTCGTCGTAACCGCCGCCGGCTGCCTGGAAGAACCCGCGCGGGGCCTCCAGTATCTTGTCGGTAGCAGTCCATCCATGGGCGGCGAATTGTGCAGCGGCGACGCCACTTTCCGATGCACGCCCCGCATGGAACGGCTTGGTCATCGTGCCGAAATTCTCGCGCAGGCCAGCCGACTGGCTGCCGGCGATGGAAAGCGCGCGAGCCGTGGTTTTCGCGTCGAAACGCAGAAGCCAGGCCGCAGCCGAGGCGGCGGCAAAGGTCCCGCAAGTGGCCGTCGCGTGAAATCCGGTCTGATAGTGGCGGGGCGCGATGGCCTCGGCGATCTTGCACTCGACCTCGACGCCGAGATGGTACGCCAACATGACCTGCTTGCCCGAGGCACCCACCTGTTCACCGATGGCCAGGGCCGCGGGCAATGCCGGCGCCGTGGGATGGGTCAGCAAGCCGTAGACGCGATCTGTCGCCACGGCCAGCTGGGTGTCGTCATAGTCGTCGGCATGAATGCCGACACCATTGGCGAATGCCGCAAAGCGGGGGGCAACCTTGCGGCCAGCTCCGATGACCGTCGCGGCACCTGGCATAAGCCCGAGCTCATCGAGATGGCGGCGGACAAGGTCGCCGCTTTGCGCGACCGAACCTGATAGAGCCAGCCCAATGCCATCCAGTATCGACTTCTTGCCGAGAGCAACAACGTCGGCCGGCAGATCCTTCGGAGTGGCTGTTGCGACGAATTCCGCCACGTAGTTTGTGAGACCTGCAGGCGCGGTGTCGTGCATTGGTAATCCTCTCAGTCGACCGGTGTAGCGGCACAGACAGGCACCGAGTTCGAGCTCGACTCCATGTCATGGCCTCGTGGTGCAGAGGACTAGGAAGGAAGTTTTGGTAAACTGTCAACAATTTTTTGTCGACAGGATGAGTAAGTTTTAGAAGGCAAACCACTTCACCGGCATGCCAATGCTACGGGCGCCCGTATCGACGTCGCATGCAGAAGTGAGTGCGAGCGCCCTGTGAGATCAGTCGGAGCCGTGGCGCAAAGCCACGTTGGCCCTGCGTGTGCGCGACGTGCCATTGACGATATGCGCCCGCCCGGCCGTGAAGGCCCGTTGCGGATCGCGAGCGGCGACAGCCTCCACTATGGCCCGATGCTCGTGGTTGGAAATGTCGAGCACGTCACCACTTGCCAGTGCCCGATAGCGCTGGATATGGAGCTCACGAGCGAGACCGAGATAAATCTGCGCCAAGCGTGCGTTGCCACACATCCTGGCCAGTTCGGAATGGAATTCCAGATTGACCGGATAGTACTGGCTCACCTCGCCGGTCTTCGCCAGCGCATCCATGCGATCGACGAGCGCACTCAACCTGGTGACCTCGGGGTCGGTGATCCTCTCCGCAACACTCATGGTCATGCAGGCAAAGATGTACGCGCGCGCTTCCGAGACATCACGGGCCTCGTCATCGCTGAGTTCACGCACGAAAAACCCCCGGTTGGGGATCACCTGGATCAGTCCGAGAGCCGCCAGCGCGCTGCACGCTTCCCGGATCGGCCCCCTACTGACCTTGAGTTGCTGGGCCAGGGCGTTTTCGTTGATCCTCTCGTTAGGCGTGAATTCTCCCTCGACTATCATTCGCTCTATTTCGTGCTGCACGACATTGGCGAGCGAGCGCGTGCGCAAAAAGTCGATGGGCGAAAATCCCTGCATGCTCTCGGTTTCGTTAGCCATGGGCCCGAATTCCGTTCAATGCCCCACGGAAGATACCGCTTGCTTGATCCGGTCTCGATGGCCGCCAGCGCCTCGCCTGCGCGTCATCCACGGTTTGATCTCCCTCATCGAATTTGATGCCGACACATCCAATCGAACCCATGACTGAGACGATACTTCCTCTTGTCAAGCGAAACGCTGATAATTGCTGTGGAACCAGACCACCATCCCGTCAACTGCCACTTCTCGGAGGCGCTCCGCCGAGAACTGGAACCTTGTTGGCTATGAAGACGACGGTGAACGAGACCACCAGCAGCAGAATGCCAAGCACCGAAATCGCCCCATAGTCGCCGCTTTCGTTGAGGTCATAGATGATGACCGAGACCAGCTTGGTCTGCGCCGTCGTCAGCAGGACCGTCGCCGACAATTCCCTGATGGTGCCGATGAAGACGAAACACCAAGCTGCGATCAGGCTGGTGCGCAACAGCGGTGCGGTAATCTGCCAAAGCGTCTTCAGACGGGTGGCGCCGAGAATGCGGCTGGCTTCCTCCAACTCCGGATGCACGCCGTGGAAGGCTGATGACAGTTGCTGATAGCCGGCAGGAAGCTCGATCGTCAGGAACGCAATCAGCAGGATCCAAAGCGTGCCATAAAGTCCGAAGGTCGGATTGGCGTAGGCCAGGAAGAGGCCGACGCCGAGCACAATGCCTGGAATTGCAATCGGGGCGGTTGCCAGCATGCCGAGCAGCGACGCGCCCGGCACGGCTCGGCGCGCGACCAGGTAGGACACGACAAGAGCTATGCCGGTCGCGATCGTTGCCGTCGCCAGGCCGAGGATCAAGGTGTTCCAGATGGCGAGCCGCGTGCTGGAAAATTCGAAAAGCACGAAATGGAAGTTATGGAGCGTCAAGGAACTCCAGGTGAGCGGTTCGGAAATGTTGTGGGTCAGAGCCACCTTGAGCAAGGCCAGGTAGGGAAACAGGATCGTCACGCACAGGATGAACAGGACGTATGCACCCGCCAGCCATTTCCAGTTGCCCAGCTTCACACGCCGAGGGGTGCCGCTCTTGCCGCTGAGCACGGTGTAGCCACGGCGTCCGAGCAGCCATCTCTGCCCCCACAGCAAGAGCATGGTCACCACAAGCAGGGGCACGGCGCTCGCTGCCGCGAGATCAAGCCGTGGAGGAAACTGGAAGAAACTCCAGATCTTGGTGGTGAGAACGTGGAACCCGGCCGGCAGCGCCAGGATCGCCGGCGAACCGAACATGGTGAAGGCTTGGACGATGGCAACCAGGGACCCAGCGAGCATCGCGGGCAACACCATCGGCAACGTCACCCGCCGCAATGTGGTGCCTGGCTTGCCGCCAAGGATCGCCGATGCTTCCTCGAGATCGGATGGCACTTTGTCGAACGCGTTGGCGACAAGCGTGAAGACGAAAGGGAACGAGTAACAAGTGACCGCGAACACCAGCCCGGTGAAGGTGTAGATGTTGAACAGGGCCTGTGATTGATCGAGGCCAAATGCCCAGCGGTAGATATTGTTGAGAATGCCGCTGTTCGGTGCGGCCAGCATCGCCCAGGCAATAGCACCCAGGAATGGCGGCGTCACAAAGGATGCCGTCACCAGACTGCGGACCAGGCGCTGTCCCGGCATATCGGTGCGCGCGACAAGCCAAGCCAACGGTGTGGCCACCAGGCAAGAAAACAGGCCGACACAACCGGCCATGCTCAGCGATATAAGGAAGGCCCGGCGAATTGTGGCATCGGTAAAGAGACGAGCCAGGTTCGCCAGGGTTGGTGAACCAGCCTTGTTGGTCAGAGCATAGTATCCCAGCCAAAACAATGGCAGCAGGACCAGCACACACAGAACGACCGCAAGAAACACGAACAGCGGCGTCGACAAATCGAACCTGCCGAGATGTCGCCTGTTGGCGGAATCGGGGGACAATGCAGCGATGGTCACCTGGTCACCTCTGGGTTTGATCCGATGTCGGCGAGACATCCGCGGACTGGCCCGGGATCTCGCGATGTCGCCAGCGGCGACATCGCCTGATCTTCTACTCCGCGGCCCAATCCGGGGGGCGCCGAGCCGCTTCTTAGGTGCCGAAATACTCTTCGTACTTCTGCTTGATCTCTTCGACGGCATCCCGAACGTTGGATGGATCTGAGTCGAGAAGCTTGATTTGCGACAGCGGGGTGCGGTTGGATTTCTCCTTCACATCTGGGCGAACCGAACGCAAACCACCGAAGTCATCGTTCAACTGCTGTGCTTCCTGCGAGAACATGAAGGAATAGAACAGCTTGGCTGCGTTCGGATGAGGAGCGTAGGCCAGGATCGCCGCGTTGCCGTAAGCGATCGAGGTTCCTTCCGCCGGATAGACAGCCTTGATCGGCACGCCTTTGTCCTGGAGGATGAACACGTTGTATTCATTGCCGTCAGCCTGGATCGGGCGTTCACCCTGGGCGAGGACCTTCGGCGGTTCCGTCGAGGACTGAACCTGCATCACACCCTGCTTGCCCAATTTCTCGAAATAGTCCCATCCGAGAAGCTGGCTAAGAGCATAGGTGGCGGTCATCACGTTGCCGCTGTAGCCGGGGTGCGACTTCACCAGCTTGTCCTTGTATTTGGGATCGAGCAGATCGGTCCAGGTCTTCGGCGCGTCCTCTTCCTTGACCATGTCGGTCCGGTAGGCGATTACCGTCAGCGTGGCGCGGAAAGCCGCATAGAGACCATCGGGGTCACGATCCTTTTCCGGCCACATCTTGGCGACATCCTCCGGAACGGCAGGCGTCAACCAGTTCTGATCCTTGAACGTCAGGAAGTGGGATGCGTCGGAGGTCTCGATGACGTCGGCGTTGTGGATGCCGCTCGAATACTCCTGGCCTATGCGCTGGAAGACGCGCTCCGAACCGGCCCTTTCAACGTGGACCTTGATGCCCGGATAGTGCGCCTCGAATGCGGCGCCCAGTTTCTCGGCGACCTGGACGTCGGTGGAGGTGTAATAGACGACCGACGCTTCCTTGGTTGCGGCGGCGACAAGATCGTCCGTGACCTTGTAGGGCTCGGGCGGGGCTGCCCATGCCATCTGCCCCCATGTCAAGGCCGCCAAGAGCGCGCCTGCTGCGACTTTCCTGTTGGACATTCTCTCTCTCCCTAGTGTGCGAGCGCCCGGCAACGATCAGGTGGGCAATGAAGCCAAATTTGCTGGTTTTCCGGAACCGCGACATCGACAGGCGCGATCGCCCGCACGGTTTCGCCGCCTGATAGATTGACGAGATAATCGCGATGCGACCCGAGATAGACCTGGCGCACGACCTTTCCGGTGGCCCAGTTACTCGGATCGCCTTTCGGTTTCTCGTTGGTGAGATGCAGATCGTGATGCCGCACGGATACGGCGGTCTGGCCACTGGCGGCATAGTCGCCGCTGCCACAGCGCAGCACCAGACCGTTGCCGCAATCGACGGTGTCCGTTCCGACCCGATTGCCCTTGAAGATGTTGGTGCCGCCGATGAATTGCGCGACAAATTCCGATCGAGGCCGCTCGTAAATGTCCTCGGGTGAACCCGCCTGCTCGACATTGCCCTGGTTCATCACCACGATGACATCGGCGGCGGTCATGGCCTCCGTCTGATCGTGCGTGACATAAACAGTCGTGTAGCGGAACTCGTCGTGAAGCCGGCGGATTTCAAACCGCATCTCCTCGCGAAGATTGGCGTCGAGGTTGGAAAGCGGCTCGTCGAGGAGCAGCGTCTCCGGCTCGATGACAAGGGCCCTCGCAAGGGAGACACGCTGTTGCTGACCGCCTGACAACTCGCCCGGATAGCGCTCGGCCAGACTTTCGAGCTTGGTCGCCTGGAGGATGCGACCTGTCTTTGTCTGAATATCGGCCTTGCCCATGCGACGAAGCCGCAAACCGTAGGCGATGTTCTCGAACACCGTCATATGCGGCCAGAGCGCATAGCTCTGGAAGATCATCGACATGTTGCGCGCTTCCGGCGGTTCGCTGGCGTGCGGCGACGACACAACACGGCCACCGACGCGGATCTGGCCATCCGACGGCTGAACAAAGCCAGCGATCAAGCGCAGGGTCGTGGTCTTGCCGCAGCCCGACGGTCCGAGCAGGCACACCAGCTTTCCCTTTTCGATGGCGAGATCGACGCCGTTGACCACCGTCAACTTGCCGTAGCGCTTGGTCAGCTTGTCGAGCTCCACAAAGGCCAAAGGGTCCTCCCGAACATTTCCTCACAAGCGCGATGCGCTTGTGCCTGCTGCTAAAGGTCCGTCTAATTTTGTCAATTGTCAACAATTAACTGACGACTATCTGCGTGATGCAGAGGCGCCGTGACGTCTTTCGGCCCGGAGACAGGGCTGAAACGCCTTATCCGACAGTGGTCATCAGCCCGCAGAAAACGACCGATCCGACGATCATCAGCGTCAGTGGCCCGAGGCGAACCATCCGCGCCGCGATAGCGACCATGATAGCCACGCACCAGGCAATCCATCCGCCTTTGGCATTGCTCAAGAGAGTGAACACGCTTGACAGGACCAGCCCGGCGGCAAGCGGTGCCAAGCCATAAACCAGAGCACCTTGCCACGCCGCATTGGGGCGGCTGTGCCAGAAATGCGCGACCACGATCACCAGCAGCGACGACGGCGCAAAAATCGCAATCGTCGAAACGATCGCGCCCGCCCATCCAGCCAGATGCCAACCCATCAGGGTGACGATCAGCGTGCCCGGTCCGGGCGCAACGCGGGAGATGGCAAACATGTCGAGGAAGCTCTTGTTGGTCAACCAATGCCGGTTGTCGACAACGCTGTGTTGCAGTTCGCCCAGGATGGAGGCCCCGCCGCCGATGGCCATCAAAGACAGGGGCGCGAAGACCAGAAACAGACTGACGAGCAGATTATCGTCTTTCATGCCGGTTTCTTGCAAAGCCGACGCCGATGCCGATGGGCGCGAGCACCGCCACCACGACAAGAGCCGAGAAATGAAAGACCGTCGCGCCGATCAGCGTGCATGTGAAGAGGGCTATTGAAACAACGTCGATGCAGGCATAACGCATGGCAAGGTAGCCGACCGATAGTGACAATCCGGATGCCGCAACCGCGAGGCCCACGAGCATCACGCCGATCACAGGATCGGTGCTGAGCCTCAGCACGATGTTTCCTATGAGGACTATCGCCACAGCAGGGGGCAGCACCACCGCAGCCAGCGCAACCACGGCTCCAACAACACCGCGACATTGAAACCCGAGCCAGAGCGCCAAGTTTGCGACATTGACACCCGGAAGGGACTGGCTAAGCGCCAGCCCGGACAAAAACTGCTTGTCGGTGAACCAGCGCCGATTCACCACGAACTCGGTGTGCATCATACCGTTCACACCACCACCGATGCTGGTTATGCCGAGCTTGGTGAATGCCAGGAAGAGATCGAGGAGGCCTGGCGGGGGCAACACGTCTGTCGTCGGGACGTCAATTTGGTCCATGAAACCTCCGATTTTCGTGCTTTCACCCAGGAACGCCCACGTCAGCGATCAGCGGACGCACTGTATTCTGTTGACAGTTTGCAGTAAATAGTAGATCACGATGCCATGAGGGCCGAGCTTGAATTTCTCCAGAACCACTCCCTGACCAGCGTCCTGCGGCGCGAGTTGGAGACCCTCATCCTGTCGGGAGAATTCGCCCCTGGCGAGCGATTAAATGAGAATTCGCTGGCGATCCGTTTCTCTGTGAGCCGCGGCCCGATCCGCGAAGTCTGCCGCGCACTTGCCGAAAAAGGCTTGCTCGAACTCGTGCCCAATCGAGGCGTGTTCATGCGTAAGATTGGCGAGGAACAGGCCGCGGAACTTTACGATGTGCGCGCTGGTCTCTTTGCATCAGCGGCGCGACTTCTGGCCACGAGAGTAACGCCGGAGCAGATTTCGGAACTCGAAAGCTTGCTGGATTGCATGGAAGAGGCGGCCATCGCGCATTCCCTCGATGATTATTACCCGATCAATCTGACGTTCCACGATTCCATCCTGCGCTTTGCAGGAAACAGCCGGTTGCATAAAGCCTATTCCGAACTCGTCAAGGAACTGCACCTGTTTCGGGAACGCGCCTTGCTGCAGGGCGGCGGCCTGATCGTATCCAATGTCGAGCATCGCCGTATCGTTGCAGCATTGCGGGAAGGCGACGCCGTGGCAGCCGTGGAAGCAGCCTTCCTTCATGTGCTCAGCGGCAAGAGCCGCATGACCTTGCCGGCGTCGGCCGACCCGACGCATGCGATCGGCGATGCTGCCAAAACCAGGGATATCGCATGAACGGCGCTCGGGAACTTGAGGGCCGCGTCGCAATCGTGACTGGAGCGGGACGCAATATCGGCCGCGTGATGGCGCTGGAACTGGCTCGTGCCGGAGCCGCGGTGGTCGTCAACGCACGCACGTCTCATGCTGAAGCCGAATCCGTCGTCAATGATATCACCGCTGCCGGAGGCAGGGCCGCGGCCGTCCTCGCCGACGTCGTCGACCCAAATGCCGTCGACGCGCTGATCGACGCGACTGTCCGGCAGTTCGGGGGCATAGACATTCTCATCAACAGTGCTGCCGTGCGACGCGAGACCGCCTTTGCAGATCTGAGTTTTGTCGAGTGGCGCGAGGTGCTTTCCATCATTCTCGATGGTGCGTTCCTGACCGCTCAAGCGGCGCTCCCGCACCTCAAGAATTCTGGACAGGGCGTGGTGATCAACATCGGCGGTCTGTCGGCTCATACGGGCGCCAGTGGCCGCGCGCATGTCATTGCGGCGAAGGCTGGCCTGGCCGGCTTCACGCGGGCGCTCGCCCATGACCTTGCCGGCGAAAACATCACCGTCAACTGCGTTTCGCCTGGGATGATCGACACGCAGCGTGCTGGCGAAGAACCTTCTCACCATGCCGGGAAACTGCCGCCTGTCGGGCGGCGCGGAACGCCCGAGGAAGTTGCGTCGCTCGTGCGCTACCTCTGCGGGCCGGCGGCTCGCTACATCACCGGCCAGACCGTCCACGTCAATGGCGGTGCCTTCATGGCGTAATCCACGCCAGTCCGAAAGCATGCCGGTGCGCCGCGCGATGCTCAGCAGCGATCCAGGGAGATCCAATGATGGACGTCACAGCCACACTGGCGCGCTATGTCGTGTCGGCATCCGCAGACAGCGTACCCGCCAGCGTCAAGCGCGAGGCAGTGCGCTCGTTCCTCAACTGGACCGGCTGCGCGGTTGGCGGCTCGCAACACCCAAGCGTCGACATTGCCCTAGGCGCAGTGTCGCCTTTCGCCGGCAAGGATCAAGCGGCGATCCTCGGCCGTGGCGAACGGCTGGACGCCTTGAATGCCGCGCTCATCAACGGCATCGCCAGCCACGTTTTCGATTTCGACGACACGCATCTGAGGACCATCATCCATCCGGCAGGGCCGGTCGCTTCCGCGATCCTGAGCCTCGCGCAGCTGCAGCCGACGAGCGGGCGCGATCTCCTGCATGCCCTCATCCTTGGGGTCGAGGTCGAATGTCGCATCGGCAATGCCGTCTATCCCGCGCACTATGACGTCGGCTGGCATATCACGGGAACGGCCGGCGTTTTTGGCGCGGCCGCCGCCGCGGGACGGCTGCTTGGCCTCAACGAACAGCAGATGATCTGGGCGCTTGGCATCGCCGGCACGCAGTCTTCCGGTTTTCGCGAGATGTTCGGAACCATGTGCAAGAGCTTCCACCCCGGACGGGCGGCGCAAAATGGCCTGCTCTCGGCCGTGCTGGCGCAACGCGACTTCACCTCGTCAAACCGCGTGCTCGAGGCGCCGCGCGGTTTCGCCCATGTCATGTCCACCGAGCGGAATTTCGACGAGATTACCAAAGGCCTGGGCGATAGTTTCGAGATCGCTCTCAACACCTACAAGCCGTTCGCTTGCGGTATCGTCATCCACCCGATCATCGACGGCTGCGTGCAGTTGCGCAATGAATTCGGCCTGGAGGCCGATGAGATCGAGAGCGTCGAGTTGGAAGTAGACCCGCTGGTGCTGGAATTGACCGGCAAGAAAACCCCGCAAGTCGGCCTCGAAGGCAAATTCAGTGTCTACCACTCGGCAGCGGTCGCCGTCATAGAAGGCCGCGCCGGCGAAGCCGAATACAGCGACGCGAAGGTATGCGATTCCCAGGTCATTGCACTGCGCGATCGCGTCAGTGCGCTGGCGTCACACAGCGTTGCCGAAGACGAATGTCACGTCACGATCAAGCTCAGGGATGGCCGTGTCCTCAAGCGACATGTCGAGCACGCGATCGGCAGCCTGGCGCGACCGATGACCGATGAGGATCTGAACGCAAAGTTCGGCGGTCTGGCCGAACCGGTTCTGGGTGCAAAGGCAGCGGCGCGCTTGCGCGATCTGTGCTGGGATATCGAGAGCCTCGACGATACCGCCGTCATCGCCCAGGCAGCGACGCCGGCAGCCTAGGCGCAGGTCGATGCGACGGCATCGGTCAGGGCCGACGAGGCAGCCTGCCGTCCCGGTTCTAAGCCAACGTGATTGATCAAAAAAATCAGAGCGCGGCGACGATTGCCTTACCGCACTCGACGGTGTTTGCGGTTCCGCCGAGGTCACGCGTGCGCAGCGATGGCTCGGCCAAAACGGTCTCGATGGCCGAAACAATCCAGGCACCCGCCTCGGCATGTCCGAGGTGGTCAAGCATCATAGCAGCCGACCAGATCTGTCCAACCGGATTTGCAATCCCCTGCCCGGCGATGTCCGGTGCCGAGCCGTGAACCGGCTCGAACAGGGACGGAAAATTGCGATCTGGATTGATGTTGGCGCTCGGCGCGATGCCGATCGTTCCCGTGCAGGCAGGCCCGAGATCGGAAAGGATATCGCCGAAAAGGTTCGATGCGACCACGACGTCGAACCAGTCGGGGTGAAGGACGAACTGAGCCGTCAGGATATCGATGTGATATTTGTCCCAGCGCACGTCGGGAAAGGCCTTGGCCATTTCCACCACGCGTTCGTCCCAATAGGGCATGCTGATCGAGATGCCGTTAGACTTGGTCGCCGAGGTCAGGTGTTTGCGCTTGCCCTTGGCGGCAAGCTCGAACGCGAACTTCAGCACGCGATCAACGCCGATACGCGTCATGACCGTTTCCTGCACCACCACTTCGCGCTCGGTACCCGGGAAGATACGGCCGCCGATCGACGAATACTCGCCTTCTGTGTTTTCGCGCACGACCCAGAAATCGATATCGCCAGGACCGCGACCGACGAGCGGGCTCGGAACCCCGGGCATAAGGCGCACCGGCCGTAGATTGACATACTGATCGAACTCGCGCCTGAACTGGAGAAGCGACCCCCACAGCGACACATGATCAGGCACGCCGGCTGGCCAGCCGACGGCGCCAAAGAAGATCGCGTCATGTGATCCGATCTTGTCCTTCCAGTCTTCCGGCAGCATCCGGCCGTGGCGGGCATAATAGTCGTAGGAAGCGAAATCGAACCAGTCGAACGACAGCCCGATGCCGAACCGCGAAGCGACCTTTTCCAGGACGCGCACGCCCTCGGGTACGACTTCCTTGCCGATTCCGTCGCCAGGGATGACCGCGATGCGGAAACTGTTGGATTGTGTCATTTTGCTTTCCAGGCTGATCGGCGGAAATTGCTCAGGCTGCGGCGTCTGCGTGCTGCACGCCCTTTCGGCGCGCAAGCTGGGCCGCGAGTTGAATGGCGCTCTCCAGCGCGCCTGTCGACGCGATACCCTTGCCAACGATGTCGAAGGCGGTGCCGTGCGCCGGCGTGGTGAACACGGTCTCCAGGCCAGCCGTGACGGTCACGCCGCGGTTGAAACCGCGCAGCTTGGTCGCGATCTGTCCCTGGTCGTGGTACATAGCGACCACGCTGTCATACTCGCCCGCGAAGGCCTTTATGTAGATGGCGTCCGCGGGGAAAGGCCCCTTGCAGTTGATGCCGGTTGCCGCTGCCGCCTCGACCGCCGGTCCGATCAGGTCGATTTCCTCACGGCCAAACAGCCCGTTCTCGCCGGCATGGGGATTGAGGGCCGCGACGGCGATGCGCGGTTTCTCCATACCGGCGCGCCGCATGGTGCGGTTAACCAGTTCGATCGCCTCGATGATGCTGTCATGGGTGATCTGATCGAGAGCCGTGCGCAGTGACACATGCGAGGTGACGCGCGACATCCATTGGCCGTCGAGCACATTCATCTCCGAGAAATAGCCTTTGTGTCCCAATAGGTGGGCAAACATCTTGTGCTCGTCGGCAAATTTCCAGCCGCCGGCATGAAGCGCTGCCTTGTTCAGCGGCGCAAAGGTGATGCCGTCGACCTCGCCGTTCATCGCCAGCCGCACCCCCTCGGCCAATGTGTCCCCGGTCAGTTTGCCGGACTGCGGTGAAACCACACCGCGCGGCAAGGCTTGGGGATCGATGTTGCCGAGGTCGATGAGAGGCGTTCCGGCTGCATCCCAGTCGACAGATGCGACATCCGGCACGGTCTTGATAGCAAGGGATACGCCGGCGTCGCGAGCCCCCATCTCCAGGACCCGCCGGTCCCCCAGAACGACAATGCGCGCAACTTCGGAGAGCCTCCCATCAGACAGCACGCGGGCAACGAGCTCCGGGCCGATACCGGTCATGTCGCCAGGCAACAAGGCCAGACGAGGCAGGGATGAAGCACTCTTGCGCGCGGATCTATCTTGATTTGCCATGGATATGCCCTTCGGCTCGACGGTGGTGAGGCCACCCGATAGCGGCCGCGCAAGGTTGGCTTAGTGACCATTACGAAGCGATGTTGCGCCGCATCCAAAAAAAG
This sequence comes from Mesorhizobium sp. BR1-1-4, assembly GCF_020165375.1. NCBI lineage: Bacteria > Pseudomonadati > Pseudomonadota > Alphaproteobacteria > Hyphomicrobiales > Phyllobacteriaceae > Mesorhizobium > Mesorhizobium sp. BR1-1-4. Next base: position 35,990 of record NZ_JAIUIB010000015.1, on the reverse strand, counting down.
TCAACTGAAAATTGTTGACAATCTTCAATTTGGAGAGAAGGCTTAGGCCGACCCTTTTTGGAGAGCACCATGGACACTCAGCACGCCTCGGACGCCCCATCCCCCATGCCGCCACTGGAAGAGAACCATGGGAGCTTGATGGAGGGCTTCTCTTACAGGACGGTGAAGACCAGGGGTGCGGAGATCAATGTCGCGGTCGCGGGATCTGGCCCGCCATTGATGCTTGTTCACGGCAACCCGTTGACGCATGTCAGTTGGCATCGTATCGCGCCTTCCCTGGCGAAATCCTTCACTGTGGTCGCCATCGACCTGCGCGGCTATGGCGACAGTTCGAAACCCGACGGCGGCGACGACCATGCCGCCTACAGTTTCCGCGCCATGGGCGAAGACGCCTTCGACGTGATGAGTGAGCTTGGCTTCGAGAAATTCGCGCTTGCCGGCCATGACCGCGGCGCCCGTGTCGGTTTTCGCATGGTGCTCGACCAGCCCGACAGGATCACGCGCTTCTGCGCGCTCGACATCATTCCCACCTATCATCTTCTAACCAACGTCACCCTCGGCTGGGGGCTGGAGAGCTACCATTGGTTCTTCATGGCGCAGAAGGCGCCCTTCCCCGAGAAGCTTATCTGCGCCGACCTCGACTATTACATCAACTACAAGCTCAACAAGAAAGGCGTGGGCCTGGAGATATTCACGCCCGAAGCGTTCAAGGAATACGCCCGCTGCACGACGCCCGAGCAGATTCACGCGGTGTGCGAGGACTACCGCGCGACCGTGACGCTCGACCTCGCCATGGACACAGCTGATTTCGGCAAGAAGACGATCAAGTGCCCGGTGATGGTGATCTGGGGCGGCAACAGCCATGTGGGCCGTCATCTAACGCCAATCGAGGCTTGGGCACCCTGGGCTCCAAACCTCAGGGCCTGGGCGATTCCGACAGGCCATTACCCGGCCGAGCACCGCCCCGACTTGGTCTATGAGAGCTTCTGGACCTTCTTCAATGGCGGTGAGCCGACCCCGTATCGTTCGTGATGCAGCTCCTGACCTTAGGGCGTCAGAGCTTCTGCTCTGACGCCCATCTCCCGACAGTCCGGAAACGTTCGCCGTAGCCGGACCGTCAGGCAGACTCTCCGACCACCGCGATACGAACCATGTTGGTTGCTCCCGGCGTGCCGAACGGAATGCCGGCGACAACGAGCACGCGCTCACCTGCGCTGGCGAAGCCGTCCTTCTCGATATTCTGGCCGGCGCGATCCACCATATCGTCAACGTTGACCGCATCGTCGGTGACGATGCCGTGGATGCCCCAGACAAGCGCGAGCCGCCGAACGGTGGCCGGGATCGGGGACAGCATCATGACAGGTACAGCAGCCCGTTCGCGGGCGATGCGGAGCGCCGTTGCGCCCGACTTTGTCCAAGCGACAACCGCAGCGAGATCATGGGTTTCCGCAATGGCCCGAGACGCTGCAGCTATGGCATCGGCCCCGGTTTTCTCGGGTTCGCTGCGCTGCGCATTGATGATCGTGCGATAGTGGATATCGCCTTCGACCTCCTCGCAGATACGGTTCATGGTCGAGACCGCCTCCAACGGATACTTGCCGGCGGCACTTTCGGCAGAGCGCATCACCGCGTCGGCACCTTCGAACACGGCCGTTGCCACATCGGAGACTTCCGCGCGGGTCGGGACGGGCGATGTGATCATGGATTCGAGCATCTGTGTCGCAACGACCACCGGGCGACCCAGCTTGCGGGCCGCTCGGGTAATCCGTTTCTGGATTCCCGGAACCTTCTTCAGCGGCATCTCCACGACCGAGGTCTCCGCGAGCAACCACTAGCGCTTCCGACACCTCGATGATTTCGTCAATCCTGGCAACCGCTTGGGGTTTTTCGATCTTCGACATCACAGCAGCCCGGCCGTTCACGATCTTGCGGACCTCCACCACATCTTCAGGGCGCTGAACAAAGGAAAGCGCGATCCAGTCGACACCAACCGTGAGGCGGCTTCGAGGTCGGCGTGATCCTTGGGCGTGAGAGCGGGCACGGCAATCTCCGTGTCGGGCAGAGACACACCTTCCGGTTCGACAGCTTTCCGGCAACGATGACTTTGGTGCTGATCTGGCTTGGGGAAACATCTATGACGCGCGGCCGCACCTTGCCATCGTCGAGCAGAAGATCGCGTCCCGGCTGCACTGCCTGGAATATCTCGGGGTGCGGAAGCTGCACCCATGACGCATTACCTAGCGCGGGATCAGTGTCCAACGCGAAGGCCGCGTCTTGCTCAAGATTAGATGTGAGATGCGCGACGCGTTCATCGACGTTTTTGTTTCAGCGGTCGGTCAACACGATAGTAATGCAAAGATTGCCGAGAGCTTGAGCCGTGATGATCTGGCCAGTTGGGTTCCGCCGGATACCACGTCGAAAGACGACCTGAGGGAGAAGCCGGCCCTGCACGAAGCCAAGGTCTGGAGCGATTTTCTCAAACCGGCTATAAGCAGATGAAGGAAAGGGACACCGAACGATCAGATCGGCGAGTTTCCAGATCAGCCTTGCGCGCTCGGCCGGCACCATTTTCGACCAAGGGCCGTCGATCGCCTTGCGCGCGGCCCGGACCGCCAGATCGGCACATCGACGAGACATACATCAAGGTTTGCGGTCGATGGATGTATCTCTATCGTGCAATCGACAGCGTCGGCGACACGGTCTAGTTCTTCTTCAGCAAAAACCGTGACCTGCCGGCGGCAATGCGCTTCGTCCGCAAGGCCTTGGTATGCCACGGCCGACCGGAACGCATTGTCGTCGACGGCAGCCAGACAAATCACGAGGCAATCATCTCCTGCGATGCCGAAAGACGCCTGCTGGATCGATCGCGACGTTCACTGAAGCTATCCGCATTCGCAAGAGCAAGTATCTCAAAACCCGGATTGAGCAGGAACACCGGCGCATCAAGCGCCGCGTCCGCTCCATGCTCGGCTCAAGTCGACGGCAAGCGCCGAGGTTATTCTCTCCAGCATCGAGATGGTCCACATGATGCGCAAACGACAGGCGAGGTTTGCCTATAATCCACGTCCGTCAATCGCCGAGCAGTTCGAGATTATTGCCGCCTGAGCCCCTTCGCACGTAGGCTCGTTGCGGCCTTGCTGTTTGGGCGCTCTCCCGACGGACGCTTTGGGGCCACGTTGCCGGCATGGCGGGTTTCGGCGAGGATTTGTGATAAGCTGCCATTCTGCAGGCGACTTCATTCAGGAACCCGCTTCGCGGGAGTGGCGCTTCGGCCTGAGATGGTGCCCCCTGCTGGCTGTCAAACGACAGCCGTCAACAGCGGGCGACCTTTTCTGCACGCTTTGTGGCAGGACTGGTCGCTGCCTAATCGGCTTCCCCAGGGAGGGCAAAACGCCTGTCCATCCGAACCAACGAACACTCGGATCGTTTCAGTGGCAAAGGTGCCCGCTGCCGCGCGCTAAATGATCTTCGGCACGATCATGCTGATAGTGGTGCTGGTCCACGGTCTCACCAAACAGAACGAGCAACTTTGAGCGAGGGTCCCGGATTGATGCCGGCATTCCGAGGCAGCGCCATCTGAGCTATCTGGAACATCCCCAAGAATCGATGAGAGGAGGGGTAAAGGCTCCCGTTGTCAGCGTCACTCTCGCAGCCCTTGCAATCAGCCAAGTCGAAGAGGCCGCGATAACGCGGTTATCGCGCGCCCGTACCGCCATCGCGACCGAGGAGCCCATGGACCGCAGCGAAAATTCGCTGTCAGCTTTCCACATCAGGTCCGGTCGGTCGTTTCGCCACGGGAACGCCACCCCAGTCCTCGGGCGCGACGTCGGCGATCGACTGCGAGAACGTCCAGTGGTGGCCGGCGAAGTCGCGACAGGAATACTGGCGCTCGCCATAGGGGAAGCTGGCCGGCGGGCTCAGGATTACGGCACCGTGGCGCGCGGCTCGCTTGTGATGGGCATCGACATCCTCGACGCGCACCATCACCGCGAATGGCGCGCCGGCCTGCTCCGGGATCGGTTCGCCGTTCTTCGATCCGGTGACAATCACCGCTCCGTCGCCGAAGCCGAGCTGGTGGCGGTGGTTGCCGATGATCAACCGCTGGTCGAACCCGAAGACCTGGCAAAGCCAGCGGCTTGCTGTCTCGACGTCGGGATAGGACAGCACGGGTATGACCGCGCTCGCGGGCATCGAGCGATTGGCAATCATGTCATTCTCCACGGCGCAGCGCAGGGGACGATCCGCAGGATCTCATGGCTTCAACTAAAGGGCGACCAGCATTGCTGGCGAGGCCCGTTATAAGGCTGATAGCTGTTGTCCCAGGCGCGGTAGGAGACGTAGCGCTCATAGCACCAGCGCACATGCGCCGCTTCCAGGCGGACGGCCGGACGCGGCGGCAATGGCGTGACGGTCGCCGCCGCGACGCCGGCGGCAAAGGCGGCGGCGGGGAACCAGTAGCCATTGTAGTAGCGGTAGCCTGGCCGCACGCGGACATAGCCGCGATAGCCATTATAGTAATAGCCGCTACCGACGACGTAGAAGCCGCGTCGGAACCAAACCGGCGTCGGCGCTGTGGTGACCGATGGTGGGCTCGATGCTGGTGGCAAGGCTTCGGCCGGTGAGGCCAGTGCGAAAGCGCCAAGCATCAATCCGCAAGATGTAATGATTGTCCGTTTCATTTTGTGTCTCCTGGGTTCGGGAAGGTCTCGGTGATCACTGCCGCCGGAGCGTCCGCAGTTCCGAAATCGAAAGGGCACCGTCACCGTTCGTGTCCGCTTTCAGCAACCGATCGGGGATGAAGGCAGCAAACTCGTCGCGCGAAATCTTGCCATCGCCATTGCGATCGATACGGCCGGCCTGCGTCTGGAAACCGGCGAACCGGGCGGTCTGGAAGTCGCGTGTCGATTTCACCCGTTCTACCGCGGTGCGCACTTCTTCCGCATCGAGCACACCGTTGTGGTTGGTATCCATGCGGTCGAACATCGCGGCCCGCACCTCCTGGATCTCGCTGAATTCGAGCTTGCGGTCGCCATTGGTATCGATGCGCCGGAAGAGGTCCCTGGCGCTGCCGTCCGCCGCACAGGCGCTGGCGGTGCAGAGCAGCACGCCGGCAAGGGCCATGACGATCTTGTTCATGTGAATCTCCGTTGAGTTGGATGGCCCGCCGCGGACCGTCCTTGCAGAACCTTCTACGCAGCACACCGGGCCGGCCTACGCGTGCCGTGCGATTTTTTCAGGAGACACAGGACGGCGATTGGCAGGTCAGCAAAGAATCTTGCGTGTCGAGCGTAGGAGCCAGGCCGGCGCTGCGTATCGGTCAGCAATCGCCCCGTGACCCGACAACGAAAGGATCATCATCATGAAACGCTCAGCGCTCATTGCGGCCCTGCTCATCGGGCTGGCGCCGCTCGGCGCGGCTCAGGCACAGGACATGCCCGGCCAGCGCATTCTGCAACGGATCGACACCAACGGCGACGGCGTCATCTCGAAGGACGAGATGGCGGCCGCCCGCGTGCGCCTGTTCAGGAAGCTCGACCGCAATGGCGACGGCGTCATCGACAGGAACGAGATAGAGAGCGCCCGCCAGGCCATAAAGGACCGCGCCGAGATCGCACAGGCGCGGCTCGCCAACCGCTGGCGGCGCATGGACGCCAATGGCGACGGCAAGGTCTCCGAACCGGAATTCGCCAGCAGCATGCCGCTGTTCGACCTCGCGGACCGCGACGGAGATGGCAAGCTTTCGGCCGACGAGATCGCCTCTGTCCGCAAGCTGATCGCCGAGCACGCCAACTGATGATCGGCAGCGATCATTCCCTTTACAAAACAAGGAGTACGACATGTTGTCTTCGGTAAAGATTCCGATTTTCTGCCTCGGCGCAATGCTTGTCTGGTCGGCACCAGCCTCGGCCGAGGAGTGGCAGCGTCCGACCGCGCATGGCGGCGAGATCAGCCGCAGCGATGGCAAGGACGGCAACGTCTATAGCGGCTCGACCACCCGCACCGGTCCGAATGGCGGCACTTACACGTCGAGTTCCAAATGCGTGGGAGGCGTTGTTGACCGCTGCGCCAGAAGCTATTCTGGCACAGGGCCGAATGGGCAGACCTTTTCGGGGAAACGAGTGTCGGCGCGTGGGCCGTTCCATGGCCGGTCGGCCGGCAGCTTCACCGGCCCGAACGACAACACCGTCCACGGCTTCCGCCGCTGGCGGCGCTGACATCTGGTGTGATGGATTTGAATCCGAAATTCGTTTCTGTGGTCCTCCTGATCGATGCGAATTTCGGATTCGCCCAACCAGCAGTCTCGTCCGTGGATGTGCGCCGCCGTGCGACATGAGGAGCCCCATGGCGACGATGAGCTTCTGGCGCGCGTCGCAGCGGGCAGCCAAAGCGCGCTGTCCGAGCTCATCGCCCGCCATGGCCGTGGGCTGCGGATGTTTGCCGCGCGCTATCTCGGCAATGCCGCCGATGCCGAGGATGTGGTGCAGGAGGTGTTCGTGACTGTCTGGAAACAGGCCGCGCGGTTCGATCCGGCCAGAGGACGGGCTTCGACCTGGCTCTACCGGATCACCGCCAACCGTTGCATCGACCAGCGTCGACGCAGGGCGCTGCGCAGTTTCATCGGGCTGGACGACATAAGGGACGACATCACGTCGCCAGAGGCGGATGCCGAGGCGACGACCGCGGCGCGGCAGGAGCTGGCGATCGTGCGCGACGGGCTCTCGCGCCTGCCGGAACGGCAGCGCATGGCGGTGTTGCTGAGGGCCGTCGGCGACCTCGACATCGCGGCGATCGCCGAGGTGATGGGCAGCAGCGTCGGCTCGGCCGAGCAATTGCTTGTGCGCGGACGGCGCGCACTCAGGGATCATTTGGCAATGGTGGCCATGGGCACCGAAAGGAAGTCCTCATGACGCGGGACGAATTCGAACGAAACAGGCGTCGCTTCGGCGACACTGTCGAGACGTGGCCGGCGCCCTTCCGCCAGCAGGCCCTTGCCCTGCTGGCAGCGGAGCGGAAGGAAGATCCCGATGCCGTGCTCGACCGCCTCGTGCTCGAGGCGGCGCTGACCGATGGCGACGACCAGGAATTGGCACGCAAGGTGCAGGGTCGCATCGAAGCCGGCTCGGCTGGCCCCTCCTTCCTGGCGCGCCTGCTCTTGAGTCCGACCGGGTTCGCGGCCTGCGCCGCTGCCGCGATCGTGGCGGCGACGCTGGCAGGCTACCAGGTGGCGCGGCTGCAGGACGATCTGTCCGATACGGAACTGCTGGCGTTGTCGTCGGGATCGTCCCTGGCCGACGATGGTGTGGTCGCGGCCGACCCGGCAGAGGAGAGCTCGCTTTGAAGCGCTCCTGGATATGGACGACGACGCTGGTGCTGCTTGCGCTTTCGCTCGCCGTCAACTTCTTCCTCGTCGGTTATGCCATGTATGGCCTACGCCAGGGCGCGGCGGCGGGCGTGCTGCTGTCGGAAATCGCCAGCAACTATCCGCCTGAGGTGAGGAACGAATTCCGCAGCGTGCTGCGCGACAACCGCGCGCGCACTTTCCAGGCGCTGCGCGACCTGCGCAGCGCTCGTGCCAATCTGGCGGCGGCACAGAAAGCCACGCCTTTCGACGAAGCGGCGGTGAAGGACGCGATGGCTGCGGTGCGCAGCGCAACGACCAACCTTCAGGCGACAATGCAGGAATATCTCCTGACCGCGCTGAAGAATGTCAACGCAACGCCCGCTGGGGGAGGTTGAGCCGCGACGGCCCTACTGGCGGCACAATCGTCGCTGACCTATGTCGATATCCAACCGGTCTGCGAGGCCCGATCGCGATGATGGAACAATGCGGCACGACAGGCTTGTCCTGACTCTCCTTTGGCGCGAGTTGTCGGCCGGCTTGCGCTCGATGCGCCGCCGCGACCTTGCCTGGATCGGGCTTGGTGGCGGGGCTCTGATTGCCTATGCCATCGCTGACATGGTCGTCGCGTTGCAGGCGGCAGCAGCCACGCTACGGCAAGCGCAGGCGCTGTGGATGCTTGGTTTGCCGGGGGCACTTCTTGGCCTGGGAGGCGTCACCGGGGGCGGGATCGCAAGACTTTGCCTGTCGCGCGCCTTTGCACCGTTCCTGAGGGCATTGCCACTGTCGCTTCGGGAGCGCCGGCACATGGCGGCGGTGGCGACATGTGCGCTGTGCGTTCCCATTGCCTTCGGCGTGGCGGCGACGGTGGGCCTTGGCTGTTTCGTCCTCGCCAAGCCATTGGCGCCTGTCTGGGGTCTCGGCGCCGCGATCCTGTTTGGCGCCGGCTTTTGCGCGGCAGCCGTCCTGCGTGTGCGGAGCGCTCGCGACCTCGTCCACAGCGACACTGCCGATCTGGCGAGCGATCGGAGCGGGCGCCGGCCCTTGCTCGGCGCTTTCGACCGTTCGGCACCCGCCTGGCTCTCCAGCTGGGCGTGGGGCCTGCCGGCCGGCCATGTGCGCCCGTCCTGGCGATTGGTGGGTGCGGCTATCGTCTTCGGTGTCGTCGCGGCTCTTTCCGCAGCGATCAGCCTCGTTCATCACGATGCGGTCCCGGCCGCCACAGCCGGCCTGACCGGCGGACTTGCCGTTTTCATGCTGAGTGCGCGATTCCACCCGCTCGGCTCACCAGTGCTGCGCACCGCGCCGCTCGGCTTTACCAGGGCCTGGCTGCGCCTGGCGCGGCTGCCCCTGCAATTGTCGGTCGCCTTCTTTCTCCTGCCGGCCGGCGCTGCCGTGGCGGCGGAACCCTCGGCCTGGACGACGCCGGTCGCCAGCGGCATCTGGCTGCTGGCGCTGAATGGCGCCTATTCGGTTTTCGCCGCCTATTTCATGACCGCGCCCTTCGTCGCCGCGTTTAGCTTCCTCAGTGCCATCGCCTATACCAGCTACGAGTCGCTTGAATACGGGCGCCCGGTGCTAATCGGTTTTGCCGCCCTTGTCCTGTTCCTGTGGCACCGGGCGCAACGGAGATATCGCCATGGGTAGCAGTCCTGCCGGGATCCTTGACGTTCGCGGGCTCAGTGCCGGTTATGGCGGCCGGCCTGTCGTCCGCAGCGTCGACCTGTCGCTGGGCCGTGGCGACATCCTTGGCGTGCTTGGCGCCAATGGCTCGGGCAAATCCACCTTGCTGAGAGCAATCAGCGGTCAGATGCGGCCGCTCGCGGGCAGCGTGGCGATCAACGGCGTCGACCTTGCCGGTGAACCGGAGCGCGCCAAGTCCGGCTTCGGCCTCGCCATCGATCCGCCCGACCTGCCGGGGGCGCTGACCGGCCGGCAATATCTCCAGTCCGTGGCATCGATCCGCGGCTGCACTGAAGATGAATGGCCCGTGGCCGACGTCGCAGGACGGCTCGGGCTGAACCGCTGGATCGAGCGGCCGATTGCCGAATACTCACTCGGCACGCGGGCCAAGATCGCCATCGCCGCAGCTCTGCTCGGCGTGCCACCGCTGCTGATCCTCGACGAGTCCCTCAACGGCCTCGATCCGCTCGCCGCCTTCGAGGTGAAGCGCATCATCCTGGCTCTGGCTTCGAGTGACCGCCATGCGATCATCATCTCCACCCATGTCGTGGAGGCTGTGCCCGGCCTGTGCAACCGCGCTCTGCTTCTGGCCGAGGGCCGCATCGCGCGTGACTGGGATGCAAGGCAACTGGCCGAGGCCAGCCAGATGCCTGGCGCTTTCGAGGCCGAAGTCATGCGGGCGCTGTTACAGTCGGTATGCGTCTAGCATTTATGATCCATTATCCAAATCCGACCATTTTCGGTTCGACAGCTAGAACCGTGAGCAGATACGATTGAGAAGATCGGTTCGGTCGCAATCATCCCGGTATACCGCGGAGGAGGTAGCGCGGCTACTAGATCCTGCGCGAATTCAAATATAATGCCAATCCAGAATGAGAGGACGCTGGCCGGTTATAGTGGAAACCGTCGAAGCCATGCTGAAGAACAGAAGGCCGATGACGTCACCTGCTGCAAGGCGGCGACGGCACTGGCGGTGGTCTGTCCCTGCCGATCGGCTTGACGGCGGCAAATACGGGCTTCAGCGATCGAAAGCGGCGGACGGTAGAAGCATCCCCCGGGTGCTCATAACCTTCGCAGCGTGCAGATTGGCGCTCCGAAGCCCACGGGCCGCACGTTCGTCCGACGTCGCGAAGATCGGCTCTTTACACGACCAACCGGACTTCTGATGCCTTAGTCGCTCGTAAGACGCAAACACGCGACCGTTCTTGAAGGTTTTCGACTTGGTCAGATTCCACCAGGGGCGACCGCTGACTTCACTGAAGAGGCTCTTGCCAGAGCCCAAGATGACTGGAACGACGAGCAACTGAATCTCATCGATTACGCCCGCCTCGGTAAGTTGGGCGACAATGGTCCCAGACCCGAGAACTGTTAGATCGGGCCCGGGGCTTGCCTTGATGCGGGCGATCGCGCCGGCCGGATCGTCATGCAGCAACGTCGTATTCGCCCAACTTGCCGTTTTGAGCGAGCGAGAAAATACATATTTCGGAGCTTGGTTCATGCCCTTTGCGACTTCGGGCATGGTCTTAGCCGCCTCCGCCGTCGGCCACCAAGCGACCATCACATCATAAGTGACCCTGCCAAAAACCAGCACGTTCTCACCTTGCGCGTTGCTTTTGGTGAACTCAGCGAGTTCAGGGTCGTTGGCCCCCTCATGAGCCCACTGATAGTCACCGTCACGAGCACTGAAATACCCGTCTATCGAAACACTGTTGAAGACGCGGACCTTGCGCATTTTGGTCACTCCTGTGGTTGACGCTCCCCCGACATGGCGAAATAGGTATCCTTGCGGCTATCTAACGCGTCGCACGTTAGGATCAAGAGAGGAAGCCGTTTGGCTATGTATTTTCATTCAGCCCAGCGCAGCGCAACAAACTTGGCTCAAGCGCCGACTATGCCTGCTTCCCAGACAGGTATTCGCCGAGCACATCGAGAAGGATGTTCCATCCGTGCGTTCGCCCCTCAACACCGTCGCTCGGAGGGAGGATGCACATCTGCTCTTTGTAGGTGAACCGAGTTCCGCCCTCGTGATCTTCGAACGTGATCGTCGCGAGCGAGACCGAGTGGACGCGGTCGTTCTTGGCCATTGAGTACGCCAGAACTATTCGTTCGAGCTCGGTTATCTCAAAGAAGTACGTGTCGTTGACATGGCGATCGTTGCACTAAATTCGGAATGCTCCTTTCCGCCTACGCGGAAATCCAACTGTAGCTCCGAATTGCGCAGCCAAGCGGCCTTCTTCTCTCGTATCGACCACGCGGCCCAGACTTCGGTCCGAGTGCTCGGGTAGTGCCGCACCGTTGAGAATTGCTCGTGACGCTCCCGCTGCTTAGGCATCAGTTATTGCTCTTCTTTAGGAAGTCGCCGAGATTATCTAGGCGTCGCTCCAACTGACGTCGATGTGTCCGCGACCAGTCCTCCACCCATTGCAAGGCCTCAGAGCGCAATCTGACGAGACGCACGCGCCCCCTCTTTTCGCTCTCCGCAATACCCGCTTCCTCAAGCACTTTGAGGTGTTTCAGGAACGACGGTCCGGCCATGCCGAATGGCGACGAAAGGTCGGAAACCGAGGCTGGACCCGCCGTAAGACGCTCAACGACTGCGCGTCGCGTTGGGTCAGAAAGTGCCGCAAGAACCGCCGACAGCTGATCTTGACGAGTAGCCATCAGGCTATCTAATAGCGCCAGTGGTCGAGTGTCAATCTAGGATTCCATGTCGCCGCCTCAACGCGCAAAACGGCCCAGATCGCTCCTTGCGTGACTGGCGCACCTGCACGCCGGACACAGTGAAGCTCCTTTGTTAACAACGAGGGGATCACAGCCCGAGCCCGCGTTTGCGGCCAAAACTCCAGTGGACGCCGCCATCGTTGCGCGTCACGCCGGTGACATGCTGGCCGAGCTGCTTTTCCAGCGACGGCGACCAGGGCACGAGCTGGAACCCAAGTCCGTCGTCGATCATGGCGAAGCGACCGGAGGCGAGCGCGAAACGCTGACGGTAGTTGCCGGCGACATAGTCGCCGCTGGTGGATCGATTGAAGGGACGCCCGGTCTCGCCGGCGAGCTTCTCGCCCAGCGCCTCGATTTCGCGCTTGCGCAGGCTGTCGATCAGGTTTCGGGTGAAAATCACGCTGCCGCCCTGCCGTTCGGCAAAACCTTGTTCGATTAGGTGCTCGGCGCGGCGGTCCATGGCGGCGCGCACCTCGGCGCCGAAGCCGCCGCCGCCGAGGGCCACCGGCTCGCGCGCGATCGCCTGACGGTCGAGCCAGGTAGCCCCGGTCGCAGTGATCTGCCGTTCGATGTCGAGGTCGGAGCGGATGGCAAGTGCCACCCGGCGGCGACCCTGCGCATCGTCGAACTTGCGAAGCTCAACGATCGAGCCCAGCCCGCTGTCGCCGGCGGCATCGAGGTCTGGCAGCTTGATGTGATGGGTTCGCCCGTCCGTGCCGTCGACCACGGCAAAGGCCGTACCTTTCAATTCATCGTCGAGGCCACGATTTACCAGCCGGCCGATGACGGGATCATCGAGACTTTCTCCAGCCAGCACGTAGTTCGCGGTACCGCGCTCGATGCCGCGCTCGGTCAGGCCTCGGTGGATGCGCTTGATGATATCGCCGCGCTCGCCGAGTTCGCGCAGCGTCGCTTCGGCATTCTCGGACATCAGCCATTGGCCGGGGCCGACCTGGTCGGCGAGACCGAGGGTTTCGAGTTTGTGAAGCCGCCCGACCTTCATCGCATGGAATTCATCTGGCTGGCGGTCCGGCCTCGGTGCCATGTCGATGACGCCGGTGCGATTGCCGTCGCGCGCAAGCTGGCGGTCGAGACTGGTCCAGCGTTCCGCTTCGATCTGCCGTTCGAGATTGCGGCGGATCTCGTGGTCCGTGCGCGGCCCCAGCTCCTGGGTGATGAGGTCCTGCGCCCGATCGCGCATTCCTTGCTTGATGTAGTCGCGAGAGATGACGAGGTCCTGGCCGCCGTCGGTCCGTCCGCGCAGGATGATATGGACATGCGGGTTGTCGGTGTTCCAGTGGTTGACGCCAACCCAATCGAGTTTCGTGCCGAGGTCCTTCTCCATTTTCCTCATGAGGTCGCGGGCGAAGGTCTTGAGATCGGCCATGTCCACCGCGTCCTCAGGCGAGACGATGAAGCGGAAGTGATGCCGGTCATCCTTGCAGCGCTCGGCAAACTCTTTGCGATCGGCATGGTCTGTCTCGGGTCCGAACAGCCGCGCCTTCTCTCCGTCACGAGTGACGCCCTCGCGCCTGAGATAGTTGAGGTGGGCGGATAGCGGCGCTGATCGCGCCAGGTGCCGAACCACGCGCGTCTTGATGACTGTGATGCGGGAGCGTGCCGTTAGCAGGCGGTTGGCCTGAATGGACGCGCGAATGCCGCGGCCAAAGCGCGAGCGGCTGCCCGATGTGATCCTGCCGGATCGTGAGACGTGGCCGCCGGCCTTCTGGGCCGCGGCGAGCGCCTGGGCGATGAAGGGCCTGGACTGCTGGGCGCGGGTCGAGCGGATGCGGCCCGGGCGGATGCGGAAATCGTCCCCGTTTTTCATCGCAGCACCGCCGCACATCGCATCAAGCTATAGAAATCGTTGGCGAAGCCGCGAAGCCGCGATGTGCGCCGATGTTGCGCACATCGCGCAATCGGCTTGTAAGCCGCTGAAAAACCACGACCGCCATCAGCTGCACCTCGCGGCCTTTTATCTCGCCATCCCTTCCCGACTTCCCCGGTGAACTGCCCTCCCGCCGCCAATTCCGCGACAGAACAGGCCGGAGTGCGATTGACCAGGAATGCTGAGATCATCGTGGAGTCACGGCGGAGGTCTGCACAAACGGACTACGAATAGCGGAGTTCGGAACTGATACGCCTTCACTGCGCGGGCCGTCCGGTTGCGGTACGAGCACCGTAAGATCGGTGACCGCTTTGTCCACCGGTGCTCGCACGCTGGGTGAACGGATCGCCGTGAAGACGCTCTCTACGGGAACATTAGTCTCGCGCTCACCCTGCGGTGCCGAGCTATTCCGTGTGTTCACGACGTGCGCGAAAATCGCCGCTTCGAGTGCGCTCGCCCTGCCCGCTCCTTGACGTGCGCGCATCGGAATGGGAACCGAACCATTGATCAGGGGCGCCAGTTTCCTGACGTAGTCGATCGTCTCGCGCGGAAGTGGCCGGCCGGTAACAAGATGCTCTTCGTATCGCCCAGGACCGGCATTGTAAGCAGCGAGGAAGCCGTTGCGGCCGAAGCGGTCGAGCATCTCACGCAGATACGCTGCACCTGCAAAAATGTTGTCGCGCGGCTGATAAGGAACGTCGCCAAGATGATGCTTGATCCGCAGTTCATCCCACGTCGCCGGCATGATCTGCATCAGGCCCATCGCGACCTTGCTCGACACCGCATGAACATCCCCAACGCTCTCGACGCGCATGACGGCGCGAAGTAGTCGCTCGGGAATGGCAAAGCGTTTGGCCGCCTCCCGGATATGCGCCGACCAGGGATCAGCGGACGAGATGGTACTGCTGGAGTGCGCCGGCCGTTCACGATGCGCGGAAGGCTCAGCACAGACAATAGACGCCGTAAGGGCGAGTATGACGCTTGCAGACAGCGCTGCAATGCCTCGGCAGATAAAAGTACCTGCACCACGATCCCGACGCGCCTGCAGCCTGCCACCGTGCTCGCTTCCGTCAAGGGTAAGGCTTCGCCGGCCGGACTTTGTTGCCGCAACGTGCGGCGCCATGAACGTCTTGCACGACGGGCAAGCGTTCGGCCACCCTTGACCTTCGCTGCGCGCGCCGGCCGCCTGACAGGCGATCGGGTCGAAGGGTTTGACCGACGCCCGATCGATCAAAGGGTTTGACATAGAAAGGCCGCTGGAGCGCAATCGGAGCATCCGGTCAGCCTCGCTCGTCGCGCTACGACTGCCGGCTCCAGTGTAACGTCCAGACACTTTTCTCGGCATCGGACTGAAACAAATTGGCGCGGATCGCCTGAGTGAGCGACGGATCATCGATGGAGACCCAGAGATAGTTGCCGGCCTTGCCGCCAGTCCGATCCCACGCCGCGCCGATCTCCATGCCTTCGCAGAAGACGCGATGGTCGGGAGCATTCTCCGCGTCCGATTTCTCTACAGGCAGGATGGTGAGTTTCGCGTCGAGCGTCAGCGTCGAGATGTTGCCGAAGAAGCCGTCATCGTTGCGGGTGAAGGTGCCGATCTGAGCCATTGCGGTGCTCCTTTCATGAGAGTTGATGAGGTTTGGTGCGAGGTATCAAGGTCACCAGGGACCGGTTTGTCGGCATCCGGCGCCGGAGAAGTGCGGTCGTTGGTCCAGATCGGGACTGCGCGGCCGATGATCGAATTGAGCGGGAGTGGGCCGAAATACCTGCCGTCGAAACTGTCAGCCGAGTCCCAGTTCATGAGGAAGACTTCACGATCGGCAACGATGCGGCAGCCCTGCCAGCCGGGCAGCGGCCGGCCACGACTGTCACGATCGAGCGCACGTCCAAAGGCCACGCCGTCGACGATGATGGAGCTGCCTCGCCGGCACACCATTGTGCCTCCGAGTGCCAACACATGCTTCAGTAGCGGCACGCGTGCGGCAGGTATTCGCGTTGGGCAAGCAAATCCGCCAGCGGCTTGGGCGGCATGACGACGGCAATTTCGGAAACGCCGATCCGGTCGACCGGCTCGACGCGGTAGAGTCCGACCGGGACGCTCGCTGAAGCGTTCCAGATCAACTTCGGTCGATGGTCGATCCATGCCGGCGCAGCGACGAGGACCGCGCCGCCGAACATGGCGATGATGATCGTTGCGCGCATGCTCATGGCTCAACTCGCCGGCGGAGGAGCCATGCCTCATGGCGCTGGCGAGTGTAGGGCCTGGGCGCCTGGCGCGCGGCGAGTCGGCTGTGGGCATGCCGCCAGTAGTCCGGCGACACATCAATGGGATCGATTCCGATCGCTTCGATAGCGTCGATGATCTTCAGCACCTTCTCGACGTTCGGCCATCCGATCGCTGTAAGCAGGATGTCGGCACCAGGCCGCACATAGGCGACAGTCGAACAGCGCTCGCCGGTGGCAACAGCGCGTAGGATATCGATGCGTGAAGCGACGGTGCCGAAGTCGTTCGCGGTCCAGCGAACGAAGCCAAAGATGCAACCTGGCGTGAAGGAGACGACACGACGACTGCGGTCGATAGTCCTGTTTGCAGCAAGCTTGCCGAACCGAATGTAGTTCTCGATCCGCTTCTTCAGCCACACCAGCTCGACCTGGGTGAGATCGCTCATACTAGCCTCCTTGCCCGGAGGTCAGCAGTCAGCATGGCGAAACGAGGGGCGGAGAAAACAGTCGTGTTCCACGAGGAACAACGGACATTGACTATTCCCGGCCTGGCCGAAAGATCATGGCTCCGCTGTCGTCCACAGCCTCGTGGATGAACGCTTTTCGTTAGAAAGAATCCGAAGGATTCACAGTTAGAAACGTTAGAGGAGCGGGGCAATCGCTGCAATGACTTAAGGCCGATTCCGGTTCCTGATAGCGCGGGAATCCGGTTCCCGATGGCACGGGAGTTGCGGTTCCTGATAGCACGGGCCTGTCCACAGTCATTTCACAGCCCTAGTGGTGCGGCCACGTGGCGCGCACGGCGTTGCGCTGGCGCTCGCGAATGGATCGTCCGGGTTGAGTTGGAAGTTCAGGCGTGACCGACCGTCGGGATCGACGGAGAGTGCCAGCCGGTAGCCCGGCAGTGGCTGGCGACGCACGATCTCGCGCAGGTCGAAGGTGAAGCGCTTGAAGGGCGACAGGCTGCCGGACTTCACGTGGAGATGGCAGAGATCAAAGCTCCAACCATAGGTCTGGCGGCCACCGTGCTTGCGAACGAGTCGATAAAGCCAGCGCTCCAGGCCGCCCGTTAGCCCGAAATATTGGCGGTCGATCGTGAGAATAAGTGCATCGTCGATGACGCCAGCATAGAACCAGTCCGGCAGGATGAGCTCGAGGCCAAGTGGGCGCCCACTGATGTCCATCCGCTCCTTCCATTCGTTGATCCAGGAGAAGCGATGCCGCCGCCGCTCGGACGACTGGCGGATCGATGTAGCGACGGTCGTCGATTGCAGGCGGTCAAGCGCGGCTTTCAGTCTGTCGTAAGAGTGAGCGGAGTCGCCACGCTCGATGAACGCAAGGATCTCGTAGGGCGTGGCCGACATCAGACGCGACGTGCGAAGGCCTTTGTCACGTGCATCGACAATCTGACTGGCTGCCCAGATCAGGATGTCGGCGTCCCAGATCGTCGCCATGCCATGTTCGATCGTCGCCTCGACGCGGATCGAAACCTCGCCCATGCGAAAGTCGATCGGTGTCACGCGGCGGGATTTGGCGAGTGAGAAAAACGGCCACGACATCAGGTCTTGCGCATCGCGTGGCGTGATCACACTGGGGCGCGCGCGGAACAGATCAAGCTGCCCCTGATCGGTCGAGCGAAGCTGCATTTTCTTTGCCCCGCAGTATCAGGAGACGCCATGGCGCCGGCCGGCATAGGCCGGCGCGCGGGCGGCATGCGGCTTGGCAGGCGGAACAAAGGTCGCGTTGGCATCGCTGGTGGACGTGCGCGTACCAAGTTCGATCCAGGCGTGCAGATCGTCGATGTCATAGAGGACGCGACCACCGACTTTTCGGTATTTTGGTCCGGTGCCGTACGTCCGGTGCTTTTCCAGCGTGCGAGCGCAAAGGCCGACGATTGGTGCCCCTCCTTCGTTCGCAGGTATTTTTGGGGCGCGTCCGCGGGACCCTTCGACATCGCTCGATCTCCGTTCGGTTTTGCTGTCGTCCTGGCCTGCCGGGACGCGCGAAACGGACGATGGTCGAATTGAGGAAAGGCGAGGGAGGGCAAACATTGGGGGATGTGTTTTCGCTACCCATGCGAGAAGGGTTTCAGCGATCTGATTTTCGGCTGCGGCTGTGCGGATAGAAGAGAAGGTCGCGGTAGCCGCCGGCCACAAGGCGATCCGCCCTTCGCAGGATCGCCCTAACCTTGTGCCGGAGATGATGATCGCGCCAGTCTCGAGGCGCGATCGGCTCTCGTGACAACAGCACCTGCGCGATCTCGCGGTAGGTGGCCCCTGCGCGGCGGGCGTCATGAGCGCGCAGATTGAGAGTGTGTCTCGCCTTCGTCTGCTTCGGCAACGCGCCATAGCCAGGACCGCGAGATCGGCCGTTCAGTTCACGCCAGAACCTACGCGCTGCGTCGAGCCGCGACTCGAAGGCGTCGTCGAGCGGCAGGACGATCGCGTTGAATTCGGTCGCGCCGTTGCCGAGGTCTGTGACGAGATTATTTGTCGCGGCCGATACCGGCCAAAGAATATGCAGCTCGTCCGCGGCGGCGCCGCTAAGTCTGGAAAGTTTAACAGTCTGATGCGAAGGGCTGACTAACGATCGGATTTGCGTGGCTCGCAGCACGCGCGGCGAAGTCTGTTCCGTCCAGACGATGTTCCCAGCTAACGGAAGCCCGTCACCGGTGACTCTGAAATCGCGCGCCCCAACGAGCGATGAAGTCGGGTGGACCAACAAGTTCTACGGCACTTGGGTGATGTGACGAAACCTGACCGCACTCGGCGACGAACTCGTCGTTCCGGATCAGATATTCGGCAGCGAACTCTGCAGGCTCGTAGCCTTGCATGTGTGCGTAGGCTGCCGGATCGGTCCAATCGCCTCGCAATGCGCCAAGTCCTCTCCCGGTACCCGCATCAGGATGTGGGCTTCGGGATGAGCATCCCTGCCGATACGCAAATCGGGTAGTTGGAGAGTCGGCAAACCGCTGTGCTGATTCAGCAAACCATGGCCTTGGACGCTCAGTGCGGCGCACCGCCGGCCAGAAGATATCGATAGCCGGTCGTCGTCATCCACCGCGCGCGGGCAAGATGGGTCTCCCAAGATCGGAACGCCCGCTCCGGCTCCTCCTTGGGATCTATGTGCAGGACGATCCTGGCCACGTCGCGCCAGTCCGCATTTTCAGCCGCCGCGTCGAGCAGGCGGATGTAGGTGAGCAGCCGCTCCTCGTCATATCCAGTCAGGACCGGAGCATCCGGAGCGACGTCGGCGACATTGGGATCGAGCAGCGGTTTAAGCATGGCACACACGCTCCGCTACGACATCGCGTCGAGATGCTCCTTGAAGATTCCTTTGCGCACGGGGACAGTGACCAGGGTCGAGTTCCCTTGAGGCGCTCTTGGCTTGGTCATCCGTCTCTGCGGAAGAACTCAATAGGATCGACGTCCAGAACTGCAGCGAGCTTTTCAAGCATGTCGATTGTAGCTGCGTGCTCCTCGCGCTCAAGCATACCGACATAGTTGCGATTGACGTCGGCACGATCCGCGAGCTCCTCCTGCGACAAGCCAGTGGCATGTCTCAGCCGGCGTAGATTCTTCGCTACTCTCTCCCGCAAGATCATTCGGGAGGAGTCACCGGCTACCTAATATATTGCCACCCAATATACTAGGTATTCGTCTTTTGAAAACCGTTTGTGTGTGTGTTTCGCGAGCCGGGCGGAGCCCGGCGAGCCGCGGCCGCAACCTGGGCATCGCCGCCATCGATCGGCTCACGGATTGACGCAAGATTCTGCGATGTACACTGCGCGGCCGGATGTCCGGCCGCGCAGTGTCATGACTGTCATGCCGCCTTTTCCAACAAGGTCTTCGCCCTGCCTTCGAGGTCCAATCGTTTATCCTGATGCGCCTTGGTGCGGGCATGCGCGGTCATGCCTTGCACAAAATCGAAGATACTTTCGGGCGGCCGGCCTTCCTCGTGCAAGACTGCCTCGATGATCTTGCCTGTTTCGCCCTTGGAGAAGCCGCGTTTGCGCAGGAAGTTTTCGCGCTCTTCGTCGCTACGGGCGGCGATCTTCTCACGAGCGGCTTTGATGCCGGCGATGAACGGCGCGGCGCTTGAGTTGGCAAAGCTCGTCAAAGCGGGCGCTGCTTCGTACGCAAAACGCTGCGCGGCAAACTTCGAATGGCGGATCGTGATTTCCTCGAAGCCTTCCACGCCCCATAGATTTCGGTTCATGCACACGGCACGGAGATAGAAACTCGCGATGCCCAGCGTCTTGCTGCCGACTTCCGAATTCCAGCAATAGAAGCCACGAAAATACAAATCCGGTTCGCCATTCGGGAGCCTTCCGGCTTCGATGGATGTGTATCGTCCACCAGAAACAGGAACGCGTCGCGGTCGCTGGCGTAAAGCGTGGTGGTGTCCTTGGTCACGTCCACGAATGGATTGTGAGCCATCGTCGCCCAATCCAGAACGCCCGGCACGTTCCACATGGTGTCACCGGTGCCATTGCCGGCGATATTCATGACGGCGGCGACAAGCTCGTGATCCCAGATGCGGCCATAGTCCGGGCCGGTCACGGCGCGAAGTTCTACGCGTCCGTCTTCCGTCTCTAGTGTCTTCATCAATTCTGCCCGATGGCTCAAGAGTCCGTGCTGCAAATTGATGCCTGCGAGCGGTGCGGGCAGTTGGCGCATATAGGTCGCTGGTACGCCGACAAGGCTGCAAAGCTGCCCAAAACTCCAATGCGTTGGTGCGATTGGCTGCTCCCGTCCGGGAACGCTTAGCGAAAGCCGCTCCGCATTGTCGCGGGTGGCTTCCACGCGCACGGCGCGACTCTCGACGGCGCGGGCAGTAGCGCGGTCCGCCCGCTGCTTCACGGCATGATAAAGCTCGGTGAGGCTCAGATAGCGCTCGTCATCGGGACGCGAGAACCATTCCGAGGAAACTCGCCCGATCCGCTCGCCGCGCGAGATATCCACGCGAAAGCCGCTGGAAGTCGCCTGCTGCTGGCTGTTGTTCTCGCCGATGGTGGTGGTCATGTTCGTTTCGCTCACTCCTTTTCGTCAATGCCGAAGGCATGTCCCCCGGCATGCCTTCCGGGGGCGCGAGAGCGCGCGGGAGTGATGGGGGCCAGTGCTGGCGCGCGGAGCCGGGTTGCATGGTTGAGCGAAGTGGATGGAAAGCGATCGAGATCATTGCCGAGGTAAGCCGCTTTGCGAGCCAGCGACCCTGCTCTGCACAGGCGGAACTGGCGGGGAAGCGAGGGGAAGCTCCTCGCTTCCCATGTGATCGGCAAGGGCATCCGCAGCCGATCGGGACGATAAAAGCGAAGCTTACTCTTATAATGTTGCGTAAGAGACGTGTATTTTGCAAAGAGACGTACTATTTGCCTCGTGGGCAGGCTGGGAAAATCAAACGTCGCTCAATTCATCTGATACAAAAAGAGGGAAATTAAATGACCACTGCTCTCGAACAAGACAACGAACTGGATACCGTGTCGATAACGGCTGACATTGTCGCCGCCTATGTATCGAACAATCCAGTACCGGTTGGCGAGTTGCCGAAGTTGATCGGCGATATCCATGCCGCTCTGAACGGCATCGGAACGCCAACGGCAGAACCGGTGGTCAAGCAGGAGCCGGCAGTATCGATCAAGAAGTCGGTGACGCCGGACTTCATCATCTGTCTGGAAGATGGAAAGAAATTCAAATCGCTCAAGCGGCATCTTCAGCACTTTAACCTGACCCCCGACCAATATCGGCAGAAGTGGAACCTGCCGGCCGACTATCCGATGGTGGCGCCGACCTATGCGGCGACGCGGTCGGCCCTGGCGAAATCAATTGGACTCGGGCGCAAAGCGCCAGCGGCCACATCTGCCGCGGCAGAAAAACGCAAACCCGCCGTGCGTGCGGCAGCAGCGAGAACAACTGCGGCTGCAATCAAGTCGCCGGTGAAGAAGGCGCGCAAGGCGCCCGCCAAAGCGTAGCCTGCTGCGTCTGACAGAGCCTAGGCTGCGCCTGACCTGAACATGGCGAAGCCCCGCCTTGCGGCGGGGCTTCGTGTCTTATCGGGTCACTCTGCGGTGCGGCGGGACCAGATGAGCGAGAAGTCGCCCTCGGTGTCAGTCTCAACCAGGCTCGCATAGATCGGAGCGGGGAAGCTCGGATCGTCGAGCTTGACGGAGTGATAGTCGCGTCCCTCCCGCGAGGTCTTCTTCCACGCCGCCCCGAACTCGGTGGCGCCGGCGAAGATGCGGAAGTCGGGACCTTTTTCATTTTCGCCATCGGCCGGAGCGAACGTGACCGTCCTGACATTGAGATTGAGGGTCTTGACCGAGCCGGAAAAGCCCTTCGCGGTGCGGGAGAAAGTGCCGATCGTAGCCATTGTGGTGGTTCCTTCTGTTTTTCTCGGGCCGCGCCCATCGCGGCCTCGATGGTGGTCGTGAGACCGGGGACGATCGGTCCGCACCGCGAAGGGGCTGAAACGAAGTGGAAGACGGCGACGCGAGGCTTTCTTGAACCGCGAGGAATGGACGCGCAGCGGCCAGGGGAAGAAAACGCAGTGGCGTCGTTGCGGGAAGACGATCGAGGCGGAGCAAAGCGAAGACGGTCTTCGGTCAGACCCAATCCGTTCGAGGACGCCGTGGGCGTGGCTTGGCGCCAACGGAAGGGAACACCAAGAGGACTATGATGGCTCACAGCCAATATCTTCCGCGCCCGGGCGCTGTTCCGTACTGTCAACGAACTGGCCTCAAACGCCAGGAGAGTGTGGTCCCTCCTCCATCGGATGAAAAAGGGACGACCCGCCTTCCCTTCATCTTTGGGCTAACCGCGATCGAGTGCCGGGCGGCATGAAGAAGACCTGGCGCGAGGGACGCGACAACCAAGCCGCCAAACCTCGTGACGACTACGAATCTCAAGTCCGGAGCATGCGCGCCCGACTCGAGCGAAAGCGTTGGCAACTATTTGCACCGGCTCCACACCATCGCGGGATGATCCCAATACGCTGACCGCTCACGCATGGTGATGCATTGTCGGGAACGGGACGCACGACGGCGCACGACGCCGAGATGCGCCGGGCGGGTAGGTGGCGGTCGCGCCCGGACGATGTTCGCCTCGGTAGACATCATCAGCGTTCCAACACTTCCGAACCTCGTGCTGTCGAAGTGTCCGGCCGCGCCAACGGCGCGGCCGAAAATTCTTGGAAAGCGCGCCTCACTCGGCGGCGACGTCAAAGGCATCAGCTTCCTCGGTCGTGTCGATCTGCGCGGTTTTTGTTTCCACCTCGGGAACGTCCACCGGTCTGGCATCTGCTGTCTCGTCCTGCTTTTCAACGGACATGGCTGGTGGCTCTGTGCGTAAGATCGCAGGTAGCCATCCGGTCCCGGCGAGCAACTGCTCGGCGGCTTCCGCCATTGGCTGCTTTTTCAGATCCGACAGGCTGTCTGCCGCCTCGTCGCTGGCAGCTTCGCGCACGGCGTCGATGATATGTGCCTTGGTGATGCGCCCGAGATACGTCCGGACGTTTGGCGTCCAATGTGCCGTCATGTCGAGGTTGACCGCCGTTGCCAGTCTGTCCGCTGTCTCGTGGGCGCGCGGCTTGCGCTCCCAAGGCTGTTTCACGGCATTGACGGTTAGCGAGGCGCAGTGAGCGAACAACGCCATGACGCTGGCGTGGTCGAGTGCGGCGATCAAGCCCCACAGGTCGCCCACATTGCGAGGCATGTCCGCAGCCCACTCCGCGTGTCGGTCCGCCAGCGCCTTGCCTGCCGCCGTATCCTCGATGCCGTCCGCATGCCCGGCGAGATAGATGCTGGTCGGGCGTATTTCCAGGCAGTGGGCTTCCACACCCTGATAGAAGGTCTGCGCGGCAAGAGCATGGGTAACCGCGACAAGGGCAATGTCCGGCTGTTCGCCAAGCGCAAGCCGAAGCCCAAGCGTCCGGTGAGCGGTCAAGTCGCGAATGAGAAGGTCCGACAACGGCTTGCCGTCGTCCTCCGCTTCTCCATCGTTCGCATCATCGCAATCTGAACCGGTGCCGGCTTCGATGATCTCGCCATCGTCGTTGAGGGCGTAACCTTCGCCGCCTTGCAGTGTTACCGCTTCCAGTTCCGGCAACTCATCCTCGGCGCGAATGAAGCCACGTTCGATGCGCGCCGATCCGTCGTGGGCAAGCACGACGAACACGCCGCCACGCGAAACAACATCAGGATCGAAGGCGTGACGCAGCGCGTCGATGCGCTCGATCTCGGCTTCGAGCCTGCCAAAACGCTGATCGACATCGTCCGGCAGTTCCTCTGCGCTATCCCATTCATCCGTGAGCCGGTTGAACTCGTCGGATGCCGTCGCGTAGGCAGCTTGATCTTTCTCCGACAAATCCACCGGTTGAGGGTATGTGCGGCGCAAGCCGTTTGCGTGGGGAAAGTCGATATGGACATCTGCCCATTTCCAGCCCTCACCCTGCCTGACAGTTTCCGAGATGCCTTGCAGCTTCTCGATCACCAATCGGTCCAGCAGAGCGGCATCCTCGTAGAACCCGCCCCGATCCTCGGTGAACAAATCGCGCAAGATAGCGCCACCGGCTTCCATGTAGGCCTTTGCCCCGATGAAGACGGCGCGCCGGTCGCTCGCCGCAACATGCGTCCGCGTCAGTTCTCGGCGGATGACGTACGGCTCGCGGTTGTAGGTGAGGTTTTCGAAAACCTGCACTTGCCGGGCGTGATCGTCGGTGATGGCGAAAGCCATCAATTGGTCAAGCGTCAGGTCGCCATCGCGATAGACCTGCATCAGCGTGGGGCTGACCGCGCCCAACCGCATGCGCTGCCTCACGACATGCGCGGTGATGCCGAAGCGAGCGGCGATTTCCTCCGCACCCCATCCTTTGTTCTCGTGAAGGTCGCGGAACGCCTCGAACTGATCGGCGGGATGCATCGCCTCGCGGGTGATGTTCTCGTCCAGGCTGATCTCGTGCGCATCGTTGACCGTGTCGATGACGCAGCGGATTGGCTCTGTCTTCTTGATCTGCTTGCGCTTCACGCGCAGCAACTGCGCCAACCTGCGGCCTTCACCTATGCTGACGAAGTAGAAGCTGGTTTCCGCGCCCTCCCCGTCAAGCTCCGGCTCCACCACGAGGTTCTGCAGGATGCCCTTGGCGGCGATGCTCGCCGCATAGGCCTCGATGACCGCCTCGCTGTGCGGGGTCTTGCGCGCATTGCGAGGCGACTTCTTCAGCTTGTTCAGCGGGATGAAAACCTCCGTGCCGTTATCGCTGGCAGTTGCGGTCTTCGCATTCGTTTCATTGGTCGTCATGGCTCTGGTCCTTTCCCGTTACATGCCGAAGGCATGCCCCTCGGCATGCCTTCCGGGGGCGCGTGAGCGCGCGGCAGAGAGGGGGGCGAATGCCGGCGAGCGGAGCTGGGCTGCGCGTCGAGCGGGCGGATGGGATCAGTTTAGGCGGTGAGAACATTCACCGCCTTGCGAGCGGGCGGCCCCGCTCTGCGCAGGCGGCATTCGCGGGGGAGAGATGGCCAAGACCATCTCTCTCCTTCTTTGCAGCGATGCATCATATGCAGTTTTGGATACCGTCGCCCCTATGTGGCGGCTGAGCTAGGCCACCGCGCACGGCTCCCCATTTAAAAAGGGGGAAGCGACCTGCCTGATGCTATAAAAAGCTTCACTTGACCTGCGATGGAGGGTGCTGCGCTGATGAAGACTGACTGGTCTGACGCAACCCTTCAGGCGAAGATCGAGCAGGTACATGGGACCCAGCTTTGAGTCTGCCTTTCTAAGAACCCAGGCGTGGAATTCAGCTGAATCGCATGCGGGACCAGCTTGCCGTCAATAGAAAATCATCCGTTCAGAACCTCAGCCGAGGTCAAAGATCGACTGAAACAGCGCCCTGCGCGCGGCTGCAACAGGCAAGGACAAAGCCAGCTGACTTTTCTTCGGATGTGAGTCCGCCAAGATCATGCATCACGACGTCGCCAGAGAGCTTGGGTATCCGGCACGTGCCGCAAATTCCCTGCTGGCAGCCGGTGGGGACATAGACACCGCAATTGCGCGCCGCATCCAGCAGGGTCTCTCCGGGCGCGCAGCGATGCTCCAGTCCGGAACGGGCGAAATGGACGGAGGACGAAATGGCAGACGCCACGTCCGAAGTAGTAGGACCCAGATCGCCTCCAAAGCTCTCCTCATGATACCTCCGTGGGTCAACGCCTGCCTGGCCAAGACCATCCCGCAGCGCCTTCATGTACTGTTCGGGGCCGCAGGCGTAGACTGTCCGCTCGCGAAGATCGGGGATGAGGCGCAGGAGCATGGGGCCGTCTATGCGGCCAGTCGGTCCGGCCCAGGCAGGATCTCGCCTGGAACAGACGCATGTCACGCTCAGGTTGCGGAATCGGGCAGCAAGCGCATCGAGTTCCGACCTGAAGATGAGATCTCGCGGCGACCGCGCACTGTAGACGAGACGCAGGTCCAGATCGGATGCTCTGTCCGTCAGGGTTCGCAGCATTGACATAAGAGGCGTGATCCCGCTGCCGCCCGCAAGAAAGAGAGGCTTTTCGCCTGGCAAGCCGTCAAGTTTGAACGAGCCCCGCGGGCCTTCAATGTTGATTTCGTCGCCCGCCCGCAGATTGTCGTGGAGCCAATTGGAAACGAGCCCGTCTGGTGTCCGCTTGACCGTAATGTGCAGGTCGAGCGGACGTGTTGGCGGCGACGAAACGGAATAGGACCTGGCCACCGCGGCGCCATCGATCGCGAGGTGAAGGACCACGTATTGCCCCGCATTGAAGCAGAACATGCGGTCTGAGGCGGCCGAGAACACAAAGGTCTTCGCGTCGTGCGTCTCGTCGATGACCGCACGGCAGAGCATTGCCTGTGGCGATGCGTCAGCCCATTGCCGCTGCCGCATTCTCGCAACAAATTCGGAACTCGGAAATGAAGTGAGTGCGTTCATGTTTAGCTCTTCAAATGACGCCGCAACATGGCAGCCGGGCACTTAGCCGAATAGTAGCTCCAGACCGGTTTTTTAATCGGGAATTTCGATCTACGTCTCGAGCGACATCACCGCCAGCTGCAGCGCACGAAGCCCTTTGCGGATGATCGGCTCATGCTTGCGCCGGGCGAGCATGGCCGTATGGACGGGCTGGGAGAGCGTCGGTGCGCCCTCGACCAGGAACGACGGGCACTCGGCCGTAAACCTGCGGGCATCGTCGTTGCGCATGTAACAACTCCCCCCGGTTCGCCGCAGCATGGCTTCGGCCAGGCTCTCGGATCCCATGGAAAGGCGGGAGATTGCCAAAGAAGGGATCAGCTCGGAATGGGTTTTCTCAAGGACGACGGTGTAGCCTGGCCGAATGTAGCTGTCAGGATCGACCTCCGACATCGTCCTGGCAAAGGTCGAGACCATCACATACTCCTCGACCATAAGGTGCTCATAAGCAATTTCGGGAAGATAGCGGGGCGCGTAGAGCACGGCTATGTCCAGATTTCCCATGCTGAGATCGGTCACCATCTGGTTGGAGTAGTCGGATTCCACATGGATCGAGGCTTTGGGAAGGGCCTGACAGAGCGCCTCCACCCACCCAGGCAGCACTGAGCGGGTCATGCCAACCTGCGCGGCCACGCGCAGGGTTCCTTCGAACCGGTTGAACGCGCGCACGTCGTGACGCGCCTGCGACCAAGTCGACAACATCGCCCGCGCGTAGGCTTCGAAACGACGCCCCGCCGCGGTCGGTTCAGCGCCAGCGCGACCACGATGGAAGAGCTCCGATCCTACCGCGCTTTCGAGGCTCTTGATCCGAGTGCTGACCGTCGACTGCGTAATGTTCAGCCGGTCGGCAGTCCGGTTGAAGTTGCGTGATTCGATGATGTCGAGCAACGTTCCAATGTGGTCCAGCTGCACGTGTTGCGCCTCAATCGAAAAAACCGATCATTACCCAGAGATCATTGGCTTGATCCGCCAATTGTCAAGGCGGAAGCTGGGCGAGCTAAACGGCAAGTAAAGCCGCGGTCTGGAGAGGGAGCAAAAGCTAAAGTGTTTATCGTCGACTGCGATTGTCACAACTACTGGTCCAGCGCCACGGTATTGGAACCGTATCTTTCCGGCATCTGGAAGGACATGTTCATCGAGGGCGAGAAGACCGGCCCCAGAGGGTCCTTCCCGCATGGCCATCGCCCCTGGTTCCATCCGCAGGATTTCTCGCGAAAGGACGTGCGACCCGAGACCGAAGCCGACAACTATCGGATCATGAAGGAAAAACATCTCGACAAATACAAGGTCGGCGTGGCGATCCTGACCGGGGACGAGCCTATAGAAGCCTCGACTCTCGCAAACCCCTATTACGCCAGTGCGCTGGTCAGTGCCTACAATGACTATCAGATCGCCGAGTGGTTGCCGAAAGACAACCGCTTCATGGGTTCGATCATCATTGCGCCTCAGGATCCAAAGCTGGCGGCCGCCGAAATCCGTCGGCTAGGCAGTCATCCTCGCATGGTCCAGGTTCTAGCCTCCCAAGGCTCCGTGAAGCCCTACGGCGATCCCTTCTACCACCCGATCTACGAAGCCTGTGCGGAGATGGGATTGCCGTTTGCCATTCACCTGGGCGGCCACGGTGGCGTCAACTGGAACGCCGTCGCGCCTGCCCCCACCACCTTCTTCTGGGAGACACACGCAATCCTGCACATGTCGGCGATCAGCCATGTCGCCAGCATGATTGCCCACGGTGTGTTCGAGAAATGGCCGGAACTCTATTTCGTCGTGGTCGAATGCGGCGTCGCCTGGGTGCCGACTGTGCTGTGGCGCCTCGACGCCGACTACAAGGCGCTGCGCAAGGAGACCCCTTGGCTGAGAATGCTGCCGTCCGAGTACTGCCGCCGAAATATTCGGTTTTCCACACAGCCCCTGGAGCAGCCCGCGAATGTGCAGCATCTCTGGTCCATTCTGGAAGCGATGGACGGTGAGAACACGCTGATGTTTGCGTCAGACTATCCGCATTGGGACTATGATGACGCCAACACGCTGCACATTCCTCCTGCTTGGAGGACGAAGGTGATGGGTCAAAATGCGCTCGATGTTTATAAGCGGATTCCGGCCCTGCTGACCGCGAATGCTGCCTGACGGAGCAGACCATGGCCGAGAAAATCTTCATCTGTCGCGCCGAGGAGATCGAAGCGGGCACACCCGTCATCGCAAAAGTCCGCAGCCTTTCGGTGGGTGTCTTTCGCATCGGAGAGACATTCCACGCGCTGCTTAATATTTGTCCGCATCGCGGGGCACCGCTGTGTGAGGGGCCACAATGCGGGACCACCGCACCGGTCGACGAAGCGCGGTTCATCTATCACCGGGAAAATGAGATTGTGCGCTGCGCCTGGCATGGCTGGGAGTTCGACATCAAGACGGGTTCGGCACTTGTCGACCCGAGCGTGCGGGCGCGAACATTCCCGGTCGTGGTCGAGGACGGCAACATCTATGTGACCGCGTAACGGTCAAAGGGATCAGCAGCTCGATGAAGAAGGCGAAAGCAAGGGAAGAAGAGTTGGCAAGTCGACGTGCATGACGAGGGTTAATTATAACGCGGAAAAAAATCCGCCAATGGGAGAACGAAAATGTCGGAATCTGAGTACAAGCTTCGCATCGCGCAAAGTCTGATCGGTCGCGGCAAGGTCTCGCGGCGTGACTTCATCCATCTAGGGTTGGCGGCAGGCCTCACCATCGCGGCCGCAGATAAGCTCTTTGTCACGGAGGCACGAGCAGAACCGCAGCAAGGTGGCTTTGCGAAGCTCGGCATGGCGCATGGAGCGACTACAGATTCCATTGATCCGGCCGGGTATCCCGACACTTTCTCCCAAACCGCCTTTTCAGGCGCTATGTCCAACAGCCTGACCGAGGTGGATGCGAAGGGCGGCATACAGCCAGACCTGGCAGAAAGCTTCGAATCTTCCAATGGCGCCAAGACGTGGGTCTTCAAGCTGCGCAAGGGCGCGACCTTCCACAATGGCAAAAGCGTGACCGCAGACGATGTCGTGACCTCCATGCGGTATCACATGGGCGCCGACACCAAATCTGCGGCGAAGCCTTTGCTTGCCTCTGTGAAGGACATTAAGGCGGACGGCCCAGAAACGGTTGTCTTCACACTCGACAGCGGCAACGCCGATTTCCCCTACATTATGAGCGATTATCATCTCGTGATCATGCCTAGCGTTGACGGGAAAGCCGATTGGGCATCAGGAGCCCGAACCGGCGCATTCGTGCTCGAGAATTTCCAGCCCGGCGTTTCGGCCAAGCTCAAGCGCAACCCAAATTATTTCAAGAACGGCAAGCCTTACCTGGATGAGGTGGAGTTCGTCGCCATTACGGATTTGGCCGCACGCATGGCTGCACTCTCGACCGGGGAAGTGGATTACATCGGCCGCGCCGACCTGAAAACACTCGGCATGTTGAAGCGCAATCCAAAAATCGACATCATCGAGATCACCGGATACGGGCATTATACCTTGCCGATGAACGTCACCATGGCGCCTTTCGACAATCGGGATGTGCGCATGGCAATGAAATGGGCGATCAACCGACAAGAGATCGCCGACAAGATTTTCCTCGGCCATGCTACCGTTGCCAATGACGATCCAATTGCGCCGGCGATCAAGTTTTACAAGAACCCGGAGCCGCAACACAGTTTCGATCCCGAAAAGGCCCGTCATCATCTGAAGAAGGCGGGGATGGAAAAGCTGAAGGTCGATCTCTCGGTCGCCGACGCCGCTTTCGCTGGGGCGGTAGACGCGGCCGCACTCATTCGCGAGACGGCCGCACAGTGCGGCATCGACGTCAATGTGGTGCGCGAAGCGGAGGACGCATATTGGGACAATGTCTGGCTCAAGAAGCCGTGGTGCGCTTCGTATTGGAGTGGTCGCGCCACCGCCGACTGGATGTTCACGCAAGCCTTCGCGGCCGAATCCAGCTGGAACGAGTCCTTCTGGAAGAATCCCCGCTTCAACGAATTGCTCGTCCAAGCCCGAGCCGAGACGGATGAGGCCAAGCGCGCCGCCATGTATGCCGAAATGCAGCAGCTGACCCATGATGATGGCGGTACTATCGTGCTGGTGTTCAACAACTTCGTCAGCGCCAAATCCAAGAAACTGGCGCATGGCGATGTGGCGCCGAATTGGGAAAATGACGGACTGAAGATGGCTGAGCGCTGGTGGATGGCTGAGGCATAGAGGTGTTTGCCAAGCGCGCCGGTCGCACAGCGGGCGGCGCGCCGTTGGGACTGCGCGCATGCGTGTGAATCCGGTCGCAAAAACGGTTCTGCAAAGGTTAGGCCTCGGCCTGATCACGTTGTTCGTCGTTTCCATCATCATCTTTTCGGCCATCGCAATGCTGCCTGGCGACTTCGCCAAAGCGACGCTCGGCCAAGCCGCTACCCCCGAAACAGTCGCGGCCCTTCAACACGAGATCGGCCTCGATCGCCCGCCAATCGCACGCTATTTCAGCTGGATTGGTAAGATGGCTCAGGGTGATTTTGGATCCTCCTTCGCCAGCCGGACTGGCTACCGGCGAACAGTCGCGGAAATCATCGCACCTCGCCTTTACAACACGATGTTCCTGGCGGTCATGACCGCGCTCATCGCAGTGCCGCTGGCGCTGGGGTTGGGCATTCTTGCGGCCCTCTACCGCAACAGCTGGTTCGATCGGCTTGTAAACACGGTGACGCTTACGACAATTTCGTTCCCTGAATTCTTCGTCGCCTACATGCTCGCCTTCCTGATCATCTCGCGCGATACGTTCGCCGGGACGGAGTTCGCACAGTCTCTACCCGTCTGGCTTGCGGCTTCGATCAACTGGACCCTAAACGTCGTACCGAAGTTCCCGACGCTGGCCAATATCAGCGACCAGACGCCTTTCTGGGAGCACGTCTGGCGTGCGGCCTTGCCGTCCATCACGCTCACACTCGTCATCGTCGCTCACATGATGCGAATGACGCGCGCGGCGATCATCAACATGCTTTCAAGCCCCTATATCGACATGGCTCGGTTGAAGGGAATGACGCCAATGGTGGTCGTGCTTCGGCACGCTTTGCCAAACGCCTGGGCCCCGATCGTGACGGTTGTCGCCTTCAATCTTGCCTACCTTATCGTCGGCGTCGTGGTTGTCGAGGTGGTGTTCGTCTACCCCGGCGTCGGCCAACTGATGGTCGATGCCGTGAAATCGAGGGACGTACCAGTCGTGCAAGCCTGCGCCCTTGTCTTCGCCGCCACCTACATCCTGCTCAACCTGATCGCCGATATCATTTCGATCGCGACCAATCCGAGGCTTTTGCACCCAAGATGACAAGTGCGGAGCCCCTCATTCAGACCACGAGAGCGCTCAGGGTAAGGCGCACACGCCGATCTCGCATGTGGATAGCGCTGAAGAAGGCGCCGCTCAGTGCCTGGTTCGGCATGGTTGTAACCCTCTGCTACGTTCTGGTCGCTCTATTTGCGCCTCCCGTCGCTCCTTATCGAGAGACGCAGGTCTTTAGCGAGGCATTCGCGCCCTGGAGCCACGAGTTTATGTTCGGGACTGACCAACTCGGTCGCGACATGCTCACTCGACTAATCTACGGGGCTCGCAACACGATCGGCATCGCCGTTGCCACAACCATCATATCCTTTGCAGCCGGTGTGACGCTCGGCCTGCTGTCTTCAATGTACCGAGGGTGGCCTGACCAGCTATTGTCACGCGCGGTGGACGTCTTGATGTCGATCCCCAGTCTCATTTTTGCGTTGATGCTGCTCTCCATATTCGGCTCCTCGATAACCAGCCTCGTCTTGATCATCGCGCTGCTCGATTCGACGCGTGTGTTTCGTCTGGCCCGAGCCGTTGGCCTGAACGTGGTGGTAATGGAGTATGTCGAGGTCGCGCAATTGCGCGGCGAAGGTCCCGCTTGGATTCTGCGCAAGGAAATCCTGCCCAACATTATGCCGCCGCTCATCGCGGAATTTGGCCTGCGATTCTGCTTTGTATTTCTGACGATCGCAGCATTGTCCTTCCTGGGCGTCGGCATACAGCCGCCATCGGCTGATTGGGGGTCGATGGTGCGGGAAAACGCAACGCTGATCACGTATGGCGACGTCACGCCGCTGCTGCCGGCGGGTGCCATTGCCCTCCTCACAGTAGCCGTGAACTTCGTCGTGGACTGGATTCTGCATTCAACGAGTGGACTACGTGATGAAAAGTAGCAGTGCCACGGCGCGCGAAAAGGGAACAGATCTTCTCAAGGTCCGGGACCTCCACGTTGAAGGCTTCTCGGACGAGCGCTGGCACCCGATCGTTCGGGGCGTGGATCTCTCGCTTAAACGCGGAGAAGTGCTCGGGCTGATCGGCGAATCCGGCGCCGGGAAGTCGACCATCGGCCTTGCGGCAATGGGTTATGCCAAGCCGGGGTGCCGTATTACCCAAGGCTCGGTGCTGTTCGACGGGGTCGATCTTTTGTCAATGAGCGAAGCCCGCCGTCGGCGCCTCAGGGGTTCCCGCATCGCCTATGTGGCGCAAAGCGCGGCCGCCTGGTTCAACCCGGCTCACCGGCTCCTGGATCAGACCGTGGAGACGGCGGTTGCGCACGGGATCGCCAGCAGAGACAAGGCCAATCGCGACGCTATTGGCCTTTATCGACGCCTCCAGCTTCCAGAACCTGAGACCATCGGCTTCCGGTATCCGCATCAGGTGTCCGGTGGTCAGTTGCAGCGAGCCATGACGGCCATGGCCATGGCTTGCCGGCCCGACCTGATCGTGTTCGATGAGCCGACCACTGCGCTCGATGTGACGACGCAAGTGGAGGTCCTGGCCTCCATCCGCAGGATTGTTGAAGATTTCAACACAGCAGCGATCTACGTCACACACGATTTAGCCGTGGTGGCGCAAATGGCGGACCGGATCATGGTTCTGCTCCATGGACAAACCGTCGAGGAAGCCGACACACGGCAGATGCTCACTACCCCTACCCAGGAATACACCCGGACCCTCTGGGCCGTGCGCAAGCTCGCCAAAACGGAGATTCGGACCCAGGACCATTTACTCGCCATCGACAATGTCACCGCGGCTTATGCCGGAAGGGTTAAGGTGCTGGTGGACGTGTCCATCAAGGTTCCGCGCGGCCGGACGGTAGCAGTCGTGGGCGAATCAGGGTCGGGGAAATCGACGCTCGCGCGCGTCGTTACCGGTTTGCTGCCTGCGATGTCTGGATCGATGTCGTTTGATGGCAAGCCGCTTACCCTCTCCTTGAAGGGACGTTCGAAAGACCTGCTGCGCCGCATCCAAATGGTATATCAATCGCCGGACAGCGCCCTTAACCCTCGCCAGACTGTGGAGGAGATAATTTCGCGTCCGCTTGAATTCTACTTAGGCTTGAAGGGGCAGCAGCGCGACGAGCGGGTCGGCGAGCTCATGCACATGATCGAGATGGACGAAAGCTTCCTCGACAGACTGCCCGGTGAGTTGTCCGGTGGCCAGAAGCAGCGGATCTGCATAGCCCGCGCTCTGGCTGCCAATCCGGAGTTCATTATTTGTGACGAGGTCACCTCGGCACTGGATCAGATTGTGCAGGAAGAGATCCTGACGCTCCTGATGCGCCTGCAGCGCGAACTCGGCGTCAGCTACATTTTCATCACCCACGATATCGCGACAGTAAGAGCGATCGCGGACGAGGTCGTGGTCATGCATCAAGGGAGGGTGGTGGAGCAGGGCTTGAAGACGGAGATTTTGACACCCCCGCACGCTGCCTACACCGAACTGCTTCTCTCGTCCGTACCGGAAATGGATCCGGATTGGCTGACGGAACTGCTGGCACGACGCCAGAGGCAAGGCATTCTGGATGCGGCCGGCTGAAATCGACTGAGGGTGGAACACGTTTCGCTCACGCCGGCTCGCAATCGAAATATTGGTTGCATGTGGCCAACTCCCTATCGGTGGATGATCCCTGCACGGCAACCTCCCAGCGCATCTCCAGCAGCTATAGCCGAACAGGCTTGCCAGGCCGGTCCCCTGAAACACCCGTTGCATCGCTGGCACCTCTTTCATGAGGCAACGGAACCGGATTTCAGGCGATCGTCACTGATGGTCGGAGCCAATGGGAACGCGGTTATGCGAGAGCTGCGGCGTCTGATAGGCTGGACATTGATGGGGCGTGGTGACAGTGAACCTTGCCGTTCGGTCACGGTGATCATTGAATGTGCTGGGCTCGTGACGGCTTCGGGGCCGTCGATGACAAAAACACTTCTCATGGAGAAGCCGACCCAGCTTTCGCCTTTGGGCCGCCGATCGTCGGCAGTAGACATCGCGGCGGCCGGCGAGGGCGGATAACCATTTTACTTCCGCCGGTGTGCGGTCAAGCCGCCACGCTCGAAGACGCTCAAAGTCCCATCCCGCGCATCCTGCCGAAGCTCCACTCGATATCGCCGCTGTCACGGGTTATGCCAGTAATATGCTGGCCGATGCGCTTTTCGAGTGCTGGCTGCCACGGCACGAGCTGTAAGCCGACCCCGTCGTCAATCATTGCGAAGCGTCTGGAGGCGAGATTAGCTGCTCCAACCAGCCGGCCGCTGACGTGCTCCCCAGTCTGATGCTTTATAAAGCTCAGCTCGCGCTCGGCCGCCATCATACGGCCGACGCGGGCGACTTCGGCCTGTTCGAGCCGGTGCAGCAGGTCCTTTGACGCTCGGATGCGTCCGTCGTCCAGGCGCGTGGCTTGGCCCATGTCGACGAGACTTTGCCGACGTTTGTCCAATCGCCGCTAGGTGCTCTGCAGATCCCCGCGGCGCTTTCTTGAGAACGCAGATTTCGGGATTCGTTATCCGCAAGTGATAGCGGAATGAACAAGCGCCTGGATGTACTGACGACGGTTTTGATCCGCCTAAAATTAGTCCGGCCGAACGCGAGCAATGGTTCTCACTCACTGGCCCCGGAAGCCTCCACCAGGTCGACGCGGAGTGCTCCAATCAGGATGCCGTTTCCACTGCTGATATCTCTGCCGTGCTGGCCGGCGACGCTCAGTCGCACTGCATGCCCAGAACGCAAAAAACCGTCCCGGTTAAACCGGGACGGTCAGACTGCTGACAAACCCCTGGCAATTGCCGGGGGTTTTTGATTCACTGGGTCATGTTGAAGCGACCCGCCCCCGAA